>NZ_JACJEE010000059.1:0-9836 GCF_014163915.1 Pseudoalteromonas sp. SR41-8
CTTTGACCTTTGACCTTTGACCTTTGACCTTTGACCTTTGACCTTTGACCAGCATAAACAAAAAAGGCTGCACAGTGCAGCCTTTTATTCTAGTACTAGATAATGAATCTAGTGTGTATAAATATAGTTTAACCTACATTTTTACGTGCATTGCGGAACATACGCATCCATGGGCTATCTTCGCGCCACTCATCTGGGTGCCACGAGTTAGCAACCGCACGGAATACACGTTCAGGGTGAGGCATCATTACAGTAGCACGGCCATCAGCTGAAGTAATACCTGTGATACCTTCTGGCGAGCCGTTCGGGTTAGCAGGATATTGTGTCGTAGGGTTACCGTAGTTATCAACAAACTTAACCGCTACAGTACCTGACTCAAGCGCTGCTTTCACTGCTGCATCATTAGCAAACTCAGCATGACCTTCACCGTGAGACACAGCGATAGGCATACGAGAGCCCGCCATACCGTTGAAGAATACCGAAGGATTCTCTTGCACTTCAACTAAGCTAAAACGTGCTTCAAAACGCTCAGATTTATTTGTCACAAAGCGTGGCCAATGTTCAGTGCCAGGGATCAACTCTTTTAATGTTGATAACATCTGACAACCGTTACACACACCTAAACTAAATGAGTCTTGGCGCTCAAAGAAGCTTTGGAACTGCTCACGTGCCATATCATTAAATAAGATTGATTTAGCCCAACCTTCACCAGCACCTAACACGTCACCGTAAGAGAAGCCGCCACATGCCACTAAGCCTTTAAACTCTTCCAGACTTAAACGCCCTTCAAGAATATCGCTCATGTGTACATCAACTGCCGCAAAACCAGCACGGTTAAATGCAGCTGCCATTTCTAAATGCGAGTTAACACCTTGCTCTCGTAAGATAGCCATTTTAGGCTTAGCGCCTGTCGCAATATACGGTGCTGCCACATCTTCATTTAAATCGAAGTTTAGTTTAACGTTAAGACCAGGGTCTTTAACATCAAACTTGGCATCAAATTCTTGCTTAGCACAATCAGGGTTATCACGACGTGCTTGCATTTGGTAGGTGGTTTCTGCCCAAATAGTACGTAATTCAGTACGCGTATTACTGAGTACAGGGTTACCAGCGCGGTTAAATACCACACTGTCGTCACTGTTAAGTGTGCCAATTTCATGGCTGATTGCAGCAATGCCATGTTCAGCAAATACTGCGTTCACGACCTCTAAATCACTATTAGCAACTTGGATTACCGCTCCGAGCTCTTCATTATAAAGTGCTTCAATGTCAGAACCTGTTAAACCATCTAAATTAACAGTCACACCAGTATGACCCGCAAATGCCATTTCAGCCACTGTGGTAAATAAACCACCGTCTGAACGGTCATGATAAGCAAGTAACTTATTATCAGCGACTAACGCTTGCATTGCATTGTAAAAGCCTTTTAGTAATTCAGGGCTATCTACATCTGGCGTTACATCACCTAATTGCTTATAAACTTGCGCTAAACTTGATGCACCTAGTCGGTTTTTACCAGCACCTAAGTCAACCAAAATAAGTGAGGTTTCACCTTTATCTGTACGTAGCTGCGGAGTAACCGTTTTACGTACATCGTCAACACGACCAAACGCGGTGATAATAAGTGATAATGGTGCTGTTACTGACTTCTGCTCGCCATTCTCATCCCACTGGGTTTTCATCGACATAGAGTCTTTACCCACAGGAATGGTTAAACCAAGAGCAGGACAAAGCTCTTCACCCACCGCTTTAACTGCTTCGTAAAGACCCGCATCTTCGCCAGGGTGACCAGCTGCTGCCATCCAGTTAGCAGACAACTTAATGTTTTCAAGCGGTCCAATGTTAGCACAAGCAATATTGGTTAATGATTCAGCTACGGCCAAACGTGCTGATGCACCGTAATTAAGCAATGCTGCAGGTGTACGCTCACCAAGAGACATTGCCTCACCATGGTAAGTGTCATACGTTGCTGCAGTTACGGCACAGTTAGCAACTGGCACCTGCCAAGGACCAACCATTTGGTCACGAGCAACTAGCCCTGTTACTGAGCGGTCACCAATGGTGATCAAGAACGTCTTTTCAGCAATCGCAGGTAAACGTAATAAACGTGTTGCCGCTTCACTTACGTCAATATTTGCAGTATCCAGCGCTTTACCAATAACTTGTTGAGATTGCGCTTCACGGTGCATTTTAGGTGCTTTGCCTAATAACACATCCAGTGGTAAATCAACGGGGTTGTTACCAAAATGGCTATCTGCAACGGTTAAATGACGCTCTTCAGTCGCTTCACCTATCACAGCATATTGCGCACGTTCACGCTTACAAATGGCTTCAAAACGGTCAAAATCTTCAACCGCGACAGCAAGTACATAACGCTCTTGAGACTCGTTACACCAGATCTCATGCGGTGCCATGCCCGGCTCATCATTCGGAATATCGCGCAGTTGGAATTTGCCCCCACGACCACCGTCATTAACAAGCTCAGGGAATGCATTTGATAAACCGCCCGCGCCCACATCGTGAATAAACGCGATTGGGTTAGCATCACCTAACTGCCAGCATTTATCGATGACTTCTTGACAACGACGTTCCATTTCTGGGTTTTCACGTTGTACTGACGCAAAATCTAAATCTTCATTTGATTGGCCTGACGCCATTGATGAAGCAGCGCCGCCACCTAAACCAATGTTCATCGCTGGGCCACCTAACGCAATCAACTTAGCGCCAACAGGAATTTCACCTTTTTGTACGTGGTCAGTACGAATATTACCTAAACCACCTGCAAGCATAATTGGCTTGTGGTAACCACGCACCTCAAGGCCATTATGACTAGTTACTTGCTCTTCATAAGTGCGGAAGTAACCAACTAAGTTTGGACGACCAAACTCATTATTAAACGCAGCGCCACCCAATGGGCCCTCAGTCATAATATCTAATGCTGTAACGATACGAGCAGGCTTACCAAAATCAGTTTCCCACGGTTGCTCGTAACCAGGAATACGTAAGTTTGATACAGTAAAGCCAACTAAACCTGCTTTTGGCTTAGAGCCACGGCCTGTTGCACCTTCATCACGAATTTCACCACCTGAACCGGTAGCAGCACCAGAAAAAGGTGCAATCGCAGTTGGGTGGTTATGGGTTTCAACTTTCATCAAGATTTCAATGTTCTCTTGATGATATGCATATTCACCTTCAGCATTTGGGAAGAAACGACCCGCTTTCGAACCTTTCATTACTGCGGCGTTATCTTTATAAGCAGATAATACGTTTTCAGGGTTTAGCTCGTAGGTATTTTTAATCATTTTGAATAGCGATTTAGGCTGAACTACACCATCGATGGTCCAATCTGCATTAAAAATTTTATGACGACAATGCTCTGAGTTTGCTTGTGCAAACATAAATAATTCAATGTCGTTCGGGTTACGCCCTAACTTTTGGAAGTTTTCTACCAAGTAATCAATTTCGTCATCAGCAAGGGCAAAACCTTGCTCAACGTTTGCAGTTGCTAGCGCTTCACGGCCGCCGGCTAAAATGTCAACTGATGACATTTGACTCGGTGCATCAGTACGGAATAACGTCGCAGCGTCGTCCATTGCGCTGTGCGTTGCTTCGGTCATGCGGTCATGTAATAAGGCTGCAACTTGATTTAATTGCTCAGCGTTTAAGTCACCTTCAACATAATAAGCGATGCCGCGCTCAACACGGTGTACTTGAGTTAAGCCACAATTATGTGCAATATCCGTCGCTTTTGAAGCCCATGGCGAGATTGTGCCAGGACGAGGCGTTACTAACACCAAAGTGCCTGCAGGTGTATGTTCGGCAATCGTTGGACCATAGGTAAGTAACTTCTCAAGCTTAGTTTGCTCATCACTTGACAGCTGTGCGGTTAGATCTGCAAAGTGTGCATACTCAGCGTATACATTAGTGACTGGAAGTTGCGCCTGTTGGCAACGGGCTAAAATTTTCTGAACTCTAAAATCGGAAAGTGCTGGTGCACCACGAAGGATCAACATAGGTATTTTCATCCGGGGTTAGGGATTGAACGATATTTTAGGCGGGTATTATATACTCAAGTAACTCGGAAATACAGGTTAAGCAGGGAATTAAAATTGCGGCAAGAGCGCTATAAGTTAGCATCGTTTATTACTAATAATGCCTAGTGGCAGATGAAATATCAAACACAGTAAAGTCAACTATGACAAATCGCCAAGTGACGTCATCGCAAAGTTTTGATATAAGGGTGTAATAGCATTCAAGGGGCACAGTATGTTTAAACAAAAGCTAATAACAATCATTACGTTAGTAATGCTTTTGTGTGCCTGCGATATGCAACAGCAGCAATCTCAACTTAGCCAAATAAAAACTCAAAACAAAATCAGAGTGGGTACGTTAGCTGGAGCAAGTAATTATTATCAAGCAGTGCAAGGTGAACAAGGATTTGAATATGAGTTAGCCCAAGAGTTTGCAGATCACCTTGGGGTTGAACTGGAGATGGTGCCATTTTTTAACTTATCCGACATGTTTTCACGCTTAGATAGCGGCGATTTAGACTTAATAGCCTCTGGTTTAACGTACAATAAAGTACGCGCCCAAGATTACCGTTTTGGCCCAACCTATCGCACAATTAGCCAAAAACTGGTTTATAAACAAGGTAGAGTAAGACCTCGTGATTTTGATGATCTAACCGATAACCTGACAGTACTTGCCAAAAGTAGCCATTCATTGGCACTGCAACAAATTAAACAAACTCACCCCAATTTAAATTGGCGCGAAACAGAAGATCTCGACGAAGAAGAGCTATTACAAGCAGTGATCGATGGTGAAATTGATTACACTCTTGCCGACTCACATACCCTATCGTTGTTTCGTCGCTATCACCCTAATCTTAGTATTGGTTTTTCTGTTACTCGTAACGATCCCATTGCTTGGCTGCTGCGCAAAGACGGCGACGATTCGTTATATGCGTTAATGGTGCCGTTTTTTGGTGAAGTAAAACAAAGTAATCAGCTTTATGTACTTGAAGAAAAATATTTTGGCCATGTCCGCCAATTTAACTACGTTAATACCCTTGCCTATATTGAAGCAATTAAAGAAACACTGCCAAAATATCAACCTTGGTTTGAGCAATATGCAGGCAGCCTAGATTGGCGATTACTTGCAGCTTTAAGTTATCAAGAATCAATGTGGAATCCGCGAGCAAAATCCCCCACAGGAGTTCGTGGTATTATGATGCTCACTCGTGATACTGCAAAGCAGGTCGGCGTAACTAATCGTCTTGCTCCTGAGCAAAATATCAAAGGCGGCGCAGAATATTTGACGAAGCTAGAAAAACGAATTCCCGACCGCGTTCCTCAGCCAGATCGTACTTGGCTAGCTTTAGCATCCTATAATATTGGTTGGGGTCACGTGAACGATGCTCGTATTATTACCGAGCAGCAAGGTGCTAGCCCTGATAAATGGGCTGATGTGAAAAAACGCTTACCGCTATTAATCAAAAAACGTTACTACCGTAAAACCAAGTATGGCTATTCGCGCGGTGACGTTGCAGTCAAGTATGTGGATAATATTCGTCGTTACTACGATGCACTAGTTTGGTTAGATGAAAATGACGCGATCAGCACACCGACTACTGAACCCGATGATGCAGAACAAATAGATCAACCTACTACCCAAGCTGCTGAGATTAAAAATCCAAAGCCTGCCACAATACAAACCACGGTCTCCCCAACAAAAGATGACAGTATCGATGAGCAAGCACCGCAAAAAAAAGATAACGGCGAACAATAAAAATAACTTTAAATGCGATAGGTACGCGCAAACTAAAATATCTATTTACTTGTCATCAAATGATCACTAATGTGTAGTATCAAGTATATAATTAACTTATATCTTTTCTCACTCTCACATTTTCAGGAGAAACCATGCTGAAACGTCGGCGTACACATTCGTTCAAACGAAATGTTATTTATTCATCATCTACCCGTCGCAGAATAATGCTGCGTAATTTACATAGAAAAGTAATTTGGCGTCGCAGAATGTTTGCAATGCAACAAATGGCAGAGTTAAACATTGCAGCACCTGCAGGTTAAGCCTTCAGGTCACGCAAAGCTTTCTTTGCAGCTTTTATTTCTTGACGGCGGCGTTTAAAAAAATCAGAAATAGTTTGCCCACATAACTCACCTAGTATTCCGGCCTCAACTTCAACCTGATGATTTAATCTAGGATCTTGTAATAGATTCATAATAGAGCCTGCTGATCCTGTTTTTTCATCCGCAGCACCAAACACTAAACGTTTGATACGACTGTGTACTAGCAACCCGGCGCACATAGAGCATGGCTCCAACGTGACGTATAAAGTACAATCAATCAAGCGGTAATTATTAACGACCTTGCCACCTTCGCGTATCGCAATCATCTCTGCATGAGCAGAAGGATCGTTATCGGTAATCGAACGATTGTAGCCAGCTGCAATCAACTGATTATCTTTGACCAGTACAGCACCGACAGGAATTTCATTCAACTGCTCCGCTTTTTTTGCATACTCTAGAGCTTGCGCCATCCAATATTGATCGTTCAATTGTTCACTCATTGACTTAATCTTTAACTAATTATTGTTTAATTATACTCACTTAGGCCATTAAAACTCTAAATATACTGATTAGTGATAAAAATAAAACAAATTAAAACAGCTTTAACATGGCTCACCCCGTGCGATTTACGATATAATCTCTCGCTTTTTTTATTTAGCTCACAACACACGGGTAGCAAATGAAATTTCCTGGACGCCGCAGGCATAAACATTATTTTCCAGTGGAAGCCAAAGATCCACTTACTAATCAACTCAACGCCAGTGATAAGTTGCAACGCAGCTACATCACAGGGATAGATCAAATCGTAGTTGATATAGAAGCTAAAGTCGATCAAGCTTTCCTTGACGAATTTCAACTGCGCCGAGGTATGTCGCAAGTTATTGATAGTGATATAACCAATGCATTATATGACCGCTTAAAACTCAACGATATGATCGATTATGAGTTTGCAGGCGGTACTATCGGCAACACTATGCACAACTACTCAGTATTAGCGGATGACCGCTCTGTACTACTGGGTGTGATGAGTGAAAACATTAAAATTGGTAGCTACGCTTATCGCTTTTTATGTAACACCTCAAGTCGTGTCGATCTCGACTACTTACAACCGGTAGATGGTCCGATCGGTCGCTGCTTTACACTCATTGACGATACTGGTGAACGTACTTTTGCCATCAGCGCAGGGCTGATGAACCACCTACGACCTGAATCAATCGATCAGGAGTTAATAGAGAACTCATCGGCATTAGTGATCAGTGCTTACTTAATGCGTACGCAAGGTTCTGAGACAATGACAGAAGCAACAATGCAAGCTGTCAAATATGCCAATGATGCTGGCATCCCTGTCGTACTCACTCTTGGTACTAAGTTTTTAATCGAGCAAGACCCTACTTGGTGGGCTAGTTTTGTTGAAAAACATGTTGATATTTTAGCAATGAATGAGGAAGAAGGGCTGGCAATAACTGGCTTTGAAGACCCTCTACTTGCTGCTGATAAAGCACTTGATTGGGTAGATTTAGTGATCTGTACCGCAGGTGAAAAAGGCTTGTTTATGGCAGGCTACATCGATGAGCAATTTAAACGAGAAACAGAATACCCATTGCTGCCTGGCGCAATACCAGATTTCAATCGTTATGAGTTTTCGCGCGCTATGCGCAAAGTTGACTGTCAGCAGCCAATTCGTGCATACAGCCATACAGCGCCATTTATGGGTGGTCCAGACTCTATTAAGAACACCAATGGTGCAGGAGATTGTGCATTAGCGGCGGTACTACATGACTTATCGGCAAATGTTTACCATAAGCTCAATGTTGGTAATTCAGCTAAACACCAGCAACCGGCAATGACCTACTCATCATTAGCACAAATTAGTAAGTATGCTAACCGTGCCAGTTTTGAGGTGTTAGTACAGCATTCACCGCGCTTATCTCGTGGTTTACCTGAGCGTGAAGACTGCCTCGAACAGGTTTATTGGGAGCAGTAACAACTCCCAATACATATTAGTTAAAAAATAGAGATATCAAGTTTTTTAGATAGCAGCTCAAGGGCTGCTATTCCTGCCACCGAGTTGCCAAATGAATTTAACCCAGGCGACCATACTGCCACTGTAAACTTATTCGGTAACACCGCTAATATAGTGCCCGATACTCCTGATTTACCCGGCATACCAACCCTATAACCAAAATCGCCCGCCGCATCATAGAGGCCGCTGGTAAATAATAATGAGTTGAGCTGTTTGTTTTGCAGACTTGAAAGTACGCGTCTATTAGACACGTTATCTATCCCTTTATTGGCCAGAAAGTTATATGCTTTAGCCAATTCGACACAATTGAGCTCTATTGCACAAAAATTAAAATATGCCCATAACACATCATCAACTTCGTTTTTAAAGTTACCAAAGGACTTCATTAAATGCCCCATTGCAGCATTACGATGACGAAATTCATACTCAGAATTAGCGACCTTCTTATCAATCACTATGCCCTTATTTCCAGACAATAACCTAAATGTTTCTAACATTGAATGCATAGGTGCAGACAAGCGGCTATATAACGCATCACAGGTAACGATAGCACCGGCATTTATGAAAGGGTTACGCGGTATACCCTTTTCAAACTCAAGCTGAGTCAAAGAGTTAAACGCAGTACCTGACGGCTCTTTGCCGACTCGTTGCCATAATTCATTACCATAGCGCTGCAGCGCTAACGTTAACGTCATTACTTTAGAAACAGATTGAATTGTAAAGCGTTGCGAGCAATCGCCTGCGCAAAATGTCTGGCCATCAGTCGTATATATAGCAATAGAAAATTGGTTAGCATCAACCTCAGCCAATGCTGGAATATAATCCGCCACTTTACCTTGTGATAACAGTGGTTGCACCTCAGCGGTAATTTCATTTAAGACTTGTTGATAATCAGAGGTAGGCAAGGTAACCCTCATTGGCATTGAAAACAGAAATAAAATTCTACCATATTAGAAGAAAAGCAGACTGACTTTATTACTCAAATAATACCTAATAAAACACGCTTACAGTCACTTATTAATAATGCTGATTTGCCTTTTACTTACAAAGAGTGCGAGCTTGCCTATCACTTATAGAGGGCGCTAGTTTTCAAGATTAGAAAATGACAGTACACGCATGTCAAAGGTTAACGCTGACGGCTCGAAGCCAATAGCTTTCCTGCAGACGTAAAAAAGCCCGACTATTTCTAGTCGGGCTTTCTCAATTTAGATCCTGTCAATGTCGTGGTGCCCACAGCGGTAGAGAGTCACATAGCAAATGTATAGAGTCGGCTTTAGGCTCTTATTCTTTTTTACCTAAAACCTATTGCCTTTCACCTCGAACCTTCTTTTTACTTTATTCCAGACGTAAAAAAGCCGCTTCATTTCTAAAGCGGCTTTCTCTTATTTGGAGCCTGGCAATGTCGTGGTGCCCACAGCGGTAGAGAGCCACATAGCAAATGCGACACTATCTTTGTGTTGGGGCGACCTTGTGTGGGGCTCGCCTTCGAGCTGTTTTGTTTGATGTATAGGAATACGAATGCCGTGGAGCATAGGGATTGCAAGAGCGGCCACTACTGAGTTCACCATGGGGTCTTGGCTTGGTATTTTTACTTTATTCCAGACAACAAAAAACCCGTCACATCGCTGTAACGGGTTTCTCTTATTTGGAGCCTGGCAATGTCCTACTTTCACATAGCAAATGCTACACTATCATCGGCGCTGTTTCGTTTCACTACTGAGTTC
>NZ_JACJEE010000005.1:0-47715 GCF_014163915.1 Pseudoalteromonas sp. SR41-8
TGCTAGTTTGCTAGGATAAAAATATAACCAAGAATCAAGGAGGTCTAGGCTTCCTTGATTATTATTGGTTAACTCTATCACCATGACTTGGCAGCGTTGAAGTAACAATAAACACAAGGTCATCTTGGCCATAATTACATAGTTGATGAACAGCCCCTGCTGGCACATGCAAGCCCTGCTGCGGATTTAATATGTGCGTTTCAGCTTCCACTTTCAAACTAGCCTGCCCACTAAGTATAAAAAAGAACTGCTCTGCAAATTCATGCTTATGCGCCATCTCACACGCCCCACTCGGCACTCGCTCCTGAATAACACTCAGCTGCTCACTTTGCACCAAATGCCAGCCATCGCAATTATCACCCCAGTTATAATGCTCAGCGTTTTCTATTGAAATAGGCCTTGCCATATCTTCGTTACCCCTTGAAAACGACTGCACAACAAGGTAAAGCATCACAGTTTAAAATGGTAGTAAATTTAATTCATACAACACAACCACACTTATTCGCGCATAAAAGTGTGAAAACCCGCATTTATTCGCGCGTAAAAGTGTAAACCAACATCTTAACAGATAGAGCAAAGTCTAAAATACAATCAGTTAGCTTGATATCAGGTCAATCTAAAGTTCTGATGTCTGAAGTCAGGATTTGACTCCTTTGGTTTTAAATAAATGCCAGCCTATCAAACAATTAAACCCACAGGCACGCAAGGATCATCACCACTGGAAAAGGAATATATTGTCCTGCAGCTCTACTACAGTGAATATGTAGTAAGCAAACACCTGCAACTGATGAATTGATCAAAGATAGACCTATCAGGTTACATTACGATTTAAACATCGTTGAGGAAACGGGCGAGTGCTTACAAAGCTATTACGATGGTGAACTGATACTCAAAGTAAAAGGCTTGTGGTTCGCTGGTAAAGCCATCATCACAAGGCACTATTCATGGAAGGTAGAAAAAGCATAATCTACGGTTGAAACGAGTTAGCTAAAGCTCCCTAATATCTAAAAAGAGCTAAAGCTATCACTTTTAAATAAAATTGCAGTTAAATTCAACATTTCAAATAGCTAAAGCTCTGAAATTAGCTTTAGCTCATACCAAACACTAACACGAAGTCAAAAATCACCTTTAGTTCACTATTTGCCAGTATGGCAAAAAGGCTCTTACTTGGAGTTCGGAGTTCTGTAAATAACTGTACTAAGTAATATAAAAATGCGGTTACTTCATTGTCAGCTTAGAGCTGTAAAGTGATGTTCTATAAATTCATTTTTTAAATAATATAAATCAAATAGAAAGAGAATAAAGACGGAGTAATGCAGAGGTAGTTTGACGCAATGCGCGTGGGTTAATAAGTTTTGTTCAACTTGAGTACTAAAAGCGGAGACTAAAGAGCACATATTACGTGCAGTTTAAATACAAAAAAATCTATTCTCTAGACATATATAAGAATAATTTTTCGATATTAAAAAACAAAAAACTGACGTAAGAGTCAGTTTTTTAAGATAAATATAAAGCTATTAATTTATTGTGGGTTCAGGATGGCTTTTTTTGCTTTACCAGCTTTAATCGCAATATTACAAGCTTTTGATAGCTTACGCATAGCTTCAACTTTACGTTGATTAGTCACTTCATTTCTTTTTGAACGCATAATCTACTCCGTCATTACCAAAACCACACCATGGATCGTATTCTAGTCGATCAACATGCCGCTTTGCAAGCAAATTGTAAAATGAGACAAGTCTTTTGTCTGCGGCTGACGCAGTGTAAACTGTAGCCTCATTATCTATAGAATGAGATAATATTAACCCTGAAATAACCCTACCTAGCAAGTTTAGTTGCTTTCTTGTAGCAGGTTCCTTTGGTCGCTCAAATGGAGTTTCATTTTCAATATTAGATTTAAGATCAAACTTAATCTCATAGCAATTTTCGTCGAGTTCCATCCCTATTAACGATTCAGTTTCTTTAAGTCTTTCTGCACTAAAATCGCTTTCAGTCGAGGGAAGTATATATACTATGTACTCATCACCCATGATATTACATTCGAGCTGGCTTACAGTATAGCCTAAATCAACTTCGATGAACTCAACCTGCGGCAAATTATTATGATCTAGAGCTCTAAAAGTATCTACAACATCACCTAGAACCGTGTCAGTCCTAGTTTCATTATTGGGCATCACATTGTAGTTTAAAAACCTTGCTCCACTTGCAAGTACATTGTCTTCGATAGCAGCTAATGGAAAACCTGTATTACTGACACCCAACACAATTAAAATATCATTCTGTTCCCATTTTAATTCAAAAAGATCTATGCTTGGAATATCTTTAAAACTAACAATACTATTTGGTTCAGCTATAGAGCCGTGTATATGTATAGCACTTCCACCTGACTTTTCGATTAAATCATCAATATTAAGTGTGTAATGTTTAAACTCTACACCAATAGAATCACAGTATGTCTCAAGGTACTTACATTCTAAGTGAGCTTGATTTGGCATAAATGTCGCATATCTGTAGCCAATAGTCTCAATTAACTTCAATAATTCAGATTCATCAGCTACTTGAAACTGTTTATACTCAGGAGTTTCTTTGATATTTTCATATAAAGGTAAACCCGAAGGAACAGAAAGTCCTGCACCTGATAAGATAACTACTTTCATAATTTGAATACACTATTGTTCATTCGAATTACCAATCCTCGGTTATTATGCTCATATCCATTAAAAAATACCACAACGGACAATTATGGTATTGGTAAACAATTATGCATCAAAGGCTTATAAATTCCAATAAACTAAATAAGACTATAAGTCTTCAAGTAGAAAAACTATTAACTTTACATCTGTGCAAATGAACTCAACCAGCTACTTTTACATTTATTAGATGCTTATAAATTAAATCACGATACAAAATTATCGGGGTATTAAGAAGATATAAATAGCCTCTCTAAAATTATAATAATTCAATTTAGATTGCTATAAATGTGCTATAAAAAACAAGCACTACAATAGAGTGTAGACATAACCCATTGATTTTATTGGTAGCCCCTACAGGAATCGAACCTGTAACTGCCCCTTAGGAGGGGGCCGTTATATCCATTTAACTAAGAGGCCACTCTGATAGCTGATAGCTGATAGCTGATAGCTGATAGCTGATAGCAAAATTATAACGGTTTATCCTATTTACAATCAAGCAGTTAAATGGATTTTATAACGATGCTAGTTAACACTCGCGCGTTGTAGGTGAATATCGGCGTTGTTGAGTACGTAATAAGGCAGTATTTTGTTGCTACTGGCAACTACGCGTTTGCTGGTGATATCAATAATACGGGCGTTTACTTCAACACCGTTGCTGCGGTAGATCAAGGTGCCTGATAACACATGACTGGCGATGCGTTGATCCGCTAACTGCTCTATATCGCGTGAAAATACAAAGTCACCGCGTGGGTTCATAGTTATTTGGTCGGTGGTTTTAAAGTCAACAATACCATAACCAAATTTTTGCAGTTGATGAATAAAACTCTCTGATAACTGGTTGCCTAATTGGCTGCTGTTATTAAGGCTGGCATCTAAATCTACAAATGAAGTAACGGCAATCGAGGTATCAAGCTCTGTTTGCATTGTGTCGACTAAGTCTAACGCCATTTGCTCTACATAATTAACCAGTGTTTTATGGTGTTTGTTAGGACTAAACTGCGCTGAGTTATCAAGTGGCTCGGCACTATTCATTTGTACTTGTTTTAGCATTTGAGTAAGGTCATATCGGCTAGTCGTACTTTGTACAGGCTCAGCCGTATTATTGGTCATGCTGCATGCGCTGAGAATGCTGATCACACCCCCTACGGTTAATAATTTAGCGCTGTGGATTAGCTTACTCATCATTGGCCTCACTTACTCGCTTGTTTTAGCATTACGCCATCAGTGCGATAGCTACTGTCCAGTGCATCAACAACGGATTGCGGAATAAACCCTTGTGCAGAGCCAACCACTGCCTTACTTGTTAAACCAATAATTCGGGCATTGACTAATACACCACCTTGGTGATTTACCATAGTGCCCGCCAGTACGTAGTTGAAGTTTTGATCTTTACTTAGCTCTAAATAATCGCGACTAAATACAAAGTCGCCAGAGGGAGTAACACGCATGTAGTCGGTGGTTTTAAAGTCGATCACCGGTACACCAAAACTGTGTAGCTCGTGCATAAAACTTTCGGCGATTTGATTACCTAACAATGTGCCGTCGTTGTAATCATCATCTAAAAAAATAAAGCTTGATACGGCCAGCGGCGTTTTGGTATTTACGTATTGTAAATTTTCAGCCATATCTTGCATTATGCCACGTACATAATGATTAATATTTTTACGTGTTGGGACTGTGACTTGGCTACTATCGTTCATCACTGGAATATTGTTTTGATAAAATGTATTATTTTGCCCAGGAGCAGCAACCATTCTTTGATCACCCTCTAACTGCGCAGAGTTATCAGTTTGTGCTGTTTTGCCCGGTTCCATCATTTGCGCGCAACCAAAACCCAGTGGCAAACATAAAGTTAATATTAAGCGTTTCATGAGAGCTCCTAATTAGTACTCGCTGCGGTAAATATAACCGTCGCGCTGTTGTATTTTTTCATCGCCCCACATCACATTTATGGGGATCTCTGTACTGCCGGCAGATACAACGCGGCTATCTTGCGTATTTACCATACGGGCGTTAACTATATAGGCATGTTGTTGCCGTGTTAAGGTACCCGTGATAACAAAGTCAATATTCTGACGTTGGCGTAATTTGCTAATGTCGCGACTTAATATACCATCTGCGTTGCTGGCTAAATTAAGGTGTTTTTCAAGGCGATATTCAATAGTGTTATAGCCAAGTTGGGTAAACTGAGTAATTAAGCTTTCTTGAATTTGCTGACTCAGCCCAGCGCCCTGCCCTTGTGCCAGCTCACTATCTAGCGCGTTGGCTAAGTAAAAGCTAGTAACGGCAATCCGTGCAGAGCTTTTAAATGGCCCTTGCACATGGCTCAATTGACTACTCAAGTCGCTCACATACTGATGCACAGTATAAGGTGCCATTGTTGCTTTTGGGGCATTGGTACTTGGTGCTGGCGGTTTTTCTTGCGTTAAACTACACGCAGTTAGACTCAGCAATAATAAACATAACAAAAGGCGCATAATTGCCATCCTCACTAAACATGGCAATAACAAAGCAAGTATTATGCCTATTTATAATTTTATTGGGTTATCGGTGTAGTGAGTCACCATGCAGTTGAGCTGTTGTAGCTTTAATTTATCACAATCAGCTTGGGCGTTTTTTTGATATTGGTATGCCCCGATTTTTAAGCGGTAATAAGTCATGCCTTTTACCTGAGCAGTTTCGACATTGGTGGTAAATTTATCTGACAATAAACTCGGTACTTTTTGTTGAATTGTTTGCCAGCTTGGAGCTAATTGCGATTGTTGAGTGACCGCAATAATTTGCAGCGCAAAAAGCGCGTTGTTAGTTATGTTTGACTGTGTTGCTATAGATTGCGCAGGCCTATCTAACGGTACTTGCTGTGATGCCAAGGCAGCAGATGAATGGCTCTTATTACCTGTGTTCTCGTCATCATTTGCTATCGCGGTTAACTGTGCTATCAATAAATTCAAATCACTTTCAATCAGTAATAACCGTTCAAGATCGGGTTTAATTGCTTGCCACTGTGCAGAGCTAGTTTGTAGCTGTTGTAGCTCTTGTTGCGTGATCTGCACATAGGTTTCATGATTAGTTTCAGCTGTGCTGCTGGTACTTTTTTGCGCGCTATCCGTCGTGCTGGTACAGCCAGATAATATAATTAAACTCATTATTAATACGGCTGATTGAATTACACTAAACGATTGTTTGATATTCATTGCTATTCCTTTAATGAAGTATTGTTCGTTGTTCAATATCACACTTCAATCTTTGTTTTATTAATGACTGACAAAGATCCGTAAATTCAGGCTGTACTTGCTTAGCGTATGCTAAGGCGAGTATGTACTTACTTTGCTGTTGGTCATGAATATAAAACACGTCTTGCTGTTGTAATTTTAAGCGCGGGCTTATCAAACGTAAGTATGCCTTTAACATCATTAACGATGAAAAATTCCCCGCATTAACAATAGTCCCCGACACTTCTTCGAGTGATTTTAAAGTAAAATCAACCCCAACCAACACATCCCCTTTTGCTGATAAATCAACTGTTACTTGCTGGGTGTTTTTTAATGCTTTACGTTCTTTAAAGCTATCGTCAACCACAACCCGATACTGCCCTGGCCGTAGGTCGGTAAACAAATAATAGCCATCATAAGCCGCTTGGGTGTTGGCAACTTCTTTATCGTTTTGATCTAATAGGGTTATTTTTGCATAAGGCTGCACATAAGTGTGCTCCCCTTGCTGCTGATACACCACCCCTTCAATTTCGCTGGCGTTATTTAGCGGGTAATCCATGTATTCAATAAATCCTGCTCTTGGCGTGATTGAAAAGCCCTCATTGGCAGGCACAAAAAACGGATCGGGGAAGCTGTCTCTATCGAGCACAATATCTGTGGTGCGATTAGCTGGCATTGAGGTTAACAATGCAATGCCATTTTCATCGGTTATTGCTTGGCGATAATTTTGCAGCCCTTTTACTTTTATACCAGCAACACCTTGCTCGTCAGGATCCATAATGCCGTTGTTATTTTGATCTAAAAATACTTTAACCAGTAGACTACCGGTACTGGTTAGACTGCGGTTTGACATAAAGGCGCGGTTATTTTCAGCGTCATAACCAAAACTAAAACGGCTATATAAACTAAAAAGCCAATTATCATTACTGTCGTAGTTAATGGTGCTGCTTAAATTAAAATCATCATTTTGCCAATTAAGGCCCAAGTCCGCTGATTGGATATTCTCATTTAGGGTATTTTTAAGTGTGAGCTCGGCTTGTAACTTTGCAGTAATACTGCGATTAAATTCAGCTTGGTAACTTAAAATATCACTGTCTGGCGATAATAAATAATCAAAACCAAAACGGCTATATAAACGCCCTATTCGTCCTTGCACACGGGTTGCCCCATATACTTTGCTTTGCTCATTTACATTTTGCCATTGCAATAGGTTGTTCACAGAGAAGCCTGAATAACTATAATTAAAACGATTATAGGCTTGTTGTAGGTCGCGACCTGAGCTTGAATGCTGTAATAAATAGTTGTTTTGATAATTAAGGCGACCATAACGATTTTGCATCAACTCACCCGACATATCGAATTGATAACTTTGCAAGTCTTGCTGTTGATCCGAGCGATCTGTAACGGTAAACAGCAGTGATTGATCGGCCAGTTGAGTTCTTGCTGTGAGTTCTAATTCATTTTGTTGTTGGTTATTTTGCTCGTAGTCTAAATTAACCAACAGTCTTTCAAACAGGTTGATATTGGTACCAAAAGCAAATTGATAAAACTCATCGTCCTCACGCTTTTGCGCCATAGCCCCGGTGTAAATCGCGATATTATCAGTCAAACCACGTTCGTATCGCCCTGCCGCTAACCAGCCACTTTGTTGTGAATTACTTTCACTTCCTAGTAATTGTTTACCTTGCTCTGATACTGATATTTCGTATGCTGCTTCTCCTTGCGCCAATTGATTACCGTCAATAAAGTAATATTCTGTTTTGCGTTCAACTTGCCCTTGAGGACCATAAAAGATCAACTCAAAGTTATTTTCACCATACAGTAAATCAATACTATCGAATATATAACGGCCATCTGCAAGGCTTAACTGTTGTTCAATTAAAATGCCATTACGATAAAGCTCAACATCCCAACCAGGCTGGATAGCGCCTGTGAGATTAATCCGATTGTTATCTATTTTGCGATCTAACTGATAATTTGAAAACTTAAAACCACGGCCATATTGACCGTTATAACGACTACCTACTTGCGTTGCAGTGATATCACCAAACTCCAACTCGCTGGCTGCAAAAACACCGAGTAAGCTGTTATTAACATCTTGTTTAGAGAATGTCAGCCGAGAGTCAGTCAATAAATCTTGTTTACGTCCTGCTAAAAAATATTCTGCTGAAAGGTACGCAAAATCTTGTGCGCCTAATAATGAATAACTTGTACGGCTGCTATCATTATCACGACGATAATTTAGCTGCAAATCAGCCACTGGCATTGAAACCGCCTGATAGGGACTAGCCTTCCAAGGTTGTGTAGGTTGGTTATCCCCTTTACGCTGGTTGTTAAACAAACGCTTTTGCCTTTGTTGTTGCGCAGCAACAGGAAACAATTGCTCCGTTGTAAGCTCTAGCGTCAAATTCGCATAATCAGGAATAATAGCAACTGAGAAGGCGCGCTGTAAAACGGCTGCATCAATATAAATATCATCATCAATTAGTAGTTGCTGCGAAGATAGCGTAACAAACTGATTATTAAAAATTAATTGTTTAGGTTCAGTAGCATTTAGTGTAAATAAGTTTGCTTCATTGATAAACCAACCTGAAGCGGTGCCATTTGCAATATCAACATTAATAGCCAGTTGTAATATTTCGACTAAACCCGATAACCCCAATAACACACCTTGTTCGCTTTTTATCGCAAATGCTTCACCAAGATATTCACCGTTTAAGTGCAGCGAAAAGAGTAAAAATTCACCGGCGGCAATGCGCTGTGCTGCAGGTTGCCTGTGTTCGTCTATAACGGGCTGCTGTGCACTCACTTTCGGGTGCGGTTGATTTAATTTAGTTTGAATAGCCTTAAGTGTGCGCAACACATCAGCAGTTTGCACAGCACTAGCAAAACTCATTGAGCTTAAAAATAAAAGCCCAAGAGTAAATATACGGATCACTTTATTCGCTTAATAACGCTTAAGATTATTTCCCAATAGCGAGTGTGTATGAAGCAAAATCAACCCCTTTATATTCTTCAGCACCTTGATAATCGAGGAAAATACTGCCCTGTGTTGGCAGCTGTTTATCTTTAAATAGGCTCAGTGTTGCAATGGTAGTATCAACTTCTGGATACAGGCTTAAATTGCTAATTTCAGCTACTTTCTCATTCTCGCCTGATGCTGTTTTTATATAAGCGCTGAGTTTTCCATAACTACTAAAGTTGTTATGTCGTTGCAGTTGAACTTGAATTTGTGGCTTGCTTTGATTGCTATTTTTTATAATATTTGCCTGAGTGATCGTAACATTAGGTTGTTCTGGCTGCTCACGGTAAACAACGGGAATACTAAAGCTCATAATCATGTTGATCTGTATTCCTGATTTTTGCTCTTTATTTTCGTTAGGTAGAGCTTGAAATAATAAGTGCGAGCGGTATTCGCCTTGCTGCAAACCTTTTGGCTTTCGAATAGCAATTTTAACGGTTTGTTTTTCACCTGCTGCTAAGGTCACTTGCTTAGGGGATAAACGTGTCATTGGCGATAAACTGTTTTCGGTCACTTGCGCTAAATTATTATAACCCCCACCTGGTAAAGCTTGTTTTTCACTCCAGACTACTCGGTACGTACGTTGTTCATCAGAATTATTGATCACCGTGACTTTAGCACTACGCTGGCGTTCATCAAAAGTAACACGGGTAGGTGAAATCAATAAGTTTGCCAAGGCCATTTGGCTAAAAAATGCTGTTAGCAGCACACACATCACTGTTAATTTATTGAACATCTCAGTCCTTAGTAGTCAATCAAAATTTCTAGGTTAGTAGTTGAGGAGTAGTCGCCATCGGAATAGCTTTTACTACTAGGTTTTGTTATTAATGTGCCGCCTATAAACACTTTCGCCTCACCTAAATCATCAGTGATGGTAGATTTTGGAAAGCCATTGAGACGTACTTCAAAATCGGCGCTGCTGCTACCCTGTGCGTTGTGCTGTAAGGTTACAGAATTAACTAATTGCATAGTTAATTCTGTATGTGCAGGGAAATCGGTTAGTAATAGCTCAGCAGGTCGTCCTTTCTCTAGTACATAAATTTTACCCATAGTATTTATGTCACCGTTCGCTTTGATTATCACGGAACTAACATTACTGTTACTTGGTATGACTAACGTGCCAAAATCAAGCGACTGTTGCTCTATGGTATTTGCGAAATGGTTAGGGCTGTAAATTAAAATACTTACAGCCACTGCATAAGGTAAAAGTCGCACTAGAAGCGATTTAATAAGCGACTTCGATTTGGAAATCACCAGAATAGACTCCATCAGCATAATCTTTAGAAAACGCTGCTGAATCGGGTGTACTAAGTGTCGCTCCTATATTGAACGATACTGTTCCATCTGTAGAATCAACCATTAAATTAGGTGTTCCATCTGTATAAGTTTCGTTTTCATTAGGGCCTGAAGTAATTACATAAGTCCAGTTCCCAATAGTAAAGTTTGGCCGCCCATCATCTTTAGTTCCTTCATATTCTAAAGTAGTTTGTGTAGGGCTAATTATTTTTAATTGTGCATTCTTAACCGCTTCAGATACAGTAAAAGAAGCGGGAACTCCATCATCAATGATCGAAATTGAAGCATCTGTACCTGTAGAGCTACTAGTAGAGACAGGACTTGCAGCTGGTAATGGATTAACAACTATACTCGCAACATGAGTGCCAGATAAATCTGCAACTGCACGGATAGTACCAAAGCTTAAATCATCATCCTTGTCTAATTTAACTGCATTCTGCACAGTTACTTCGGCACGGAATGTAGAAGTAGTAGACACCGCACTAAAAGATATAGCTAGAATACTCACAGCAAGTATTGGAAGAGATCGTTTCATATTAAATCCTTATAAAAATGGGGCATTACCATAAAGAGCCCCTATCATAAGATTTATCGGCAATTAGAACAATTACTTTAAGATTAATTACATAAAAATCAGATAAATAACTGGCTTAGTTAAAGTGGCTCACCAACAAACGGAGCACTCAGGCATTTTTGGCCTAAACTTTGCGCTAAAGAACAAAATAGATTGGCCTCAGTATAATTTTGAAATGGCCCAACTCGTAACCCATACATGGTAACACCTTTATTTTGACGCTCAGTCATTACAAAATCTAATTGGCTAAATGCCTGTGGATATTGCTGCTGTAACTTTGTTATTTGCGTTCTCACTCTTTGCGGTTTTAAATACAGCCCAAGTTGCGCGCCTGGCAGTGAATTGTTATACAGTGGCTGGGGGCGGTTTTCGATAGTTTTTGAGGAGTTAGCAGTATCAGGGGTCTGTATTTTTTC
Organism: Pseudoalteromonas sp. SR41-8; assembly: GCF_014163915.1. Lineage (NCBI taxonomy): Bacteria > Pseudomonadati > Pseudomonadota > Gammaproteobacteria > Alteromonadales > Pseudoalteromonadaceae > Pseudoalteromonas > Pseudoalteromonas sp. SR41-8. Next base: position 11,214 of record NZ_JACJEE010000005.1, read on the forward strand.
AGCATAATGAGCCACCGTAACATTATCTTCGCGAAGCACCGCTGGGTTTTCTGCAATATCAGTTTGAGAGGAAAGTGCCATTATTAATAGTTGCAAGTCTTCCTCCATCGCAGCTAAACGAGTAATACTCTCTTGTTGCGAGTGCCATTGCTGAACATACTCTTTGACTTGTTGATCAGAAATTAATGCAGGCTGCTGTTCCACCGGGTTAGCATTAATACTACTGCACCCACTAAGCCAGACAGTTGCTGTAACCAACACTGTGGTATACCAAGCTTGCTTTTTAAAACACATCATCTGTTAGCATCACAAAATAAATAATGCCATATTATAAGCAAAGTCAGTGCCAGTTTCAGGATTTTTAAGCAATAAAAAAGTGCCACTAAGGCACTTTTATAAGTTAGGCTCAATAAATGAGCTTAAACTAAGGTTTTAATAAAATCACTTAGTTCATCTTTAAATTCATCACGACGCAGTGCAAATTCAATAGTAGCTTTTAAATAGCCCAACTTACTACCACAATCATGACTACGCCCTTTTATCGCATAAGCAGCAACAGATTCTTTTTCCATCAACATAGCAATTGCGTCTGTTAACTGAATTTCGTCGCCGGCGCCTGCGGGAGTTTTTGCAAGTAATGGCCAAATATTTTTACTTAGCACATAACGACCTACCACAGCCAAATTTGATGGTGCGCTATGCACAGGAGGTTTTTCAACCATATTAAGGATCGCTGCGCTTTGCCCTTGTTCAAGCTTTACGTCGCCTAAATCGACCACACCAAACTTATCAACATCCTGCATAGGCACAGGCTCAACCATTATTTGGCTTTCGCCGTTTGCATTAAAGCGAGTAATCATTTCAGCTAAATTATCTTTTTGAAGATCGCTTTCAACGTCATCAATAATTACGTCTGGTAAAATAACCACAAACGGTTCGTTACCAATAATCGGCGCAGCGCAGTTTATTGCGTGCCCTAGCCCTTTTGCTTCACCTTGGCGAACGTGAATAATTGTCACATCTTTTGGACAAATAGCTTGTACTTCAGCAAGTAACTGACGTTTAACCCGCTTCTCTAGCGTTGCTTCTAACTCAAAGCTGGTATCAAAATGGTTTTCAATAGAGTTTTTACTAGAGTGAGTCACTAATACAATTTCTTTAATACCCGCAGCAACCGCTTCATTAACTACATATTGAATCAAGGGTTTATCTACAATCGGTAACATCTCTTTTGGAATAGCTTTAGTAGCTGGCAACATACGGGTGCCAAGTCCTGCAACTGGGATCACTGCTTTCATTATTCTCTCCTTAAAACTATGATGCTTATTAATTGTTACACTGAAAACGGGTATTTAATTGCATCGTGGCATTGATAGCCATTTACCTCAAAGTCATCACGGGTGACCCACGTTTCGATATCTTCGAGTGATTTAATATTTGGATTAATCGTCAACGTAGGTGATGCAAATGGCTCACGCTGTAACTGCACATCGCGCATTAATTCCAGTTGGTTCTCATAAATATGGGCATTAACGATTTTATGATAGGCCTTACCTGCTTTGTGGCCAGTGATCTGCGCGACCAGTGCAAGCAATACAAAACATTGAATTTGATTGAAGTTCAAACCAAGTGGCACATCACAACTACGCTGATACGAGGTTAAATAAAGCGTATCGCCAAGAAGCGAAAAAGTATGCGTGTGCATACATGGGCGCAAACACCCTAACTCAAATTCACCCGGATTATAAAAAGTGATGATCTCGCCTCTGTCATCCACACCATTTTTTAAATTATCAATGACTTTTTTCAACTGATCTAACGCAGTGCCATCAGGGCGTTGCCAATCACGAGCTTGTACGCCATATACTCGGCCCATGTCATCCTCACCTTGGCGGTTCGGATTATTTAACCATGCTTGGTTTTCATTGGCATTAGCATCCCAAGTCATGCAACCTATGTCACGAAATTGCGCAGCGCTACTATAACCACGTAAATAACCTAACAATTCAGCTATCGCCGCCTTGTAGTAACTTTTACGGGTAGTGATCATTGGGAACTTATTATTTGCCACATCATACTCAAGCTCGGCATTGATAACCGTTAAGCAACGAGTTCCTGTACGTTTATTTTCAACCCACACGCCTTCATCAACGATGCGCTGACATAATTCTAAATATTGTTTCATTGTTAACTTCTTTTATTAAGCTTTGCTGGCAACAGCTGGCTGTGGCTTTTTATACGCCCATATTATCAAACCTAGGCCTGCGATGACCATCGGCAATGACAATATTTGCCCCATTGAAATAAAGCCGCCAAATAAACCTAAATGCGCATCGGGTTCACGTACGTACTCAACGCAAAATCTAAATACCCCGTAGCCTAGTAAAAATAATCCGCCTACGCTGCCCGCTGGACGTGGCTTTTTTGTAAACACATACAGAATAATAAACAGCACTAGGCCTTCTAAAAATGCCTCATACAACTGTGATGGGTGACGCGCCAGTGGACCACCAGTTGGGAATACCATAGCCCATGGTACATCGGTAGTTCTGCCCCATAATTCGCCGTTAATAAAGTTACCAATACGCCCTGCTAAAAGGCCAACCGGCACTAGCGGAGCAACAAAATCCCCCACTGCAAGTAACTGTTTTTTACGTGTCCAGGCAAACACACAAATAGCGGTTATCACCCCTAAAGTGCCACCGTGGAAAGACATACCACCTTGATCGATTCTAAATAAATACAGTGGATTTTCTAAAAAATAACTAAATTGATAAAACAGTACATAGCCAATCCGACCACCCAGAATGACTCCCAACATACCGTAGAACAGTAAATCACTGACCTCTTCTTTTGTCCACCCCGAGTTAGGTTTAGCCGCTTGCCTATTTGCCCACCACATCGCAAAAGCAAAACCAATTAAATACATTAAACCGTACCAACGTACGCTGAGAGGACCGACAGAGAAAATAATCGGATTGATGTCTGGAAATTCAAGAGCCATAAAAATTAAACCTTAACTAAAAACCATTTGAAGCGCGATAATAACCAGTAACACCGCGAACACTTTTTTTATCGTTGAAACAGGTAAATAATGCGTTGCTTTGGCTCCAATTGGTGCCATAAACCACGAAGTTATCACTATACCTAATAATGCTGGTAAATACACAAAACCTGCAAAGCCATGTTGTAAATCGGTTACTTGCCAACCAGCGCTGATATACCCCACAGAGCCAAATAACGCAATCACAATGCCACATGCTGCCGCGCAGCCTATGGCTTTTTTAATATCAACTGAAAAATAATGTAGTAGCGGCACAATCAATGCGCCGCCACCAATACCAATCAAACCTGATAATCCGCCCATCACTGCACTAATAGCGCCAATAATTGGGCCTCTTGGCATAGGTTTGACCGCGACAGGTTTATTACGAGCAGACAACACCATACGAGCAGCAATAAACACCACACTAACAGCAAAAACGATGCGTAATAACTGTTCTGGAATTAAACTCGCGGCAAAACCACTGATCAGAGCACCAAGTCCAACGCCAGACATAACCCAAGGCGCAATTTCCCATGGCACATTTTGATTCTTATGGTGCGCTAATGCAGATGACGTTGAAGTGAATAAAATAGAGGCAAGCGAGGTAGCAATAGCAATAACCAGTACATGATCAACCGCAACAACATTAAAATGCACTAATAATGAACTCAGTACTGGCACAATAATTAATCCGCCGCCAATGCCTAATAACCCAGCTAAAAAACCAACCACACAACCTAATAGCGCGCAGCTGATAATCAGGATAACTAAATCATGCATCGTACACTCTTATAAAATTGAATTTATTATATGCATATACTAATCGATTATATCGAATCTTTACAGCACTCGTTTAGGCTACTAAGAAGCCTGATTTGGGGTATAAAATAATTCACCAAGTTGATGCTCAATCATAAAATTACGCGTTAACCTAAGCACTTGTTTTGCAGTAGATTGTGCTAAACACTCCGCCAGTAATGCTTCCATATCGCTGGCTTTTAAACGTCTTAATACCCATTTAACTTTACTTAATGATGAGTAGTTCATACTCAAGCGTCGATAACCCATCGCAATCAGCAGTATTGCACCTTCAGGATCGCCACCTAATTCACCACATAAACTAAAGGACATTTCATATTGCTGACACTCTTTTGCAACTTTTTGCAGTACTCTTAATACCGCAGGATGATAGGGATTAAATAAATCAGCAACACGCGCATTAGAACGATCGACGGCAAGTAAGTATTGCGTCAAATCGTTACTACCCACAGAACAAAAATCTACTTTTTTAGACCATTCAGGGAGCATAAATACACTTGAAGGGACTTCTAACATTACGCCAATCTCTGGGCGTTCAATGGCTTGCTCTGGGTATTTTTCTTCCAGTTCAAAATAGGCTTGCTCTAACAACGCTAAAGATTCATCAACCTCTTCGGTACCGCTTATCATTGGCAGCATAATTTTTAAATTACCTAAACCAATATTTGCTCTAACCATGGCTTTGAGCTGATCTAAAAAGATCTCTGGGTGGTCCAATGTGACACGAATACCCCGCCAGCCTAAAAATGGGTTTTCTTCAGTAATATCAAAGTAATCAAGTGCTTTATCACCACCAATATCAAGCGTACGCATCACTACAGGTTCTGGATGATAACTGGCTAATACTTCGCGATACCAATTCTCTTGTTCTATTTGTGATGGAAACTGGCCTTTTTGCATAAACCAGGCTTCAGTTCGGTATAAGCCAACGCCATCACAGACTTTGGTGTTAGCTTTTTCAGTATTGAGTTCCAAACCAGCATTGAGCAACAAGCTAATATGCTCGCCATCTAATGTCACTGCATCGCATTCTTGCTCAGCCACAAACTTGTCGTTTAATAGACTTTCTTGGTGCTGTAATTGTAAATACTCATCTTGTAGCATTTGCGAAGGCGAAATATATAATCGCCCTGCGTATGCATCTAAAATCATTGGTTTACCATCAAACTGCAATAACGGTAAATCTTCAATACCCCAAATTGCAGGGATCCCCATGGCACGGGTTAAAATTGACGCATGACTATTTGCCGCACCGTTAACACTCACCACGCCAACTAAATGGCCTTTAGGCACTTCTGCAAGCATGGCTGGGGTTAAAGTATTAGCGATCAGTACTGTATCTTTAGGATAACTTTTTACTGCGTGTTCAGTATTTACGAGGTGATGCAGTACGCGCAGGCCGATATCTTTAACATCAACCGCACGCTCTTTGATATAAGGATCCTGCATGGCATTGAATTGGGAGATCAATCGTTCGATCACTATTTTCAATGCACTTTTTGCACACCAGCCCTCTTGCAGCTGTGCTTCAACATTCTGCCCTAAACTTTTTGCATCCAGTAGTTGCTGATACACCTCAAATACTGCCAACGCTTCTTTAGGGATGGAATCGCTAAGAGTCATCGACAAGGTGTTAAATTCTTTGCGGGTTGCAGCAACAGCTTGAGTAAATAAGCGGCGTTGCTCAATACAGTTATCGTCTTTTTTTAATTCTATCGATTTAAAGTCAAGTTTCGGCAGAATAACAAACGCCTGCCCTATCGCAATTCCTGGCGCGCTAGAAACCCCTTTTAGCACCGAGGTCTGATGAGAAAACTCATCTTGGCGAAGAACTTCTTTGATTTCTGCATGGGCTAATTGCGACGCTAGTTGCGCAGATAACGTAATTAAAAAAGACTCTTCATCTTGACTAAATACACGGGCAATTTTCTGTTGTACAACAATAACGCCCAGTACTTTTTTTTGATGAACTACAGGCACAGACAAAAATGCGTTGAAGCCTTCTTCGTCCACTTCAGGAGAGAGTTTAAAACGGGGGTGAGACTTGGCAAAGGCAATATTAATAGGTTCTTCTCGTTGTGCTACTAAGCCAACTAAACCTTCGGTAAAACCGATTCTAAACTTACCCACGGCTGCGGGATTAAGCCCTCTGGTTGCCATTAATACAAAATTATCTTGACTGTAATCAGCAAAATAAATGGAGCAGCACTCAGTTTTCATGGCATCTTTCACCATTTCAACAAAACATGCTAGCGCACTATCCAAACTCGCTTGTTGCGAAACGGACTCGGCAATAGCTCTGAGTGTAGCCAGCATAATACTGCTCCTTTATATTATTTACCTTTATGGCGCCAAGTATCTTTGGACTGTTCACGTTTATTAAAAGGCATCGCAAAGGGTGCGAATTCTTTCATAACACGGCGATAAACATCGCGTTTAAACGATACAACTTGCCTTACCGGATACCAATAACTTACCCACCGCCAATCATCAAATTCCGGATGATGTGTTTTTAGTAAGTTGACGTCTTCGTCTTTACAACGCAGTTTCAATAAAAACCATTTTTGCTTTTGCCCAATACACACCGGACTGGAGTCTCGGCGGATCAAACGCTTGGGCAATTTATAACGTAACCAATGTTTTGAACTTGCGACAATTTCTACATCTTCAGGACGCAAGCCGACTTCTTCGTGTAATTCACGAAACATGGTCTGCTCTGCTGTTTCGCCACTATCAACACCACCTTGAGGAAACTGCCAAGAATGCTGACCATAACGTCTGGCCCAAAAGACCTGTCCCTGATTATTGCAAATTACAATTCCGACATTGGCACGAAAACCTTCGGCATCAATCACCTTAGTGCCTCATTTGTAAGTCGATTTTTAATGATTGTTCCACATTACCTGCAATACGGCAAACAATATTCAGAGTTTTACGCATCTTACTCACAGCTTGTGCATAACTTTAGTTTATACAGCTCATTTTGCAAACAAATCCACAATAACAGATCCAATAACTTGCCTTTTCCACAGTTTCTGTGGATAACATTGTTCATAGTTATGTATTTATCCCAACAAGTTTTCAACACAGCTTAAAGGCTTTGCAAATTTAACAGTTAAAAACCATTAAATTCAATACATTAAGCTTAAAGTCAGCAAGTTTCACCTTGCCTAAAAACACAGCAAACTATCACTGAACAAAAAACACCCAAACGCAAAGATATCCACGGTTAAACTCTTTTGCTATCATGAGTAGTGAATTTATACAACCAAATAACTCGCTATGAAACCGATAAAACCACATTCAATCAATGAATTAATGCAACGTGTTAGCAACATTTCAGGGCTGACATTAGGCCAATTAGCAAGTCATTATCAGTTTAAAACACCTGAGCATTTATTAAAGGAAAAAGGCTGGACGGGACAATTGATTGAATATGCATTAGGTGCAACGGCAGGTTCCAAACCAACCCCTGATTTTGAAGAGCTCGGGATTGAACTTAAAACGTTACCAATCTCATATAAAGGCAAACCATTAGAGACCACTTTTGTGTCTGTGACACCGTTATTGAATGTCACAGGTATGACATGGCAGCAAAGTAATGTGCGTAAAAAACTCAATCATGTCTTGTGGCTACCCATTCTAGGCGAGCGAGACATTGTGCCATTTGATAGGACCATTGGCAGTGGCTTTTTATGGCAACCCTCCGCTGAGCAAGATGCGCAGTTACAGCGAGACTGGGAAGAGCAAATGGAGTTGATTGCACTGGGACGTATTGATGAGATCTCAGGGCATTTAGGGGATGCGATGCAAATTCGCCCAAAAGCAGCTAACAGCAGAATAGTCACCGATGCAATCGGTCCAAACGGGCAAATTATTAAAACCCTACCCCGTGGTTTTTATTTAAAAACCAGCTTTACAGGGCAGATTTTGAAGCAGCAATTTCAGCTGTGATCATCCGTTAAATGTTAATCTTTATGCCATATAGATGCGCGTAGCCAAAATGGCTTCTCTCGCATCCACAGCGTACATATCCATTTTTCCCCCGATAACACTGGTTTACCGCTATGTACTGACTTTTTGTCCACTTTATTATCAAACATATTATTGAACTTAATAATTTGCCCTTGTTTAGCTTTTACGCTTATATTCCAATCTTTAAAGGCCGTTTCTCCGCCGCCAAACCCCTCATTTAAATTAATAATACGTGTACGTTGCCTTTGCCCGAAAAAATTTAGCTCATTTTTAGCATCTTCGTTTGAGGGAGTTATAAAATCATAGTGCCACTTATATTGTTGGCCTTTAACATAACGGTAAACCACCATAGGTTCAGCATAAGCTAAATCAGTATAGTCATCAGAGCACATGAGGCGCTGTAGTATAGCAACCGAAATATCACCTACAGGTAATTGCGTTATAAGTTGCTCGTTATCCCTAATATCTGCAACTCTCTGTCTAGTAGACGCCTCTGCATAGACAGCAGCTAAACTTAAACTCTTCGCAGCAAACTTAATTATCTCGTTGGCCAATTCTTCCGTTAGCATACTTTCTATTATCGTCACGGGTGTTGATTGCCCACTAGATTGAGGCACTGCTGGGGTAATTAAGCTAGACCACAAATTTATCAAATCAGGTTCTGCATATTGCCTTATAACATTAGGCATACTCGATAAATGCTTTGCAAAACTATCAACTGTATCATGGTTAACTATTCTCTTTGGCCAAAAATGAGTCAATATCTGAAGCGCTTTAATTTCATGGTGCTTAGCTAAACACAAAACAATTGCGAGTTCTTGTGGACAGCTTGAGCATGACACAACATGACATAACCAATGATAGACAAATTCGGAATCTGTAAGAGCAAAATCTAAAATTCTTTGTTGTGGTGGGAGCTCACCATGATACTTTGCATTAAGTAGATGAGTAATCTTGTTATTTTTCATAATCTGCTAACTGTTATTTTTTTACACCAATAAAATAACAATTAAACAACAAAAAAAGAACCTTAAACCCCTATTAAATTTAAACTTTACACACCTACAACCTTATTGCATAAAATATCATCTAATAAAACAAAAAAATCCCCGCATTTGCGAGGATTTTTCAAAAGTTTAAATCAGCTTCTTATAAAAGAATTACTGACCTTTAACTTCTTTAAGACCATTAAAAGGTGCTTTAGCGCCTAATTGCTCTTCAATACGTAGCAATTGGTTGTACTTAGCTACACGATCAGAACGGCTCAATGAACCTGTTTTGATTTGACCAGCTGCAGTACCCACTGCTAAATCAGCAATCGTTGAATCTTCAGTTTCGCCTGAGCGATGAGAAATAACAGCAGTGAAACCAGCGTCTTTAGCCATTTTGATTGCAGCTAACGTTTCAGTTAGTGAACCAATTTGGTTAAACTTGATTAAGATTGAGTTAGCAATACCGTTGTCGATACCACGCTTTAAGATCTTAGTGTTTGTAACGAATAAATCGTCACCAACTAATTGGATCTTATCGCCAAGTAATTTTGTTTGGTGTGCAAAGCCGTCCCAATCAGACTCATCAAGGCCATCTTCGATAGACACGATTGGGTACTGTTCAGTTAGATCTTTTAAGAAGTAGTTAAACTCTTCTGACGTGAATTTTTTACCTTCGCCTTTAAGGTCGTAGATATTTGCTTCTTTGTCGTAAAACTCAGACGCAGCACAATCAAGTGCTAGAGTAATGTCTTTGCCTAACTCGTAGCCTGCATTAGCAACAGCAACTTTAATTGCTGCAAGTGCCGCTTCGTTAGAGGCAAGGTTTGGTGCAAAACCACCTTCATCACCCACTGCGGTTGAATGACCATCAGCTTTAAGTACTTTGGCAAGGCTGTGGAATATTTCTGCACCCATGCGAAGCGCTTCACGGAAGTTGGCAGCGCCAACTGGCTGGATCATGAATTCTTGAATATCAACTGAGTTATCAGCATGCTCACCACCATTGATGATGTTCATCATTGGTAACGGCATAGAATAAACACCTGGTGTACCGTTTAAGTCAGCAATGTGCTCATAAAGCTCTACTTTTTTAGATTGTGCAGCAGCTTTTGCAGTTGCTAATGACACTGCTAAGATTGCATTTGCACCTAGTTTTTCTTTATTTTCGGTACCATCTAAATCTAGCATTACTTGGTCAACAGTGCTTTGCTCTAGTGCATTTTGGCCAGCTAAGGCTGTCGCGATTTCATTATTAATAAAACCAACCGCTTTTAATACACCTTTACCTAAGTAACGTGCTTTATCACCATCACGTAATTCTAGTGCTTCGCGAGTACCTGTTGATGCTCCTGATGGTGCAGCAGCGCGGCCCCATGAACCGTCAGCTAAATGAACATCAGCTTCTACAGTTGGGTTACCACGCGAATCCATAATTTCGCGACCGATCACTTTTACGATATTTGACATCTTGATTCCTCTTTTCCCAAAATGGTGAGTCTACTCCGACTTTATTAATTTTCCTTAATGCCGTCGGCTTTGAAAACAAATAAGCCGTGCATAGTGCACGGCTTATTCACATTATGATGACGCTTTTTGATGAATATGCGCAGCGGCAACAAACCCTTCAAATAGCGGATGACCATCACGCGGTGTTGAGGTGAATTCCGGGTGGAATTGAGCCGCAATAAACCACGGGTGATCTTTATTCTCGATGATTTCAACTAGCTTTTTATCTTCCGATAAACCTGTGAAACTCAAGCCAGCTTTTTCAAGCTGTTCAACAAAATTATTGTTTACTTCGTAACGATGACGATGACGTTCAACAATCTCATCACTACCATATACTTCACGTACTTTTGAGCCTGGTGTTAAATGACATTTTTGTGCGCCTAAACGCATAGTGCCACCTAAATCAGATTTTTCGCTACGTGTTTCAATGTTGCCTTCCGCATCTAACCATTCAGTGATCAAACCAACCACAGGGCTTGACGAGTTAGCATTAAACTCGGTTGAGTTTGCATCTAATAAGCCTGCAACATTACGTGCATACTCAATTAGCGCAACTTGCATACCTAAACAGATACCAAGGTAAGGTACTTTATTTTCACGGGCATATTTTGCCGCTAAAATTTTACCTTCAACACCGCGACCACCAAAACCACCAGGAACTAAAATAGCATCAAGGTTAGCTAGTAACTCAGTACCTTTACTTTCAACATCTTGTGAATCAACATATTGAATGTTTACTGTTAAACGATTTTTAAGACCTGCATGTTTAAGTGCTTCGTTTACAGATTTATAGGCATCAGGTAGTTCAATGTATTTACCAACCATACCGATAGTCACTTCACCCGTTGGGTTTGACTCTTGGTATAACACTTGTTCCCACTCAACTAAATCAGCTTCAGGGCAATCAAGATGGAAGCGACGACATACAAAGTTATCAAGCTCTTGCGATTTTAATAGCGCAGGAATTTTATAAATGCTGTCTACATCTGGTAATGAAATAACCGCTTTTTCTTCAACGTTAGTGAAAAGAGCAATCTTTGCACGTTCGTTATTTGGTAATTTACGATCTGAACGACAGATAAGAATATCTGGTTGAATACCAATCGAGCGTAACTCTTTAACAGAATGCTGTGTTGGTTTGGTTTTCACTTCACCCGCAGGGCCTAAGAATGGCACTAACGTTAAGTGAATAAACAATGCGCGCTCACGGCCAATCTCTGTGCCAAGCTGACGAATTGCTTCTAAGAATGGTTGTGACTCAATATCACCAACCGTTCCACCAATTTCAACGAGTGCCACATCATGGCCTTCAGCACCGTCATAAACACGTTGCTTAATATCGTTGGTAATATGTGGAATAACCTGAATTGTTGCACCAAGGTACTCACCACGACGCTCACGACGCAGCACATCTTCATATACACGACCTTGTGTGAAGTTGTTACGGCTTGTCATTTTGGTACGGATGAAACGTTCATAGTGACCTAAATCAAGATCGGTTTCAGCGCCGTCTTCGGTGACAAATACTTCACCATGTTGAATTGGGCTCATTGTGCCTGGGTCAACGTTGATATAAGGATCCAGCTTTAAAATGGTAACATTTAAACCACGGGCCTCTAAAATAGCTGCCAACGATGCTGCTGCAATACCTTTACCCAACGAGGAAACAACCCCGCCGGTAACGAAGATAAATTTTGTACTCATGCGAACCCTAGAATATCAGGAATTAAAAGGAAAAATATAGAATCAAGACGGGGCGAAATTATAGCAAAGGCACTGCCATCAATCCAGCGAAAGTTAGTAATTCTCTGCACAAAAAACGCACTCAGCGTTTCGTATTATTTACTGCTGCTTTTTTATCGCATCCCATGCGGCATCCATTTCAGCAAGGGTTGCTGTATCAAGCGATTGCCCACGCTCACATAAATAGGCTTGTACTTTTTCAAATCGCGCTGAAAACTTATCGTTGGCACTACGTAATAATTGCTCTGGGTCACGTTTAATATGCCGTGCTACATTAACTGTAGCAAACAATAAATCGCCGATTTCTTCTGCGCTGTGTGCTGAAAATGGATCAACGGCTAACGCTTCTTTTACTTCATCAACTTCTTCAGCCACTTTATCTAATGCACCATGATAACTAGGCCAATCAAAGCCTAATCCTGCAACCCGCTGCTGAATTTTTTTGGCTTTACTCAAACTAGGCAGATTTGCAGGTATATCTTGCCATAATGTGTTGCTCTGCGGTTCAGCTTTTGCTGCCCGCTCCTGTGCTTTTATAGTTTGCCACTGCTCACTGAGTTGTTGTTCAGTCAGCCCTTGCTGATCGGCAAATACATGTGGATGGCGACGCACTAACTTATTATTTAGCCCAGCCATTACATCATTAAAATCAAATAACCCTTGCTCTTGTGCCAATTGCGCATAAAAAATCACTTGAAAGAGTAAATCACCCAGTTCATTTTTAAGCTCACCGAAATCACCTTTTTCAATGCAATCGGCTACCTCGTATGCTTCTTCTAAGGTATGCGGTACGATGGATGTAAAGTCTTGCTTTAAATCCCACGGGCAGCCTGTTGCTGGATCACGTAATTTAGCCATAATGGCTAATAACTCAGTTAAGGTATTCGTCGAGGTATTAGTTGTCTGGTTCATTTACATTCCTAATGACTACGTTTTGCTTCATGCACGCCTTCGATTTGATCTAATTTTGATAGTAATCGATTGATACTTGATAAATCATGTACTTCCACTTGCATGGTAAACAACGCTAATTGGCGGTCGTCTACGGTTTCCATATTCATATTCAGCACATTAACTTTTTCATTGGCCAGTACCGAACTAATATCACGTATAAGCCCAGCTCTGTCACTTGCTTCAATTTTAATACACAGAGCATAAGAGCCGTTAATTTCGTCTGACCAACTAACCGCAATAACACGCTCAGGATGTTGTGTTCTTAGATTATTAAAAGAATCACAATCAGTCCTATGCACACCTATGCCACGCCCTTGCGTGATATAACCGATTATTGACTCACCAGGAACTGGGCGGCAACATTTAGCCACATGGCTCATTAAACTACCAACCCCATCAACCACGATACCATTTTTATCACCGCTGATTTTAGTCGGGTTCTTAAAGCGGATGACGGGCTCGTCATCAGAGCGATCCGTGATAAAATTCAGCAACTGATTTAAACGCACATCGCCGGCGCCAATCGCAACCATTAAGTCATCTAACTCTTTAAAGTTATAGCGAATAATAGCCGGCTCTAAGTTTTTGTAGGTCAAATCGAGCTTTTGCAATTCGTTATCTAGAATTTCTTTACCAGCACTGAGATTTTTATCGCGATCGAGTTGTTTAAACCAGTGGTGTATTTTCGCTCTCGCGCGGGATGATTTAATATATCCCAGTGATGGATTTAACCAATCGCGGCTAGGATTAGGTTGTTTTTGGGTTAAAATTTCAACCTGATCGCCAGTGTGTAATTGATGGGTAAAAGGCACAATTTTGCCAAATACTTTTGCACCAATACAACGATGACCGACATTTGAGTGAATATAATAAGCAAAATCCAGTGGTGTTGCGCCCAGCGGTAAATCAAAAATATCGCCACGAGGGGTGAAAATATACACCCGATCTTCGACCACTTGATTTTTTAGCTCTTCGGCTAAATCGCTGCCATCAACCACTTCTTCTTGCCATTGCAATAATTTACGCAACCAGCTAATTTTTTGCTCATACCCAGAACCACGCCCAGGTAACGCCCCTTCTTTATACATCCAGTGCGCAGCGACTCCGAGCTCAGCATCTTGGTGCATCGCGTGGGTACGAATTTGGATTTCAACCGTTTTGCCTTCTGGGCCAAATACTACGGTATGAATAGATTGATAACCATTTTGTTTAGGGGTGGCAATATAATCATCAAATTCTTTATTTAGATGGCGCCAATTGGTGTGTACGATCCCCAGCGCACCGTAACAATCTTGCAATTCATCCACCACAATACGCATGGCGCGAATATCAAATAACTGGTCAAACTCGTAATTCTTTTGCGCCATTTTTTTGTAAATACTGTAGATATGTTTTGGCCGACCATATACCTCGCCTTTAATACCTGCTTGAGCCAGTTTAGTTTTAACTTGCTCAACCATATCTACCATATAAGCTTCGCGACCTAGGCGCTTATCATCCAATTGCTTGGCAATATTTTTATACACATCAGGGTGCAAATAGCGAAACGATAGATCTTCCAGCTCCCACTTTAATTGCCCAATCCCTAACCGGTTAGCAAGTGGCGCAAAGATATCAGCGGTTTCTTTTGCAGCAATCACCCGCTCTTCTTCGTTGGCGTTTTTAACCTCTCGTAAATGACATACCTGCTCAGCAAGTTTAATAACCACAGCGCGCACATCTTCAACCATCGCCAATAACATACGGCGTATATTATCAACTTGAACGGTGCCAGTACCTTGATGAGCCAAAGTGCTAATAGTAGCCATTTGTGCAACACCCGTTAGCAGAGTTGCCACATGGCTCCCCATCACATCGCTTACTGTATCGATGTCGATTAGATTAGCCAAAAAACTCGGCGTAATATATGCGGTAGCGAGGGTGTCTGCATCGAGATTCATTTCCACCAAAATTTCGACCATTTCCATGGCAATATTTTGTTGCTGATGATTATGCAGTTCAGCGCAAAGGGTATTCGCTTTACTTAATAGTTCGCGCTTTTCTTGCGTTAAGTTAAGTAAACCAAGTCGTGTGCTAAAATCACCCGGTTTGTCGTGTTGGTGTGATTGCCGAGTAGCTACCATAATGCGCTCTACCTCCGTTGAAATAACGCCATCGTTTCGATATGCCCCGTGTGTGGAAACATATTCATTAGCCCTATTTTTTCAAGTGAAAATGCAGCTTGCGTAATAATTGCGCTGTCACGGGCTAAAGTAACAGGGTCGCAAGATACATATAAAATCGTTTTAAATTGCTTCAGAGGCAGTTGCTCTAAAATAGCTAAGGCACCGGTACGTGAAGGGTCCAGTACTAATACATTCAACTCTTTACTAAACCACGGAGCTTGCTGCATTGTTTGTGTTAAATCAAAACAATGAAAATGAGCATTGGCTATATGGTTAGTTTGCGCATTTTGCGCCGCCATTGCAACCGCAGAAGCCACTCCTTCAACACCAATTACACTTTTTGCGTTGTTTGCCAGCGCTAAAGCGAAGTTACCAATCCCACAAAATAGGTCTAGTACCTGTTCGTCCCCTTTTAAATTCAGCCAGTCAACCGCTTGAGAAAGCATAGCTTGATTTACCTGCGCATTGACTTGAATAAAGTTTTCCAGCCCAAACGTAAATTTTAGTCCAAGTTCAGGTAAGCTATAAAACGGCATAGGTAAATGGCTGTGATTAATTTGCTGAGTATCTCCTTGCCATATTATTTGCCACTGATGGTCAAGCCCCTGCTGCTCAACAGTTGCTTTTAGCTTATCACTGATGCTTTTAGTGTGGCGGATCACCACAAAATTTTGCTCATCTGCTTGGCATAATTGTATATGGCTAACACTGCGAAGTTCGCCATATTGGTTTAATAACTGATCAAAAACAGTAAAAATTGCGGCAAAATCGTCACTCAGTACTGCACACTGCTGCACACTGACAATTTGTTTAGAACCTTGCGCGCGATAACCAACCCGCATTTTTTTTGCGGTTTTATCAAACATCACCGCTAACCGCGCACTGCGACGGTAGTGCGTCGGCTCGCTCAATAACGGGGCTTGCCAGTTCATTGCATCAAGCTTGGCAAACTTTGAAAACAGCTGGCTCACCGCCACTTGCTTTTCAACTAATTGTTGATCAAGTCGCAAATGCTGTAATTGGCAACCACCACATTGTTGATAATGTTCGCAAAACGGTTTAACCCGTGCTTCACTGGCCTGCTCAACTTTTATCGTTTTAGCCGCGCTATAACGAGCTTTATCTTCGGTTAGTTTGGCCTTAACCGTTTCACCTGTCAGTGCACCGCTAACAAAGCACACTTTATTATTATGCTTGGCAATCCCCCGACCTTGATGATCCATTCCTGAAATGGCTAAAGTTAACGACTGCCCAGAAAGGGTTTTCTTTTTTGCTTGGAAAAACTGCGCCATCGGGCAACACCTTAAATATTGATTCTACGAGGGTGATTGATTACTAGCTTATAAGTATATACTCTTTAACTAACTAATAATGATAACAACGTTCACTTATGACTAAACTTGGTTTGCGCGACTCAGTTTTAACGCTAACACTTATTCCCACAGTGATTATCGGATTACTACTTGGCGGCTATTTTACAATAAATCGTTACATTGAGCTTGATGAAATTTTATATCAGCAAGGTGCGACTATCTCAGAGCCACTGTCGATTGCCATTGAGCAGCCATTATTAGCAAAAAATAAACAGCTACTAAACCGTTTGATCAGCCATGCGCATAATAAACACTCTCCAGCAATTAAAACCATCGCAATTTTTGACGAGCATAATGAACTGGTATTAACCAGTAACTATCACCGTGACTTTGATGATCTACTGCACAATGAATACTTGCAAGCAGGAAAAAACACCAAGGTACTGCCCAGCGATCACCTAATTACATTTTTTACGCCGATCATCAATCACTCAACGCCAGACGCTCAATGGAATAATGCAGCGTTTCAAACATCTCTTGGCACTGTGGTGATTCAGCTCAACAAAGACCAAGCGATTATTGGTCAGCAACAAGCATTATTAGTCAGCGGTATCGTGATTATTTTAGCCTTAGTGTTAGCGGCTATTTTAGCCATCAGGCTTAGCCATATGTTTATGACCCCATTAAATAAGTTAGTACTGGCTACTGACAAATTAATCGAAGGGAAAAGAGAAACCGGCCTAACCGCTCCGATGATGGGCGAGTTTGAGTTATTACGCCAAGGGCTAAACACCATTTCTGATACTATGGTGATGCAAAAAGATGAAATGCAGAAGCACATCGATCAGGCAACCAGTGACTTGCGCGAGTCGTTAGAATTATACGAAACACAGAATATTCAGCTCAGTATTGCTAAAACCGATGCCCAAGACGCCAACCGCGTAAAATCGGACTTTTTAGCGAAAATGAGTCACGAATTACGCACACCACTCAATGGTGTCATTGGCTTTACTCGTCAATTACATAAAACACCACTTAATAAACACCAAAAAGATTACCTCGATACCATCGAACTATCAGCCAATAGTTTAATGACTATCATCAGCGATATTTTAGATTTTTCAAAGCTTGAAGCAGGCGCTATGGAACTTGAGTCCATTCAATTTCAACTACGAGACACAATAAACGAAGTACTTACACTACTGGCACCTAGTGCGCATGAAAAACAATTAGAGCTATCGATTTATATCAACTCACTAGTGCCTGACAACATAACAGGTGATCCAACCAGGTTTAAGCAAGTCCTGATCAACTTGATTAGTAATGCAATTAAGTTTACTGAAAAAGGCTCAATTAAAATTGATGTTGGCCATCGTTTACTTGATGAAGAACGTACCTCAGTGTTAGTGTCAGTAACCGATACTGGCGTTGGCATTCCAATGGATAAACAAGATGCTTTGTTCACTCCTTTTGGCCAAGCTGATTCAAGCATTACCCGTAAATTTGGTGGCACAGGCCTTGGCTTAATTATTACCAAGCACATAGTTGAAACCATGGGTGGCCGTATTACTTTAAACTCAGCGCCGGGTAATGGTACCTGCTTTACTTTTAATGGCGTATTTAGACTACCAAGCCATATTTATAATAGCGACTTGCCAAGTAAATCTCTCGCAAATAAACGTATTTTATACCTAGAACCCCATGAACATACCCATCATGCAGTGCTATCTTTACTCACCGAGTGGCAAACAAAGGTCACAGCGTGCTTTGATCAAGAAACTTTTTTACAAGAGTTAAATAAAGAGTTTAATTACGATATTTGTATTATCGGCCATGTTGCCGCAGTTGACGAAATGCAACGCTTAAAAAGCTATATCAAAGCAGTCCGTGAATCGACTGACTATCTGTATTTAATGCTTAATTCGGTATCGCACAATATGCGCGAAGCTTATATTGGCTGTGGTGCAGATGCGTGTTTAAGTAAACCGCTCAACCATCGCAAGCTCTGTGAAGTGCTTGCAGCACCTTATCGACTCGATCATCCCGTGCATAATATTGAAGAAAATGACGAGAAATTATTACCACTAAAAGTATTAGTCGTTGATGATAATGATGCCAATTTAAAGTTAATTTGTACTTTACTAGAAGAGCAAATTGAAACTATTGATACCGCTCATAATGGCTCACAAGCCTATAGTTTGAGCAAAAGCCATAAATACGACATTATTTTTATGGATATTCAAATGCCAATTATGGACGGTATTACCGCCTGTAAACTGATCCTAGAATCATCCTTAAACGAAGATACTCCTATTATTGCTGTCACAGCGCATGCCTTAGCGGGCGAAAAAGAGCAACTTATTACCGATGGTTTTAAAGGCTATTTAACTAAACCTATTGATGAAGATATGTTGAAACAGATTATTAGTGATCATAGCCCGCAATCACCGCTGCGCCGTGACAAAAGCCGTAATGACCTGATTGCTAGTGAGCCTCCTTTTGTTAGCTCATCACTAGATTGGCCATTAGCACTGCAACGTGCCGGCGGTAAAAACGAACTGGCGCTTGAAATGCTTAATATGTTGTTACTCAGTGTGCCAGAAACTCTGCGATTACTTGAAGAAGCGACCGCCAGCCAAGATTGCGAACATGTGCTAAGTATTATTCATAAATTTCATGGTGCTTGCTGCTACACTGGTGTACCCAAGCTAAAAACACTTGCTGAAGCACTGGAAACCGCGTTAAAAGGCGATTGTGATTTAAGTTATATTGAGCCAGAGCTTTTTGAGCTGCAAGACGAACTTGAAAACTTGATGACAGATGCCGGCTTAGCCGAAAATTAACGGCAGATCCGCTTGAGTGGTTTACCACTTTTTAAACTGTTGATCTGCCAAGTTACATCTGTATCTTGTTGCACCAAACTCACTTTGGCAATGTCACTAAACATAAAATCACCGGGTACATTGAGCCGCGTTAAATTTTCGGATAATGGTTGCTGACAATAAGGGCCTGTATCACCGTGGATCACTAATACCGGCTTTTTTACTGTGTTTGCAAATTCCGCCAAAGCATCGCGATACACTTTAAAACCATCACACTGTTCTGGCTGAGTTTTACTGCATGCCGGTTGTGCTGTTCGATGGGTGTAAATATCTGCCTGAAAAGCAATCACATAACCTTTGGCTGCTGGATTTGCTTGCGCTAACCAGTTAAGGTTGTGGGCGTCTCTTGTGTCAGCTTGTTGATAAGCAAGTTGTTTATCACTTTTTAACACCTCTCGACGGCCATTGTGGGTGCCTGCAATATGCAGCGTGATAAACTCTACATCAGCAAGGCGCCAACGCGCATTTTCGTGCATGCTAGGCTGTTGCTGAAAATCAACTAAGGTATTGGCTTTTTCAAGGTATTTATCATCAAACATCAAGGTTTTTAAATATACCAGGCGCTCTAATTCATCATAACGAGGAATTAAATTTTTTCGGTCGCAATCAGCCCATTCATTGTCACCGGGGGTGTAAATAAATGGCTGCGTAGTTAAAGAGGTAAGTAACTGTTTATTCTTCTCAAGCAACTCATTTTTACAAGGCTCAGAACCGGATTTCATATCGCCAACATGGATCAAAAAAGCATGCTCAGTCGTTTTTATTTTTTTACCCAAAGCCCCTGTTGGCGCTAAATTCATTTCATCAATTGGAGTATATGGCATATCCCCCATCACCAAAAACGCATTACTGGACAGCGCCCAAGTCAAACCAATTAAACTAAACATCACCATCCCCTGTCACGCATATAGATCTTAAGCCCTCATAGTAACAAACAAATGAACATTTAAAAGAACGGCTTTTTGCGACTAAGCTTGCTAAAATAACCGCACAGTAATTCTAAATTTGTAAATCATGTCATTTAGTACCACTTATACATTAGATAAACCCTACTTTTACGAATGTTTTGATGAGTCTCTGCCTTACAGCGCACAAGCAAAGCCGAAATATGTTTTTTTAGTCTTATTGGTTAGTTTAGGACTTACAGCTATTTATTGGTTAGAAAAACACTATTTAGGAAATTTCTTGATCATGGCCGCAGTACTTGAATGTGTTGCTTTTTATTATCGCAGGCCTTGGTGGGTAACGCGGCAGATGCTTAGTCGAGCATCAGGCTCTGAGGCAACTTTAACTATTGATGAAAGCGGTTTTAAAAGCGAAAACCCACATAAAAGCTATCAGCTAGCATGGCAAGATATCGATGAAGTAATTTTTACTGTTCGCGGTATTATTTTAAAAAGTCGTCGCGGCATGCAGTACGTTTCAAACAGCGTACTGAGTGATGAGATTATTGAATACATAAAAAAAAGAGCCACTAAATAGTGGCTCTTTCATATCAATTAAATTGATTAAGCATTGCCCGGATTCGGGTTAGACTTTTCAGCTTGAATACGCATGTAAATTTCTTCACGGTGTACCGAAACGTCTTTAGGTGCATTAACACCAATACGTACTTGATTTCCTTTAACACCTAGTACAGTGACAGTTACTTCGTCACCAATCATTAGGGTTTCACCTACTCGACGAGTTAGTATTAGCATTCTCTTGCTCCCGTATTCCAATAAATTAAAAGATTCCGCGTCTGTATATTAAAGAAAATAAGCCTTAATAGTAAGTAAAAACTCTAAATCGATTCATTTTCTGTTAAAAAAACTCTTTATAATGCGCCTATTGCCAATTCTAAGTATGTTTCATCTATTCAAACTAATATTTTAATATCAGATCTTGATACGTGTTTACGTTAATGTATAAAAACAAACTTACTACACTAGGATATGATTTCATACTCACTGCCTCAATGGCGACTTTAGCAACTGAGCAACCAACAGAAATCTCTTTACTGTTAATATAATGGTGGCTGTCATCTAATACTTCAAGTAGTTACTAAAATCTTTTCTGTGCACTATAACGGTAGTCGATATAAGCATAGCCTATTTTTTCAAAGTTATGATTAATCTTAACTATTTGGATGCAGTTATCGAGAAAAAGTTTCAATAAAAATTAGTTTTATCATCGCTGTAAAGAATTTATGGAGATGGTTCAGAGTTTTTTCGTAATTAAGGTAAATCCAGTGGCAATAAAAAATGCGGTAGTGTGTATTTAGTAGGGTATGCCGTTTTAGCCATAAATTTAGGACGTGACTTAGTTGTTAAAGCAGATTTAGAATAAACACTTTAGGAGACTCAATTGAGCCTCCTAAAGTGTTAAATCAACTTTACGTACTGAGCTATTAAGTACGCTCAGTTAACCAAGCGGTTACGCTATCAAGTGCTGCAGTTAAGTTTTGCGGCTCAGAGCCACCAGCTTGCGCCATATCAGGACGACCGCCGCCTTTACCACCAACTTGTGATGCCATGTGATTTACCAGCTCACCGGCTTTCACTTTGCCAGTTAAGTCTTTAGTCACACCAGCAATTAAGCTTACTTTGTCGCCATCAGCAACACCAAGTGCAATAACACCTGAGCCAATCTTGTTTTTAAGGTCATCAACCATGCCGCGTAAGGCTTTTGATTCAGTGCCTTCAACGTTTGCCACAAGTAATTTAACACCGTTAATTTCAACAATTGAATCAATTAATGATGCACCCGCAGCACTGGCTAGCTTGTCGCTTAGCTGTGCTATTTGTTTTTCAAGCCCTTTTGACTTTTCAAGCAAGGCTGTTACTTTTTCAAGTACTGATGCGCTGTCGCCTTTAACAAGAGCCGCTACGTCGTTTAGGTGTTGCTCTTGCTCACTTACATAAGCAATTGCATCAGCACCCGTTACCGCTTCAATACGACGCACACCGGCAGCAATACCGCTCTCAGAAACTATTTTGAATAAACCGATATCACCAGCACGATTTACGTGAGTACCGCCACACAGTTCTATAGAATAATCACCAATAGTCACTACGCGAACTTCATCATCGTACTTCTCACCAAATAACGCCATTGCGCCTTTTTCTTTGGCGGCATCGATTGCCATCAGCTCAGTATTTAGTGCAAAGTTACGACGGATCTCGTCATTCACAACTCGCTCAATTTCACGTAGTTCAGCTTTCGTGACTGCTTCAAAATGCGAGAAGTCAAAACGTAAACGTTCAGGGTCTACGAGTGAACCTTTTTGCGACACATGATCGCCCAATAACTGACGTAGTGCTTCGTGTAAAATATGCGTCGCTGTATGATTCTTTTTAACACGATCACGGCGCTTATCATCAATGTTAGCGTCAACTTTATCATTCACACCAATACGGCCCATCACTGTTCCGTGATGCGCGAATGCATTACCAAGTTTAGTAGTATTAGTTACTGTAAACTCACCGCCAGCTACCGTTAATGTGCCGGTGTCGCCAACTTGGCCACCAGATTCAGCGTAAAATGGTGTGCGATCTAGTACCACAATGCCTTGTTGGCCATCTTCAAGTACTGATACAGCTTCACCTTGCGCGAACATTTCAATCACAGTGCCACTATAGTGCGTTGCGTCATAGCCTTTAAAGTCAGTGTGTTTGTCAGACTTTAATTGCTGGTTATAGTCAGCACCAAATTTACCAGCTTGTTGTGC
Organism: Pseudoalteromonas sp. SR41-8; assembly: GCF_014163915.1. Classification (NCBI taxonomy): domain Bacteria; kingdom Pseudomonadati; phylum Pseudomonadota; class Gammaproteobacteria; order Alteromonadales; family Pseudoalteromonadaceae; genus Pseudoalteromonas; species Pseudoalteromonas sp. SR41-8. The sequence continues at coordinate 34,321 of NZ_JACJEE010000005.1, forward strand.
AGTTTTACGCTGTACAGCCATGCACTCTTGGAAGCCTTGCTCATCAATCGTCATAAAGCGCTCACGCGCTACATCTGCGGTTAAATCGGCAGGGAAACCATAGGTGTCATATAATTTGAATACCAATTCACCTGGGATCACATCGCCAGTTAAATCAGTCAGGCTTTCTTCTAAAATAGCTAAACCACGCTCAAGAGTTTTGCCAAACTGCTCTTCTTCAATGCGCAGTACTTTTTCGATGATTTCTTGCTGTTTTGCAAGCTCTGGATACGCTTGACCCATTTGTTCGATTAGCGCAGCAACTAACTTATAGAAGAACGAACCTTGTGCGCCAAGCTTGTTACCATGGCGAACTGCACGACGAATGATACGACGCAGTACATAACCACGGCCTTCGTTTGATGGCATAACCCCATCAGAAACTAAAAACGCACATGAACGAATATGATCCGCCACTACGCGCAGTGATTTATCATCCATATCTTGTGCATTGGTAACTTCTGCAGCAGCTTTAATTAAGCCTTGGAATAAATCGATTTCGTAGTTTGAATGCACGCCTTGTAAAATTGCAGCAATGCGCTCAAGACCCATACCTGTATCAACAGACTGCTTAGGAAGCGGCTCCATCGTACCGTCACTTTGACGGTTATACTGCATAAATACCAGATTCCAAATTTCAATGAAACGGTCGCCATCTTCTTCAGGTGAGCCAGGAGGTCCGCCCCAAATTTCTTCGCCATGATCATAAAAAATTTCAGAACATGGACCACACGGGCCAGTATCACCCATTGACCAGAAGTTATCTGAAGTAGCAATACGAATAATGCGATCTTCAGGCAAACCAATTTCGTTAGCCCAATAACCAAATGCTTCTTCATCATCATGGTAGATAGTAACGAGCAGTTTTTCTTTCGGCAGTTTTACAACGTCAGTCAAAAACTCCCACGCAAACTTAATCGCGTCTTGCTTAAAGTAATCACCAAAGCTGAAGTTACCTAACATTTCGAAAAATGTATGGTGGCGTGCTGTGTAGCCTACATTTTCTAAATCGTTATGCTTACCACCGGCACGCACACAACGTTGTGAGCTAGTTGCGCGGTTATAAGGGCGGCTTTCGGCGCCTAAAAATACATCTTTAAATTGCACCATGCCGGCGTTATTAAATAATAACGTCGCATCGTTACCCGGAATAAGCGAGCTTGATGGAACAATTTGGTGTTGTTTAGAGGCAAAAAAATCTAAAAACTGTTGCCTGATCTGTGCGGTAGTCATGTGCTGCATGTGAACGTCTCACCCATTTTTACTGTGCTTGCATTGCAAAATCTATTTGTTCGTAACTGAACCCTCGATACATTAAGTAGCGCACGCGCTTAGCTTTTTCTTTGTGATCGAAGTCGTCCTGTGAATTTGAATACTTCTTTAAATACGCATCCTGCGCTAACCCAAACCAATCAATTTCGAATGATTCAATCACACTTTCTAACAGTGCTCGGTCAATCCTTTTGCCCATGGCTTCGCTTTGAATACGTTTTAAGCCATGTTTTTTAGCAATGTGGCGACGTACAAAACCTTCAACATAACGCTGCTCATTTATAAAATTGTGCTCTTCACACCAATCTAATAAAGCTTCGATAAATTCAGGCGTCGCCTCTTTTTGCTGTAATTTTTGGGTTAACTCTCGACGCGAATATTCTTGGCGCCCGAGTAACCAAAGTACATAATTTTTTAACTTCTTTTGTAATGCTTCATCCATTTCTTCAGCCATTATGCGTCAAAACGACCGCTTTGATCATTATGCTGCGGCGCAACAGGCTCTGCCTCTGCAGGCGGTACGATCGGCATAAAAATAGCTTGATAAGAAACAAAAAAGCTAATGTAGCAAATTGGCATTAAAACCAACAGCGGCAAGAATGATAAAAACATTGAAAGCATCATCAAGCCTGCAATAATTGCCCCATATACACTCAATGGTGCCATGTTGTGGTAAAACACCATAAATGAACTTTTTAGCACCTCAAAAATACGTTTTTGTTGATTAAAATAAACCAACGGCACCGCATAAGAAAAAGCCGTTAAATACACCGATAACGCAATTAAAAACAGCGCAACATTTGCCATCGAGATGCTATCAATTACTTGCTGCAAGGCAATGTTAGGATCGACATTCGGATTACTCATAATCGCAATCGCTTCGGAAAATAAACCCCCAGCTAGCAAAGCCATCAATACACCGGCCGCCATTTGATAGAGCGCTAAACGTAGCAGCCCCATGCGATTACCCTTGGCGGTAAACGGTTTTAGGATATCGGCCAACATAATTTTGCCGCCTTGCTGTTTGGTGATCACCGCTTGATAAAACCCCGCAGTTAAAAACGGCGTGGCGATGGCTGCTATAATTTGTAAGAAAGGTAAAAATAGCGATAGTAAACCAATAATACCTATAAATAAGTGCATAAAAATAAAGGTAAAAGGCTGAGCTTTAAAAATAAGCCAGCCTGCTTTAAACCATTTCAGCCCTGCATCGGCCTTAAATACTCGTAATTCAATTGACATACTTGCTCTTAAATTAACAACAAAACACGCCGAGTATAACTCGGCGTTGGATGGGATTACATAGACGACAGCTTAAAATTACGGTTTTTTAATCTTCTTTATATCTAACATATGCGCACCATGCTTAATTTTCGTCTCTAGGTATGCTTTATTGCCCGCTAAACCAGCTTTAATGTGTGCATGCGTGCCAACCACTGATTCAACTTCAATACCAGCATCTTTCAAGGCATTAAGCTTTTTAGGATTATTGGTCATCAGCTTTACATGAGCCAACCCCATCGCTTCTAACATTAATACCGCGTCAGAAAAGTCACGTAAGTCATCAGCAAAGCCCAAATGATTATTTGCCTCATAGGTATTCATACCTTGTGATTGCAATACATAGGCGTCAATTTTATTGTATAAACCAATACCACGCCCTTCTTGGCGTAAATAAAGTAAAATACCACCTTGTTGATGCATCATTTCAATACATTCGTTGAGTTGTTCACCACAATCACACCGTGATGAATGAAATACATCACCGGTTAAACATTCAGAATGCATACGAATAAGCGGCACAGACTGCTCGCTATCAGCACGATTAAACACCAAAGCAACATGCTCTTGGCCATCTTTTAAATCGCTAAATGACACGATTTCTGCGGGTATATCACTGTTTTTGCCAACATTTAGCTGGACTCTAGCTCTTACTTGCGCCACGACAAATCCAAAATTAAAAAGTAATGCGATAATGCAAACGTGATAATATCACAAAAATAAACTGCATTGAAAATAATACAACACCGCAATGAGTAATAACTATATTGAGGCAGTTACTCGCAATTCAAGCATTGCCCTGCGCTAAATCGACAATTCCACCCCACCAAAAACAAAATTCTTACCCGATACTCTAAATCAATGACATAGTTGTACCTATTTGGTATAATTTAATTAAACATAATAATAAGGAACATTATGAAAGCCTCCTCTCTACTACTTTGTCTTACCATCACCTATTCTGGTTATAGTCACGCCGATGAATCTATACATAGTCAATTTAAAATAGTGTACCAGCAATACCTTGATTCACAGCAACAAGGCAAAGGCGCAGAAGATAAAGCTGAACAAGCCTATTTGCTAGGTAAGCAAATCTATGGAGATAAATCAGATAACACTGCAAATTTAGCCATAAACTATGCTAATGAGCTTCATCAATACCCTGCAGAAAACAAACAAAAACGTTTTACCTTGTTTGAGCAGGCTTACACTATTTTAGCGGCTAATCATCCAGCAAGTAGCATTGAACTCATCGATGCATTGCTTGGTATGGCAACCAATACTGATTCGGTAAATAGAGCCGACGCCCTATACAAACAAGTTATTGAAATCGCTGCAGTCCAAAAAGTCCCAAAATTAGTAGCAGATATGAAACTGGCTGCTGCACAAGGATTAGCGTATGGCTTTCAAGGGAAAAAATACAACCAAGCCAAACGCTACCTACTTGAGGCAGACGAGTTTTACAGCCAAAACTTACCTGAGAACTCAGTAGAGCGGATCAAAGCTGACTTTTTAGTTGCCGCTTTTGCAGAAGGTAAAAGACAATATTCTAAAGCGATTGAGCGTTTAAATCGAGTTGTAAGTGTATTTGATGATGCGCTTAGCTTCGATCATGAAACAGAGCTTAGTGCTCACTCTAAATTAGTTCACCTTTATGAAAAAACAGGTAAAAGTGACGAAGCGACCAAACATTGTTTAGCTATAGCTAAAATGGTGCCGTGGCAAGAAAACCAGCAACAAACCCCACTTTATCGTCAAGAACCTAACTACCCAGATAGTAAAGCAAGGTTTAGGCAAGATGGTTCAGTGCAAATGGAATTTGACGTTAACACCGCTGGCTTTGTAAAAAATATCACCATCATTAAATCTGAAGGTGGTGAAGCATTTGAACAAGAAGCCATTAAAGCAATGGAAAAGTGGCGTTATGCCCCTAAGTTTGAAGATGGAAAAGCAGTGGTTGCAAAAGCTCAAGTGCAGCTAGACTTTAAAATTGGCAGATAAATACACGTAATTACTAATAACATCAGTGTTTGTAATACTGTTTATAAACACGTTTTAAGCCCAGCATGACTGGGCTATTTTTGTAAGGTATCGAGTATTTTGTCACTGGCATCCTCGATTAAATCAAGTACCTGTTCAAAACCATTTTCGCCACCATAATAAGGGTCGGGGATCTCATCAACACAGGTTCCATAAGCTAAAAATAACGACAGCTTATACTGCAAATGCGCCGGACAAAGTGCAGTTAGATCAGCTAAATTGGCTTTATCTGCAGCGAGGATCAAATCAAAGTACTCAAAGTCATGAGCGTTGACTTGTCGTGAACGTATCCCCTCAAAGCTATAGCCACGTTTAAGTGCCGCCGCTTGAGAGCGTTTATCGGGAGGATTTCCAATGTGGTAGCCTGCGGTACCCGCTGAGTCAATTTCAAACTGTGATCCACGTTGTAATGCTTTAGCCTTTAACACCGCCTCCGCAGTCGGTGAGCGGCAAATATTACCTAAACAAACGATCAGTATTTTTTTCATGATTAAATTTCATCCACTAGCATCAACATGCATTCATAAGATACCAATAAAATTAAAACCTGCATACCTAGGTTACTTCCAACCTTGTAACCAGCGCTGTTGATCTTTTAAATCATGCCAATTTATTTCCATCGAACGCTTTGACATCACCGCTTCAATAACACAGCTGATAACAACGCCCTCTTCGTCAAACTCCATTTCCGTAATCATAAAATGCTTTTCTTTATTGACGGGGGAAACTGCCGTCCATTTACTGTTTAATAGTTTTCTGTGGTTAATTTTATTCATATGATTCCTATCTAACATCATTACGTATTAATCATCGTGATACGTAAACACCACCCACTGCGTTTACATTTAACTGAATGAAATGTGATTTTACAGCTAACTAATCACAGCTGCATAGAGGTATAAGTCTGGCTCGACCATCAAGTGGGTTGTCTATTTTCAGGTAGTATTTACCAAGTAGGGTTGGAATTTGCGGTGCTAGTAAGAGGAATTAAATAACCAGTTACATCAGATGACTCACTATGTATTACAAGGTAGAGGTAGGCTTTAATTTATCACTAAAGCCTATATAAGCTAATGCAATTATTAAAATTCGTAACTAATACTCACGCCACCATCAGCGCGTTTTTCATTACTGTTGCTGCCTTCACCGTAGCCTAATTCAAAACGAACGCGCCAACCGCCTTCATTTAAACCACTAAAAAGGTAACTATAACTCACGCCTACACCGTTGGTCGTTTCTGTATCAAACATACCTGATAGCGCACAGCCAAAAATATTACCAAATGTCTCACCAATGTCTTTATCATCAGCATCCGGACACTCACGACCATCATCTTGTGCACCAATGGCGCCAACAACTAAGCCTAAAGCATGCTTTTTATCGCTCGTTAGCGCATGTTCAAACCCGACAGAAAAACCATCATCTAAGCCTATTTTATAGTTAGCATACCAGCGCTGTGTACCTTGTGCTGCTGATAATGATACCTCTGGTATAACAAAGTAAGGGTAGCCGCCACCGATTGAAAAATTAACATCGTTTGCATTAGATGAAAAAGTACAAATCGTTAGCAAAGCACCTAGGCAAAGCTTGTTTAATGTCATTGAAGTTCCTTTTAAGTTTTTTATTATAAAGCGAATGCTACTTTACACATTCTAGAAACAAAAAAGCAACTAAAATTGCTTTAAAATAACATCATCATAATCATCAACGTTTAACGTCACATTAAACTTAGCCGCCACATTATCAAGCTCAGCTTGCTTAATAGCTAATTCATCCATGGTGATAGTGTTATCGTCTAGTTGCCATAATAACCGCGAGCCCGCATAACTATAATGAATTGCTAACAATGCTTGAGGATTCCCCTCTCGCCCCGCCGCTTTTAATTTTGCCATTTTACGGGTGATTTTATTCAATGCTTGTTTGAGATCCCACACATACACCACTTCGGTCATATAATCATGCGTGCGGTATTTATTCAGCGCCCAGCCAATTGTTAGGCTAGTAATAACTACACCTATTAAATTCCAATGAAAATGACTGCCACTTTCATCAGGGAATAACGCGATTAGTAGTTGTGAGATTGCTAAACTGCCAATAGCCAACGCCAAGCCGCAGCCGATAATAACGCGGTTTAAATGCTTACGATAACGAGCTTTATCAATTTGAATAAGTTGCATAACTGCCTAATAAAATAAAAACCAAAATTCACAGCCGCCATTGTAACCAATGCCCATAAGCAAACACGAAACTTTTTAAAAATATTTCACCCCTTTTTAATCTAGCGCACGTTTTAGTGATGAATACCACTTAACTTATCGAGGATTTGCTTATGCAAACAGTAGCTTTACCACACACTAATCATGCTTTAAAAACATCAACGGCCATTGTTGGTGGTGCAGCCATGACCTTTGCGGCATTTGCATTTATGCAGTACTTAATTAGTGGCGAGCAACGCGCGCCAAGCTTTATTGATGACAGCATCATTGTAGAAATATTCCAAGCACCAGAAGATTCTAAAGTGCAGCACAAGCAAACCTTGCCGCCGCCACCTAAAATGCAAACGCCGCCTAAAGTGCCGCCGCGTACACCGCCAAGTACTGATACTAATATAGTAACAACCGCAATAACGCCAGATATAAGTATTGATAAAATAGGTGGCGATATAAAAGCTAACTTACAGCGACCAACCGGTGATGCGACCCCCATAGTACGTATAAATCCTAAATACCCGCCCATTGCCGCACGAGAAGGCATTGAAGGCTGGGTACAATTAAGCTTTAATGTATCTCAAACCGGTGAAGTAATAGATGCACAAGTAACAAACGCAGAACCAAAACGCATTTTCGACCGTGAAGCACTACGGGCAATAAAACGCTGGAAATACCGCCCAAAAGTGATTGATGGCGTAGCACAAATGCAAACGGGGCAAAGCGTACAACTTGATTTTAAGTTAGACCAAACGCAATAAAAGCTCATTAATGGATAAGGTTGCCTATGCTTACAAGCTTAAAGTCATGGTTTATCAGTCAGCCCAGTAACGACTACTTGGCTGACTACGCAAAAAGTGGCGACAATCGCCACTTAACTAAACTCGTTACCTTGTTTGGCAACGATTTGTATCATTACTTAGTCACGCAAAGTAATGAGCAACTCGCCTTTGATATAAGCCAACAAACATGGTTAAAAGTGATGGAAAAACGCCATTATTATCAACCGCAAGACAACCCAAAAGCCTGGTTGTTCCGCCTTGCCCGTAATGCGTTAATCGATGAGTTTCGCAAACAACAGCGTTTTGTAGAATTAGAAGACGATACTGCAATTGCAGCACCTAATACTCAGCAAAGCTTTGATTACGAAGCCTTTAACCACGCTTTAATGCAACTAAGCTTTGTACAACGCGAAGCGCTCAGCTTACAGCAAGAAGGCTTTTCGCTTGAAGACATACAACAGATCACCCAAAGCAATCATGAAACCGTAAAAACGCGGCTACGTTATGCAAAACAAAACTTAAAAACATTATTAGGAGCCCATCATGAACAAGCATAACGAACAGTTTGAGCAGCAACTTAACCAGCATTTTAGTGAGCGTAAAAAACGCCACACACTGACGCCAGAGCAACAGGCATTGTTTACGCAAATGCCGAATCAAAAAGCTAATAAAAAGCCGACTCGATTTTTATTACCCCTGCAAATGACCGGCCTCGCCTGCGCTTTAGTAGTACTGGGCTTTACCATGTTTAACACCACAGAACAACAACACACACTTAACAACACCTTTGCCGTACAGCAAAGCAGTTACCACTTTATAGAAGTACACCAAGTAGATAATGCGGGCAGTTATTCAAGTGAGATCACCAGCCAAAAACAACAACTCGACGATAAACTCGCCGCCGACCTGCGCCTACACCAACAGCGCTATATTGAATACGGGCAATTAGTTAAAGTAGACAACGACTGGTACATCGCCAGCTGCCACAGCGAAGTACTCATTCAAATAAAAGACTCGCTATTGAATAACTTAAAAACCAAACACGCCATAGAGAGCAATATAATGAAAGGCGACATGCTCGCCATGGCCCACAACAGCCAAGGCCAGATCATAGCGCTTAAACATGCAGGGGATGGGGTAAAGATGTGTAGGGGGTAGAAGCGTTCAATTTGGTGGTAAATCTATCTGATAAACTACCACCAAGTCTTTAATTATTTAAGAATTTTTTAAATAAATTCTAATTTTATCTGTTTTTGTGACTTGCTTTCTTTTGATCAACTTTTTATCTGACATCAATGAAGAAAAAAGATCATACTCTTCAGTATTTGGTAATTCAAAGTGAGTTTTAGCTGTATTAATTTTTGCAATCTGCTCTTTAGAAAAACCACAGATATCTTTTACTCCATCCTTAGATAATAGATCGATTTGATAGGATAAAAACTTTATTAAATCATAATCAGTATCTAGTTCTGAAGCTAACTTAATTATGTTAACTTCTTTAACTCCATCAAACTTCATTTGGCAAGCTAAAGAGCTTAAATAAATAGTATTTATTAAAGGGCTTTTAAATTCTTCATCGCTTAAACTAGCAATTACTGATATCTTGTTTTTCTCGCTCACTTCACCACGTTCAAAAATACTTATCCTGTCTTGGAGTGAGAAAAAAGGAATACAATCAAAAGTCATATGTTCTATAAGATTAATGGAATCGAACTTATCATGCATTGAACGAATTAAGGACTGACCTTTATCTGATTTAGGTTCTACATGCTCTACTAAATATTCAAACAACTTTTCAGATACTTCATTAGATGGTTGAAGTATTAGCAAATCAGCAAAGCAAGAAGCTAATTCATCAGAAGAAAAGAAGCTACTTTCATTTAACCCTTCAAAAATGGTCAATATTTCAGCATTACTAAGAATCTCTAATTTAGCAATTGCGCAAAGCGTTTCATCTTTAAGATCGTAAAACTGATAAGTTTCTAGAAACTTATCTTTATTGCACGAAATTAGCAATGGGAGAAGTTCAGGCCTATCTTCCTCAAATTCACTTTTAAGTTTATCAGAGTAAATTACTAAACCTTCTTTAATTAAGTACTCATACTTCTGATCAGTTAAGTTATCTAAATCATAACCATCTATATGCTTACTCAGAGGATGTACTAATGACTGGAATGTATCTTGTTTTATAACATTGAACAGAACAATACTAGCGAAACTTGAAAGAAGTCTGTCATCATCCAATTCCCTAATTTCTTTGGTTAAAACTTCAAAATTAACCGAAATAACCCTGTCAGCTTCTTTATTAAATATTTCAAAGAGCTCATTATCATGATAAATGCGAGCAAATATAGTGACTAAATTTTCAACAGAAACCTTGACCTTATCTTGCTTTGATAATTCTAAATGAGTTAAGTAGTCAAACTTCGCTTTGCCTATGTTCGGTAGTGGAGTAGATATGCAACTTATTACTTGCTTTTTAACTTCCATGTCAATTTCAGACTTTAACATGAAAACAATAGAACTCTCGTCTTCAATACCTTTCTTGATACTCTCTATCCAATACTCTTTAACTAAATGTTGAAGCATATCAGTATCATCAATTATTTCGGTTAACAAAGCATCCCCAGAGCTAAGAATGGCAGCTAAAGAAAACGATTCACTTCTGTGAATAGATTTGAAATAACTATGCAAACTAATTGGGCTTATTCTTATACACCTAGCTTTGAATAGAGTTGTGTATACTTCACATTGCTCATCATTGTCATGATCAAATTCGACTAACTCTAACAAAGGATCTAGTAAAATTATATTTTCCAGAATTACCTCTCTCAGCTCCTTTGATTCGCTTGCTATCTCAACAACAGTTTTAGTGTTTTCATTTAAATACTTCGTCAAATAAACATAATGACTAAAATTTACACTAGAGAAGTCTTTACTCTTACATAATTTAAAACACCACTCTCCAAACTTATCTGTATAGCTTTTACTTAACTCAAGAAAGTTAGATCTACTACGTACTAAAATTTCGAGCACTGGTGATATCTCAATAAACCTAATATTTTCTAACTGATCAATAAACTCAATCAGAAGCTTAGAGTTGATATCTAATATAACGGGGACTTGGTTTAACAACTGGTGATTTTCAGAGATCAAATACTCAAAAAGATTAAAGTTAAGCACAGCTGTTTGAGAGAAGCTACTATCATCTAGTAATTTAACAATGTCTGCTGGGCGACTTAATTGGTATTCAAAATTCGGTTTCTTTCCATATACAATATTATTTCTGAAAGTGAAGTCGTTTCGAGTTAATTCGCCTTCATAGAATATTGAAATATACTTTTGATAGTCTTCATAAATATATCCTTCACGCAACAGGTAATGAATAATGTGATCAGACTTAAAGCCTATAAGGGATTCTTTTTTATCTTCAAAAAGAAAGCACATTTCTTTGAGTGAAGCACTCTCAACCTTACTTATTAATATTGAAGCTTCATTTATTTTACTATTAAGCTGCTCAACTTTTTCATTTGGCTCATCAAGCATATTTAGTTTTTCTAAGTAACTTTGGATCTCTAAATATTCATTATTTGCAGCTAATGATACTAGTATGCCATAGTCAGACAATTTTAATTCAATACCTTCTCGTAAACTGGCTAAAACAGAATCATAATCGCTATTACTAATAGTGTCTTGACCAAATCTCCAGCCACGCAGTCCGGGGTATTGAGTTGTAATTATTTGAAGCTTCCACCTTATGAGCACTTCATACTCATCTTCAGTAAATTTTATCGCATTTTGAATTTTTTCAATTTTTTCTTCGCACTCACGAATAATTGCTTTTTTACTTTCAACTACCTCTTTTTTTATTTTTGATGTATTAAAAGCAGAAAATATATTCCCACTATTTTGTTGAAGAAGCTCAAATTCATCGGGGAACATGTTTTTGCATAAAACTAGCGAGAATAAGTTATCGTCAGATAAACTTTGATCATGATTAACTAGTTTTCGATAAAAGTAGAATTCGTTAACTATATTTTGTAAAACCCGCATATCAGTAATAAAAACCGTAACATCCCTTAAAAACCTTCGAGATAGTTTTTCATTTTTAATTGTAGAAATTAATTCACGAATTTTCTCATATGAGTTATTTGAATGAATAATCGGGATTATGGGTAAAATAAAGTCAAAAAACTTAGTTCTTTCAGTGGCTGAAAAGCAATCATCCTTTGTCACATAAATAAACTTAACCCCTTCTTTATGCTTTTCTCTAACTGCAAAGCTATTATTTAAGATGATGTTTATTTCACGTAGCTTTGTAAAAATCTCAGGCTTATTTAACCTTTCTAAATCCTCAAAGATCACTTTATTGTATTGTGAACTAGAAAAGAAATACACCAGTTCATCAAGGGTCCTATTTAATACAGAGTCCGATTCAGAAAAAAAACTTACTTCTGCACTAGTCGGGTTTAAATAACTTATTTTAGAAAGTGGAAGGTTGTTCTTTAAATATTTAAATATAAATGCAATACCAAGCAGGCAACCTACAAGCATAAATAAAGATAAACCAATGTTAAAAAACTCTAAATATTTCCCAAGCATTGGTCTAACAGGATCGATGAAAATATAACTTTTTGGATTAAAAATATAGAAAATGGAAAGAAGCCAAAGCGAAGCAAATATATAATTCCTCCATTTGGTAGTATCTTTTGAATTAGCTAATTTACTAAAGCGAGATTTTGGAATTGTCGAAGAAGGCACTTTATAAATAATTTGTTGGACAATGCTTTTTTCAATATCACTAAACTCAAATGCCTCTAACTTAGTTGAAGTTCCATCCTGAACCTCCATTTCATCAACTTGAAAAGAAGCTAATGAAACATCAATTGATGAATTAGAAAACTCAGTATTATTCTTTTTATATGAGCTTACAAAGCTAGATTTACCTGATGAATATGGCCCAGTTATCGCTATATTGTATGCTTTATCAGATGCAATTACTTGGTCAAAAACATCCGATACATCAAGATCAATTTTAGCTTCGTCTGTTGCACTAAGGAAAAAAGGTGTATATCCATCTGTTTGCTTATTATCTTCCTCACTAACCTCCATATCAACCTCTTGAAAAATAAATTAAATAAAATTCAGCATATCTTAATTTTTTGAATAAAAATATAGATAAAAACCATAAAATGCGCAGGGTCATTCCAATCTCACGTTTAACACCCTTCCCCCGTCATCATGCCCTGAAAATAAGTAATTGTGAGTAATACGTTCACATCAATTACGCATTGAAAGATTAAGCGTGATGCTCTGGTGGAAAATATTCGCGCTAAAGCCTGCTACAGAGAGTCCAGCAGCAACACCGATTTGGCTCACCAAGCCAGCGCGACAAAACCTTAAATAAGGTTTCTTTAAACAGTTAGCGAGTTTGAAAGCGACAAGTTAGCAAGCAATGACCAACAGTTACACGCGCCAGCAAGCTTAGCGCCTACGGTGGTGAACTTATCACTGGTGTTAAACCCTTCGTGGCTAAAGCCAGCTCCTACTTCCAATATTTAACCTCTGTGTAGCGAAGCGCCTCTGTGCTCTCGGTGGTGATATTCACTTTTTCGCCCTAAAGGACGACCTACAATTTAAACGCCCCCATTGGTTTTATCGTTGCACTTTAGCCAACCAAACCTCGCGCGCCAGCAAGCTTAGCGCCTACGCTGGTGAACTTATCACTGGTATTAAACCCTTCGTGGCTAAAGCCAGCTCCTACTTCCAATATT
>NZ_JACJEE010000005.1:47815-81951 GCF_014163915.1 Pseudoalteromonas sp. SR41-8
TAACCTCTGTGTAGCGAAGCCCCTCTGTGCTCTCGGTGGTGATATTCACTTTTTCGCCCTAAAGGACGACCTACAATTTAAACGCCCCATTGGTTTTATCGTTGCACTTTAGCCAACCAAACCACGCGCGCCAGCAAGCTTAGCGCCTACGCTGGTGAACTTATCACTGGTGTTAAACCCTTCGTGGCTGAAGCCAGCTCCTATTTCCAATATTTAACCTCTGTGTAGCGAAGCGCCTCTGTGCTCTCGGTGGTGAAATTCACTTTTTTCGCCCTAAAGGACGACCTACAATTTAAACGCCCCATTGGTTTTATCGTTGCACTTTAGCCAACCAAACCACGCGCGCCAGCAAGCTCAGCGCCTACGCTGGTTAGCCCTTACATTGGTGTTAAACCCTTCGTGGCTAAAGCCATCTCCTACTTCCAATATTTAACCTCTGTGTAGCGAAGCGCCTCTGTGCTCTCGGTGGTGATATTCACTTTTTCGCCCTAAAGGGCGACCTACAATTTGAACGCCCCCATTGGTTTTATCGCCGCACTTTAGCCAACCAAACCACGCGCGCCAGCAAGCTTAGCGCCTACGGTGATGAACTTATCACTGGTGTTAAACCCTTCGTGGCTAAAGCCAGCTCCTACTTCCAATATTTAACCTCTGTGTAGCGAAGCCCCTCTGTGCTCTCGGTGGTGATATTCACTTTTTCGCCCTAAAGGACGACCTACAATTTAAACGCCCCATTGGTTTTATCGTTGCACTTTAGCCAACCAAACCACACGCGCAAGCAAGCTCAGCGCCTACGGTGGTGAACTTATCACTGGTGTTAAACCCTTCGTGGCTAAAGCCAGCTCCTACACAGAGCTAACCACCTTATAAGCGCTTGCGCGTCGCCATTACAGCAACCCTAGAAAGTGCTTTAACAGCCATCAGTACAACGCGCAGCGTAATACAGTGTCGCACTTAAAAGTCGCGTAGTGAGGCAAACTAAACTATAGTGAATTTAAGCAGCTACGAAATATCGGGCTCATGCATATTTCAACATTAACCATATAGTTACTGTTGCATCCTTCAAGTACTTCTATTGATAAGCGTTAAAACTTTTATATGTAAATCAAAACAACAAACAGCCTAGTTTTAAAATAGCGGTTGACCTGTGTGTTGCACATACGTTTATCATGCCATTATTGAATAACGATGGAGTCAAGTTATGTATGTTAAACAGCTAGCTAAAATCATGGGAGTGACCCAAGATACAGTGCGGCACTACACGCGTATAAAGCTACTTAAACCCATTCGTAGCCAAAACAATGGCTATCAGGTGTATACCAAAGACGATCAACAACGTTTAAAGTTTATTATTAGTGCGCGACAACTTGGTTTTTCTATTAAAGATATTCAGCAAATAGTTGCTCAGTCGGAGCAAGGCAATTGCCCTTGCCCACTGACACGAAAATTAATAACTAAACGACTCGCAGAAACAGAGCGGTTATTTCAAGAAACACTCAAACTAAGAACGCGAATGCAAGCAGCGGTAAGACAGTGGGAAAACTCAAGCGATGGTGCTGTAAGTGCCGATATATGTAGTTTAATTGAGACCTTTGTAGATCCCCTTAACGAACAAGTTAGTTCCGAGGAAGCAAAATGAGCAACAATAAAGACACAGTGCAAAATTTTATGATTGAAGGCGCTAGCTGTGGGAGCTGCGTTGCAAAAATAGAAAAAGCGCTAAAAAGTGTATCTGGTGCGCAGCGTGTTGAAATGAATTTTGCTGATCGCAGTGTGCAGGTTGAAGGCAATGCGCCATCAGCAGAGCTGATTGAAGCAGTCGAAAATATTGGCTACAAGGCTAAGCCAATGAATAGCGAGTCGGAGCAAGACGCGCTAGATGAAAAAGCCAAAGCCGATAACGCGCACTATAAAAAGCTAATGCGGAATATGGTATTGGCACTAGGCGTTGGCGCTCCGCTTATGCTGTATGGGCTTATTTTTGATATGAGTGTCACCACCAATACACAGCGCATTGGCTGGTTTATTGTTGGTATAGTCACTTTAGTGGTTATGGCTATTGCGGGTAAACAATTTTACAACGGCGCATGGCAGTCATTTAAAAACCACACCGCCAATATGGATACACTGATTGCGTTGGGCACAGGTACCGCGTGGTTGTATTCTATGGTGGTAGTAATTGCGCCAAGCGTATTACCCGAGGTGGCCAGACATGTTTATTTTGAAGCCTCGGCGATGATCATCGGTTTAATTAGCCTAGGCCTTGCCTTTGAAGTAAAAGCCCGTGGCCGTACATCTGAAGCGATAAAACGCTTAATTGGTTTACAACCAAAAACAGCTCGGGTAGTGCGTGATAACAAAGAGCAAGACATAGCTATTAGTGAGGTACTAAAAAACGAGACTGTGCGTGTACGCCCCGGTGAAAAAATCCCCGTGGATGGTGAAGTCATTGAAGGTAGCAGCTCAGTGGATGAGTCAATGCTCACGGGTGAGCCAATGCCAGTCAACAAAAGTGAGGGCGATACCATTGTTGCAGGCAGCATTAATAAAAGTGGCACGTTGCTATTTAAAGCCACCCATATTGGTAGTGAAACCACACTTGCCAATATTATTAATATGGTTAAACGTGCACAAAATTCTAAACCCTCCATAGGGCGTTTAGCCGATGTAATATCCGGCGTATTTGTTCCTACCGTAATGATCATTGCGGTGCTCGCGGGCCTTGCTTGGCTTAATTTTGGCCCCGAGCCGAGCATTGCTTATGCGGTAGTGGCTGTGACTACGGTGCTTATCATTGCCTGTCCGTGTGCGCTGGGTTTAGCAACCCCTATGTCAATTATGGTTGGGATAGGTAAAGCCGCTGAATCGGGAATACTTATCCGTAATGGAGAAGCGCTGCAAACCACCTCTAAAATAACCACCATGATTTTAGATAAGACCGGCACGATCACCGAAGGTAAACCCACCGTTACCGATATCATTAATTTTAATGACAGCGATAAAGTACACGTCCTAAAGCTTGCTGCTAGTCTTGAAAGCGGCTCGGAGCATCCTTTAGCGCAAGCTATTGTAAGTTATGCTGAAAATGAAGATATAACGGTTGAAAAAATCAGTGATTTTAACGCCGTCACGGGGCAAGGTGTGACAGGCACATTTGATGGACAAACTTTATTGTTTGGCAATGAAGCGCTTATGAGCCAACACAATATCAGTATTGCAGAGGCAAAAGAGCAAGCTGAGCAATTAGCCTGCGCCGCTAAAACGCCAATGTATTTTGCCATTGATACCCAACTACAAGCCATTATAGCGGTAGCCGATCCGATAAAAGACGATTCAGCAGAAGCCATTAAACGCTTACAAAACAAAGGTATCCATGTTGTTATGCTGACCGGCGATAACCAAGCTACCGCCAAAGCCGTCGCTAACAAAGTCGGTATTAAGGACTTTATTGCCCAAGTAATGCCTGATGACAAAGCCAGTGAAGTAACTAAACGCCAAGCTAAAGGTGAAATAGTCGGTATGACGGGTGATGGTATAAACGATGCGCCGGCACTGGCACAAGCCGATGTTGGGTTTGCTATTGGCACTGGCACCGATGTGGCGATTGAGAGCGCTGATATCACCTTAATGCGTGGTTCATTACAGAGTCTTGGCGATGCCATTGCAGTTAGTAGCGCCACTATAGTCAATATTAAGCAAAATTTATTTGGTGCATTTATTTACAATGTGGCAGGTATTCCAATTGCTGCGGGGCTGTTATATCCATTCTTTGGCATATTACTCAACCCGGTCGTTGCAGGTGCTGCTATGGCATTGTCATCGCTGACTGTGGTCACAAACGCCAATCGCTTACGCTTTTTTAAACCCAGTAAATCGTAATTTTATAAATAGGAGTAGCATTATGTTGATGATCAATATACTCGGCGCGTTGTTAATTGCGATTATTATTTACTGGTTTTGGCTATACAAACCTAAGCAAGTGCAAAGTAATAACAACAAAATAACGATAGTGGTTAATAACGGGGTTTATTCCCCTGCCCATATTAAAGTGGCTGCTGGTAAAAAAGTAACGCTGACGTTTAATCGACAAGACAGTGCCCCATGCGCCGAAACAGTGGTGTTTCCTTCACTCGATATCAGTAAAACGCTCGCTATGGGTGAGAATAACACTGTTGAGCTGCCAGCACTTAAAGTGGGTGAATATGCTTTTCATTGCCAAATGCAAATGTATAAAGGCACGTTATTGGTATCTTGAGGTATAACAAAACTCAAAGAGACCTTGCTTCATGAAGGAATGCAAAGGGTCAAATGCACAGGTCTTGCATCTTGCCAAGACCAAATACCAATCTCACGTTTAACACCCTCCCCGTCATCACGCCCTGAAAATAAGTAGTTGATGAGTAATATCGCGCAAGGCTGGATTTTGTTCCCGACAAATCCTAAGTACAGCCATTTAGGCAATGCGCGATAAAGCGTGACTTCGCCATAGGTCAAAAGCGCAGCTATGAACGAGAGACCATGGATAGTCAAACTGGAGAGCGTACATGGATGTGAAAGTTGGCGAAAAAACGGCGCTTACATTCACATCAATTATGCTTTGAAGGAAATAGCGTGATTCCCGTCGCAGGTTAAGCCCAAAGGCAGCAGCGCCCCCCTATTTTGCTGTCGTGCCAGCGCGACAAACCTTGAATAAGGTTTGTTTAAACAGTTAGCGAGTTTGAAAGCGACAAGTTAGCAAGCAATGACCAAAAGTTACACGCGCCAGCAAGCTTAGCGCCTACGGTGGTGAACTTATCACTGGTGTTAAACCCTTCGTGGCTAAAGCCAGCTCCTACTTCCAATATTTAACCTCTGTGTAGCGAAGCCACTCTGTGCCCTCGGTGGTGATATTCACTTTTTCGCCCTAAAGGACGACCTACAATTTAAACGCCCCCATTGGTTTTATCGTTGCACTTTAGCCAACCAAACCTCGCGCGCCAGCAAGCTTAGCGCCTACGCTGGTTAACTTATCACTGCTGTTAAACCCTTCGTGGCTAAAACCATCTCCTACATCCACTATTTAACCTCTGTGCAGCGCGAAGCGCCTCTGTGCTTTCGGTGGTGATATTCACTTTTTCGCCCTAAAGGGCGACCTACTGTTTAAACTGGTAATCTTTTATATAACGATAATCAAATTCAGTGTCGTCTAACACTTGGCAGTGGTCGTTAAAATCATCGCTGAGCATGCCATAGATATCAATTTTTACTGATTGTTCTTCAATATTTTTAGCAAAGCTGGTGAGTAACTGCCTGCCTTTTTTAGCGTCCATATAACAACCAAATTCATAAATACTGTAAAGCCTTGCAAAGGTATCGCCGCCCTCTTCTGCTTGCGTGATAAGTGCGTCACCTGTTTTACTATCGAGTATTTTTCCTAGTATAAATTGAGCGCGCGGGTTGCTTTTTTGCTCTGCTAAATAACGCAGTATTAATTGCGCTTGATAGCTATCTTGCGGGTAATTACCTAAGTAGCGCCCTTGGACATCAAACTGCCTACCTGAATAGTAAGCAAAAGCATAAGTAAGTGTTTTATGCTGGCTTATTGCAGCGAGCGCTTCATCACTGGTATCAATGTGCTTATCGCGAAACTCGGCTGCGCGCGCTGCTTGCTGATTTTTTTCATTTTCCATGTACTGTACCTCTTGAAAAATGAGCACCGCAATGGCAACAATATAACCAACCACAAAAGTCAGCACTAGCAACAAAGGTAAAACAACAAACCACCTGTTTTTTAACTTTTTTTGTTGTAGATAATCAGGGCACGCAAAATAAGCATCAAATGCTTTATAGTCATGCATTGAGATGTTGATACGTGATAGATAGGCAGCGCTCCAGGCGCCGAGTACATAAACGCCAATCAAAATAACGGACAGCACATTGCCGCCGACCACTATTTGAAAATCCCATGCGAGTAAAACAATACACGCATGAGACACAAAACCTATTACAGAGAATAATCGTTCATAGCCACGACCATGAAACCTAACAGCTAAACCTATTAACGCGCCGCTGAGCCATAGCATAACAGCTCCTGCTGCTGGCTTTAATTCATAAATAAATACCCACAGCACTAAAATGGGTATACACCAAAAGACTGTGCCTAATGCGGCTGCCAATGCATTTTGTTTTGTTATTTTTTCGATTACATTGTTTTGAAAGTTGCTCTGAGCTGACACGGTAAATCCCTATACGATTGTAAAAATTGTTAATATATTCTATTTCTAACTTCAATACATCCCCAGTACAACGCAAAGCATAAGTAGCAACTTACTGAACCCCTCTATACTCCCTCCTATCTCATTTTTTCTGTTACTAATCGCACTTTAGTAAATGTTAATAACAATTAAACTATTAACACGCTACTCTATTTACATCGTGTTTAAAAAATTGGAGTCATCATGAAGACGTCTTTTTACACCAGTTTAGCTATTGCTATGGTCAGTTTATCTACCTTGCAGGCGTGTGCACAGCAAGCGGAACAAGAAATCCCTGTCGCTAAAAGCGCTGATAAGTATCAGCTTGAATTAGTTGCTCAAGGGGTAAATATTCCTTGGGGAATGGCGTGGCTTAACGAGCAAGATTTATTAGTAACAGACCGCGCTGGTGAGCTTAGGCTAATTCGTAATGGCAAACTGCTAGAACAAAAAATTGCAGGGCTGCCTAACATGCATGCGGAAGGTCAAGGCGGCTTATTAGATATCGAGCTTGATCCTAACTTTAAAGACAATGGCTGGATCTACTTTTCTTACTCAGGTTATGAAGGCGATGAAGAAGGCTACAATACGTCCATTATGCGTGCGCGCTTAAAAGATATGGCACTAGTCGACTCGCAGCTGCTGTTCGACGGCACGCCAAACACCACAACCAGCAAACATTACGGCTCGCGTATTGAATTTGATAAAGACGGTTACTTGTACTTTTCGATTGGTGATCGCGGCGCGCGTGATGTTCACCCACAAAGCTTAGAGTATGATGCAGGAAAAATTCACCGCATTAATACTGATGGCACAATCCCTAAGTCAAACCCGTTTGTTAATCAGCCAAACGCACGTAAGAGTATTTACTCTTATGGCCACAGAAACCCACAAGGCATGGCTATGCATCCAGAAACGGGGGCAATTTGGAGTCATGAACACGGCCCTCGTGGTGGTGATGAAATCAATATTATTAAAGCAGGCGCTAACTACGGTTGGCCAGAAGTAACTCACGGCATTAATTATAATGGCAGTAAAATTACTGATCAAACAAGCCGCGAAGGTATGCAACAACCCGATTGGGTGTGGGTGCCGTCTATCGCGCCTTCCGGGATGGCGTTTGTTACAAGTAGCAAATACCCGCAGTGGCAAGGTCATGTACTTGTTGGTGCAATGAAGTTTGCTCACTTAGTATTAGTAGAGCTTGATGGCGATAAAGTAACAGGTCACAGCAAGCTATTTGAAGGTGTTGGCCGCGTGCGCAGCATTGCAACCCACCCTAATGGCGATTTATATCTGGGTATTGATGGTATGGGAATTTACCGCATCGTGCCTAATGGTAAAATCTAACGCGTAATACAAGCAATGTGATAAAGCCCTCTAAATTAAGGGCTTTTTGCATTTTTAGGTGGTTTGGGTGTATTTCTGCGGCCCTGTACCGCCATCAACTTGACTGCCTAAGCTATTGGCATTGTCTAAACTGTATGGGTATAACTGGATATCGTTAAAGATGTTAGCGCTATTGTCGCGATACTGATCAGTTGCTGATACGCCAGTATACACATTTCCTGACGCGCTAAAGTAGCCTGAGCCTTGGTTCCAATGTGGTTTTGCACTGTTTTCAAAGTAATTATTTTCTACTAATACTTCAGCGCCATTACCTGCACTAATTGCAAAATAAGTAATGTTTTTCCAATAGTTATTAAACATATGAACGCGTGAATTGTAGCCGTCTACTTTAGGGTTGCGCCCTGCAGCTGTATCCCAGAAGTTATGATGTGCCGTTATTTGGGAGTTTTTGAATAAATGCGTATACCAATATTTGTTAGCACACACTTACGTATTATAACCATAAAAACGGTTCCAGCTTAAAGTGACATTTTGGCTATTGCCAATATCAATATAACCGTCACTAATTTTATTAAACGCCATATGATCAATCCAGATGTGGCTACTGTCATCAACAGAAATAGCATCCCCCGCTTCAACTAATGCTGGGTTAATATCTTCAAGTAAAATATTACGTATGATGATATTACGATCATTACTGATCACTAAGCTTGCGCCGATGATTTTTGAGTTTCTCCCCAATCCTTCAAGGGTTTTATTTGAGCGAACACGAAGCCGAGAGTCATTACGTGTAACGTTAACTGTATTATTTGAATTACTACCTAATTCACTACAGCTTTGACTACCAACCGGTAAGCGATACCAAGTTTTACCGTAATCGCCCCATGTGCCACAATCGAGTGGACATGCTGCAACAGTTCGGTTTGCCGTATGGCAGTTAATCGTTGTATTGTTAGGAACTTGAATAACCGCTGTTGATGTTGAGTTTAATGCGGCTGTTAACGCACTACAGCTAGTAACAATTGTAGGAGATACATTACCGCCGCCGGTGGTAGTTGCAAGGCCATCATTACCTGGTTGTGCCGCAAAACCAATTAAACCAGCTGTTGTTTGACCGCCACCACTACTGCTACCACAACTACCTGAAACTGGATTGATATACCAGCGCTGTGAACTGCCACCAACATCATCATTTTGATACACATTGGCACCGTTTTGCGAACCCGCAACAGTTAATGACTTTTGCGTAAGTTTATTAACGATGTTAAAACCACCCGATGAAGACGCCTTCAGCTGCCAGCGTTGATTATCCCCTTGCCAATCGTCATACACCACAATATTAGCGCCATTAGACTGTGACGAATTGAGTACATCAAGTACTTGGTTATTATGCTGCAAACGAATAGCCCTGTAACCATCACTGCCCTTAGTGAAAGCAAACTTCTGGTTTGCACTACCCCAATATTGATAGCTAATTACATCCGTTGCGCCACTAGTATCAGACGTATTTACAACTAATGCCAAGCCAGAGCCACGGTTAATTAAAGAGTAAACCCCACCAGAGGTGGGCATGGTTGTACAATTTTATGCCAATGTAGCAAAGCTACAAGTAGATAAAAGAAGTAACAATAGACTCTTGTGCCGTTGTATCAGTGTTGTCATAACGCTCATTCTTTTGCTCCAATTTATGCTATTCCTTGAATGGTGTTGTGTAAAATGCAAATCCTTCACTTAGGTACAAACGGTTAATAATTATCGTTTGCGCACTTACATTAGGGTCATTTATACTACAAATGAAGCCAATTGTTAAATTAAAGTAAACCAGTATCATTTCGATGTGAGCTTTTTTATAGCTTAAGAACTAAATTAGTATTGAAATTCGCTAATTTTAGGGTGGAATTAATATATCAGCCACTTATACAGCTTTCTTATTGTGTAATAGTATGACAAAAATTTAGCGCAATACGACTACACTAAAAACAAATCACAAAGTCGCTTTTTTACAATTCTTTTTATTTATCCGTCAATAAACTAGCTAGCAGTTATTTATCGATTTGGAACTATTATGAAAAGAGCGAATTACTTTAATATCGAACCCGAGTTAATGACCTACTTGATTGATCAAGAAGCACTGATCAAACAGAAAGTCGAGGCTACCTTTGGAGTGACAATTTGGGAGCTGCTAAAACTAAGAGCGTCACAGTTAAACCAATGCGCGTATTGTTTAGCCATGCATAGCAAACAAGCACTGGAATATGGTGAGAGCATTAACCGCATTATTGCCCTCAATGCGTGGCAAGACACGCCACTTTATAACGATAAAGAACGTGCTGCATTAGCGCTTTGCGAGAAGTTGACCTTTGTCACAGAACATTGATGATGACTTTTACCAAACACTTTCAGCATTATTTGATCAACCAAGTTTAGTTACCCTCACCGTAGCAATTAATGCTATAAATAGTTGGAATCGTATAGTCAAAATGTTTAAACCGACAGTCGAGTTTAATGAACGATAAACTATTTACAGCCCAACGGGCGATATCGCTGATTATGTACAAGCAGTTTGGTTTGCAAGCGCCCAATATTCAGGGGAGAGTTGGCTCCCCTGCGATGGCGCAAAAGGCGTTATATTTTTACTATCTGGGCGTCTTAATTTAGCTGGAAAACCATTAAATCCCCCCTATTTCATGCAAACCATATCAACACAGTCAGAAAAAGTAACGTTTACTGCTGGCTCCGTCTTTTGTGGGATCCGGTTTAAACCCGCTGGACTTGCCCATTTACAAAAGGTAAATCATTCGCTTGTGGCGCCTGCAACCTTAGCAGGTTTAGCACAGGCGCTTGACCAATATGCTAACTTAGATTCGTTTATTGATTTGTTGTCGGCGCACCTCAATGCATCAAAAATACACCATCAGGCTATTGAGCACACACAAAAATTGATCCATAAAATAATCAATCTTACCCCACTAAGTACTGCTTACGAGCACACCCCTAAAGGTAAGCGGCAATTAGAGCGCTACGTTAAAAACACCTGTGGCATCACTGCCAAACACCTAGCACGTATTTACAGAGTCAGGCAAGTCAGACAACTTATAAAAGCAAACCCACAGCTAAGCTTGGCACAACTCGCCCTTGAGTGCGGGTTTTCCGATCAATCTCACCTAAACAATGAGTTCAACGCTATTTTACAAATACCCCCTGCCAAATATAAAAAGTTAATCCATCAATAGCTGCTGTTTTATTGCTGCACTATAAACTAAAAAGCCTGCAAATTTGCAGGCTTTTCGCTGACTAGCTAACTTTACTCTCGCAAGCTCGCTAACTCTTTACAACACAATAATGCTCGTAACTAGGTAAGCAACAAACGTTAAGCCACCCGCGAATAATGCATACGGCATTTGTGTTTTAACGTGAGTAAGCAAGTCACAGCCGGAGGCAATAGCTGACACCGCACTGGTATCTGATATTGGCGAGCAATGATCGCCAAATACGCCGCCCCCTAAAATTGCCGCAATCACTAATGACGGCGGTAAACCAAGCGCTTGAATTAATGGCACACCAATCGGGATAAGTATTGCAAATGTACCCCATGAGGTGCCTGTTGTGAAAGAGATCACCGCACCGGTTACAAACAACACTGGTACGACTAAGTAAATAGGTAAGTAATCACCCACTAAGCCCGCAACAAAAGTGCCAGTACCTAAATCTTTTAAACTGGCGCCGAGAGTCAATGATAGTAATACAATCGCGACTAAGGGTAATAACTCACCCATGCCTTTAAAGCCAATATCAACCAGTTTATGGTGAGTAAATTGACGAGAGCTTACCATTAATAAGTAGGCGACAACGCAAGCTAAAATAGTTGCATACAATACCGACTTAGAGCCACTGCCGCTGGCAATATCACCATTACCTGACCAATACATAAAGCCGACCATGCTACCTATTAAAGTAAGTAAAGGAACCAGCATATAACGTGCTTTAGTGCCTGTTACTTCTTCTTGCAGCTCTGTTTTTTGGTGCTCTAATTGCTCTTCAGCCTTTTTAAGCGGGCCGTGTACTTTATCAAACGAGATAGTGTAAAACACAATGAGTAAGGTGATGATGGCGTAAAAGTTATAGCCTATGCTGCCCCATAACACCGAGACTGCCGACTCTGACAGTTCATAATTACCAAGCAAGCCAAGTATGTATGCCCCCCAACCATTAAGTAAAATCAAAATACACACAGGAGCACTGGTACTATCAATAATGTATGCTAAGCGAGCACGGCTCATTTTAAATTTATCGAATAAACCCCGCGATAAAATACCCGCAGTCAGTACACTTAAGTTAGATTCTATAAACACCGCAATACCTGAAAACATGGTTAAATAACCCACTTGGCGTTTGCTCTTTGCCACACCTTTGTTCATCAACACATTTACTGTTGCAGCCACACCGCCCGATTCGCGTATGTAAGCAAGTAATGCACCGATTAAGATACTAAAAATTAGGATACGACTATTACCTGGCGAACTTGCTACGCTCACCACGCGCTCTATGGTATTTATAAATGTATTAAAAAGTGTATTACCGTTACCTTGCAAGGCCAGCAAAAACTCTGAAGAAGCAACAGCGACAAGTAGCGCCATAATGACTTCTTTGCGCCAAAATACGATCAAAATCGCAATTAGTGGCGGTAAAATTGAATACCAAGACATACTGTAACCTTTTTTGTGGTGAGTCTATGACTCACTCTAATTATTATCAGGCCTTTGTTATAAAGGCTGGAACAAACTCATTAGCTTAATCTGTTCGTCAATAAACACAACTTAAATCGATTAGCGATAAGCTGAACACTGCCATTTAGATCAATGCTTATTTAATATTGCTTCATAAATTAGCGAAACAATTGAGCCATATTTACCGGTTTCAAACTTTCTCCCCATAAATTCATAATCTGTTTCATTCCCTTCAATCGGGGTATGGCGAGCATTGGTAAGCAAAATTATCGCCAAGTCATAAGCGGGATCAATCACAGTAACCGTGCCCGTCCAGCCAGTGTGACCATACGCTTGTGGGCTCGCGTACGGGCCAAAATGCCATTGTAAAGCACCGTTACCGGCACGACGCCAACCTAAACCATAACTTTCATCGCTGGCTTGCGGGGCAATGAATTGCTCTAATAC
The DNA here is from genome assembly GCF_014163915.1 of Pseudoalteromonas sp. SR41-8. Lineage (NCBI taxonomy): Bacteria > Pseudomonadati > Pseudomonadota > Gammaproteobacteria > Alteromonadales > Pseudoalteromonadaceae > Pseudoalteromonas > Pseudoalteromonas sp. SR41-8. Next base: position 60,573 of record NZ_JACJEE010000005.1, read on the forward strand.
TTGCGGGGTAAATATTTGCTTATCACCATAGCCACCGCGATTCAGCAATAACTGCGCAAGCACAGCTAAGTCTTGACCTGTACTAAAAAGTCCTGCGTGACCTGCGACCCCACCTAAGGAATAAAATGCTTTTTCGTCATGTACTTGTCCTTGTAAAACGTCGGTACGAACATTATCAAAGCTGATCCGTCCGTCACGAGTGTTTCCCATTAACTCAGTGGCAGCTATTTGGTTTTTTATAAAGCCCTTTTGCAATGGATTATAAACGGTGTGGGTTAAACCAAGCGGTTGATAAATTTGCCCTTCAACATAATTATCCAGCGACTGCCCTGAAAGTCGCTCCACTAATACACCGAGTAACATGTAATCAATATCTGAATATAAATGTTTAACGCTACGACCCGCAACAAATGGCACGCCTGTCAGTAATAAGTTTTTAGTACGTAAGCTATTTTGTGAAAAGAATCGCTCACCAAACTTATTATCTTTACGATGAAAATCAACTACCGCGGGATAACCTGCACTGTGGGTCAGTAAATCTTTGACTAACCGCTGCTCACGGCCCGCACCACGAAACTCAGGTAAGTAATAAAATAGTGGTTTTTCTACATCAACTTTACCTTCACTGGCCAGTTTCATTAACGCTAAATTTGTGGCAAACATTTTTGAATTAGAGGCAATATCAAATAATGTATCGCTTTTCATCTGCTGTGGCTGCTCTAATAATGAGCCATCAGCAAGGTATTTTTTAGCATCGCCATAGTGGCTTAATTTAATTAACTTACCATCTTTGATCACTGCCAGTACGGCACCGGGAAATCCTGCCGCGACTTCTTCATTGATCAATTTATCCACGTTATTAAACTGCACTGACTTTACAGGCTTAGTTACTAATGTTGGGTAAGGAAAACGTAATGTTAAACTTGCCCCTTCAGGCTGCACATTTTCAACCTTGAACGTATTTGTGCCGTTGTGAGTCCGTTTAGATAAGCTGTATTTGTAGCTATTATTTGCCATAAGTGGCTGAGCAATATTTATTTTTTCACCATTGATAAAAATATCCGCGCTCGTTGCGGTGTTATTTTCAATGATAATTTCGCCTCGGCCTTTATAAGCTTTAAATGTACCACGGTCATTAACCAGTGCCCGAGAACTTGGATTAGGATTTGGTACCTGCAACACAACCTGCGCATTTGCTAAAGGCTTAATAATCGGTTCTGGGGCAAGTTGCTGTTGTTGATATTGCAACATTAACTTAGCTGCTTTTTTCGGAAAGTACTTCTCCATCAAAGCAAACAATACCGCAGCGCTGCGCGCATCTGCATTACCGCTTACATGCCAAGGTAAAAAGTGCATTTGAAAGGCACTTAATGTATCAAGGGTTTGTGGATCAAGTTGATTAGTCACGTGTACATCATAACCATAACCACGTAACGCTTTTTGCATTAAACTAATTGATGGTTTAACTAAATTAAATTGCTGCCAATATTTATCAACCGTGTCACTGTCATACCATGCACCAATACCAGCTTGGTACAATTGATACCATGGAAAGCGCGGACCTGGATCGTTTTTTCGTGTAGGCGCTATATCGGAGTGCCCTACAACTTGAGTTGGGCCAATATCAGGGTTACGGGCTAAAATACCTTTACTGAGCTCAATCAATAACGCTATTTGTTTAGCGTCAAAATCGGGGAAAATACACAGTTTTGAGGCGTCATTTTCCATTTGCTCATCAGGTTTAACTTCGGGATAGTGACAGCTTGGTACGTTAACAATTTCGATACCAATTGATTGATCATTTAAATCTTCACGGCCTTGCCAAAAGCTTGTCCCGGCATGCCACGCCCTATCATGTTCATCAACTAGTTGAATTACTTTTAATTCATCCTCAGGGTAGCTAGGATCATTTAACTCTGGTAATAAATAATGAGCACTTAAACCACCTTCATCGACTAAAGCACGCATCGATTTTTCATAATCAATAGCGGTGTAATGCATGACTAAAAACTTAACACGATGACTGTAATTGGCAGATTGTGTAAACTCGTAAGGTGTTGAAGCACAACTAGTCAAAAGTGCGGTAGTTGTAACTAAACAAAGTTTTTTAAACCAAGATAAAAACGTCATAGCCTTCTCATTGCTGATCAAAGTAAATAAGCGCAATCCCAAAACCACGATTAGCGGTATTTAGTAAACAATACATTAAATAAACCCAGTTCTCATATTGTTATTGTAGTTTGGACAACTCGATTTGAGTTGTATAAACCAAACCCTATCACAGTAAAACGATTTGTAAATAATTTATTTCAACAAGCAAATCAAATAAAGATATTTTATCCCACCATAAAAACAGTGCCCAAGCGACTAGCAAATAAATCTGTTAGTTCGTGCTATTGGTGTTGTAAAATTAGATAATTAAAACTATATTATTCCAATTATTCTTAAACAATATTCCAAAACTTAATTGCGGCTATTGGGAATAATTTATTTTTTGTACGCCTAGGAACAAGAGTAAAAACAAAGATGGTTACATTTGAACCTAGAATAAGTACAAATTTATTTCGATTAATGCTATAAATACGCCAAATATAAAAATAAGCGGGTAGTATGTCTACATTTGTAAAAATTAAAGCCTTACGTCAGTCCCTATCGAGCAGCGAAGCTAAGCTAGCCGACTTCACATTGAACTCAGCTAATGCTATTCGTAATCTTTCGTCTGTAGAGCTGGCTAAAGTTGTCGGCGTGAGCCAGTCAAGCGTTGTAAAATTTTCGCAAAAACTGGGCTACAAAGGCTTTCCAGCATTTAAGCTGGCTGTCATTGATGCACTCAATGATGAAACATCAGAACCAAAACTGCATGGTAAAATCACCTTAAGTGATTCACTAGAGCAAATAGCAGAAAAGCTACTCAGTAGTAAACTTGCTGTGCTTACTGAAACAAAAAACCTCAATGAAGCGCTAGCCATTGAACAAGCTGTTAGCTTGTTAAAATCAGCTAAACGAATTTTAATTTGTGGTTTAGGGGGCTCTGCCCTGGTGGCTAAAGACTTCTCTTATAAGCTGCAAAAGTTAGGTATGCCAGCAATAGCTGAACCTGATGGTCATGCGCAGCTCGCCTATGTATCAACCTTTGCAAAAGGCGACTTAGTTATTGCGATCAGTGAATCGGGTGTCACCAGAGAAATTGCTGAAGTGGTAAAGCAGGCTAAGAAAAACGACAGTTACGTGATCTCTGTCACTAAATTTGGTAGTAACCCTGTTGCTGATCAAGCCAATGTTAGGCTTTACTCTGTGGCAGAAGAAGAGTCAGTCCGTTTATCATCGATACTTGCCCGTACTGCGCAAGACTTTGTTATTGATATTCTATTTATCGCTTTAACGCAATCGAGTCGTCAAGGTCGTAAATTACTAGAGCATTCAAATGACGTTGTTGGTGAATTTAGAAATCACTAACCAACGACATCCTAAAGAATTAAGGCCACTATTGTGGCCTTTCTTATTATAAAAACCACTTTAACAACAGCCGTGCAATAATAACCTATCTCTCGTTTGCTAATTTATAAATTATTTATTTATTCCATGCCAACCAAAATTTTTTAGTTCATAAACAATAATTATTATTGTAACTCCAACAGTATTGTTCCAACTCAATAAAAAATCCTCCTTCTTTAGAATGAAAAATACAAAAACATGTCATTTCAATATATTAAATATGATTAACTGCGCTAAAAATCGCGAAAACACTCCCCCAGCCTTACGCTTATATTGACAAAAAATATAACGAAACCAGTTTTTATATATTTTATTTATAGATACAACACAAATAAGGAAGAGTTTATTCTTGACCATTAATAGCAACGCATGTTTAATGGAATAGCAACAATTGATCAAAGTTTATAACTCTGTTTGGGGAATCAACAAAGTTCAGAGCTATAAGTTAATTATAATAAGGACGGGGAAAACAATGAAAAAACATGTACCAACCTTCACTATAAGCTCGTTAGCGCAGGCCACACATCGCGCTCTGCGAGTGCCAAAAACTGCAATAACCACCGCTATAATAGCTGCCTCGCTAGCAAGTGCTCCTGCATTCGCGAATTTAAACGGTAGCATTAAAGGTAAGGTAAAAACCGAGCAAGCAAACCAACCACTAGCGGGTATTACCATTACTGCACGTAGTAACGTCATGCCAAAAGCGCGTACGGTGGTAACCCGTGAAGATGGCAGTTATGATCTCCCGCAACTAAAACCAGGCACTTATGAGCTGACCTTTGAAGACAGCAGCGGCGTTACACAAACAATAACTGTTGATGTACTGCTAGAGCAAACCTCAAGTGCTAATGTTGTTCTTGGCGGTAAAAAAGATAATGTTGAAGTAATTACAGTGACAGGCAGTAAACTATTTCGACAAGGTAAATCAGCACTCACAAACTCATTAGGTGAAGAGGGAATTAATAATGTCCCTGTAGGTCAAGATTACCGAGACCTTTTAAAGCTTGTCCCTGGTATAGAACTTTCGGCAAATTCAACGTTGGGCCCATCAGCTGGTGGATCAGGTGTTGATAACTCATATGGCTTCGATGGTGTTAATGTGTCATTGCCGATGTATGGCAACTTAGCTTCAGAGCCATCAACACACGATGTTGCCTTTGTTACTATGGACAGAGGTGGTGCAAAAGCGGTTGGCTTTAACCGTTCTGGTGGCTTTTCAATTGACACAGTATCAAAATCTGGTACGGATGAGTTTCACGGTAATATAGAATACAAAATACAACCAAAAACCTTTGTTGCAACGCCAGTAGGTGAAGAGAGCTTTGAGCTTGATAAAAACTGGTTAACCGCAAGTTTAAGCGGTCCACTGATTGAAGATACATTATATTTTTATACCTCTTATTACCGTCCTGAAGAGACCAAAGCAAACAAAAACACAGCCTATGGCGAAGTAAAAGATTATGAGAGTATCCGCGACGAATACTTTGGTAAATTAACCTGGGCACCAACTGATGATATTTTGATAAATATCTCACAACGTACCTCAGATAAAGAAGTTAAAGGCGATTCGATTGGTGCTTACGAGATGGACACTGTATCTGTCGGTAGTAAAGCTGATCAAGATATCTTTACTTTAGATGGTTCATGGATCTTAGGATCAGCAACCACACTTTCGTTCCAATATAGTAAGTTTGAATTAGAAACAGGCTCACAACCTGATACACCATTGAGTGTAATCCCTTCTTTATCAAGCCAACTTGGTATTGATGACTTAGCTCAAATGGGTTATTTCTCTGTCCCAAGCTTAAGAAGTTATGACCCAGATGAAGGATTTAGCGAAGCACAAATCGCCGCATATAATGCTGGCGCAAATGCATTAATTAATACCTATGGCTATCTTGAAGACGCAGTGATGAAAGGCGGTGGTGGTGTTGGTGCATACGCAACTTATGACAATCAAAACTTTTATCGTGATTCCTTTGAAGTTAGTTTAGAACATGAACTTAGCTGGGGGGATGCATACCACATACTCCATTTTGGTGCAAAATGGGAAGAAGGCGAAGAGCAACTAACCAGACTCTCTAACGGTTGGGGTTCAATTGCATACATTGGTGGCTTAGTTGATGCTGATGCAAACACTGATGGTTTTGACCCTGCAAATGCTATCTACCGTGCTCGAGTCCAACAAATGAGTTTAGCAACTGCAGATGGCTCACCTGTATCAGGCATTAACTCTGAAACACGCAGCCTAAACTTTGAAATTAACGATACTATAGAATTGGGTGATTGGACTTATAACTTAGGATTATTGGTCAGCCAAGACACTTGGTATGGTCAAGGCTTAAAAGCTAAATCTGGTACTATTTCTGGCTATGAAGTTGCTCCTGGTCACAAGTACCAAATGTACCAAACCAACTGGAAAGATATGCTGCAACCTCGTTTAGGTGCAACATGGACTTATTCTGACGAAGATTCCGTATTTGCAAACTTTGCGATTTATAATCCTGAAGCGAGTTCATTATCTCGCGCAGCATCATGGGATCGAAACACTCGTGCCGAAATTGAGTTATTACTAGATGAAGCTGGTAATATTTTATCATCTTCACCTAGAAATGGTTCATCTGGTAAAGTATTCCAAGATGATATGAAACCACGTCGTATTAACGAATTTACTATCGGAACCACTAAGTATGTTGGTTCTGACTTAGTATTACGAGCTCATGTTCGTCACCGTAAAGGCATGCACTTTTGGGAGGATATGCCAAACAATGCGCGCCTAACTGATTACTCAGGTGTTGATGCCGAAGGTGTACCGCAACACATTGCAGATAAAGGCTTATATGTAGCTAACTTAGCTGATATTCGTGACGAAATTGGTGGTTCGTCTTATGTAATTGCAGAGGTTGATGGCGGCGAAACCAAATACTGGGAAGCAAGTATTGAAGCCGAATACTTGGGTGAGAATAGCTACGTAAACGCTTCATATGTATGGAGTCACTACTATGGCAACTTTGACCAAGATAACACCACAACAAGCAATGATGCGAATAACTTTATTGGTTCATCTTACTATGGTGATGGCCGTGGTCGTTATTCATGGGATAACCGTTATGGCACGCTTTCTGGTGATAAGCCGCACTTACTGAAAGTATACGGTTACTATACTCTTCCTTGGGAAGCTAACTTAGGGGCGTACTTCGTATTCCAATCAGGTAAAGCATGGGAAGCATGGGATGGAACAACATACGGCTACCCTACAAGCCATATTAGCCGCTATGCAGAGTCTGCTGGTAGTCGTCGCACTGCTAGCCATTGGCAACTTGACTTAAACTATACGCAAGACTTTAAGTTCTCTGGTGATATGGAACTACAATTTCGTGCTGATCTCTTCAATGTATTTAATCGCCAAACAGGTTATAACAAAAACCCGTATGTACTTGAAGAGAAGTTTGGTGAATCGCGTAGCTACTACAATCCACGTAGCTTGCAGTTATCAGTTAACTTTAAGTTTTAATCTTATGGATTAAAGTAAGCGCTCAATGGGCGCTTATTTCCCCATCCATGGTAAGGCCACAATTGTGGCCTTTTTTATTGCCAAAATACGTGTATTACTGCATAAATCGCTGTTCGTCGCTAATTTCACATTGTGCTATTTCTATTGGTTGATTACTTCTATCAACCAGCCAACATTCGTCATAAATAGAGCAATAGCACAGCTCGATTCCAACCTGTTCATCCATTTTAAGAATTTCTGTTAAATAAGCCTTATCTTTTATGGAAACCGCACTAAAATTCGCTTGACTTGGTAGAATACGTGTACCGATATGTGATTGAACTAAGTTCGTTGCAGCTATAAAATCAGACCATTTCTTAATGGGCTTCTCATTATAGATTACTTTGACATATTTAATAATTGCCGGACCTGTGCCGTTATTCATTATACCGTAACTAAATAGCTCATCCTTAGGTGAAAAACTCCTATACAACTCAACTCTCGGCCAAACCGAAGCCCTTGCATAAGAGCGATCAATCATCGTTGAGTAAATACCTATTATTGTTGTAACAACGCTTATCAATAACGCTGAAAAAGCAACTATCATTTCCGGCTTTTTATACCAAATGTCTTTTTTCATTATTATTCCTTTAAATTTTATTTATAGAACATACAGTTGAACTTTTCTAAGCGCAATAAAAAAACGCAGCCTAAGCTGCGTTTTAAAGGTTTATAAATGAAAATAGTCTTATTGATATAACAAATATGCTGCGCGTTGCTGTTTAAAGCGAGCTAGATCTTGTTGCCAGCTTTGTTTGATTTGCTGCTCTGTTTGGCCGGCTTCGATAGCTAAGCGCAGCTTATCAGTGCCTGCAAGTTTATCCATAAAGCCAGCACGTTCAAAGAACGTTTGCTCGTTTTGCGTAAAAGTTTTGTAGGCTGTAATAAATAAACTTAAATCTAGTCCTTTGATTGTACTGTCGCGTAAATCAAGACCTTGCACCTCTATCCCTTTAAATTTAGGGTTCATTGATGCTCCCTCAATAGCGCGCGGAGTAAAACTAAACTCCCCTAACGCAATCGGTGAATAACCTATCACTTGAAATGGAAAGTCTGTACCACGGCCAATTGTAATTGGTGTTGCTTCAAAAAAGCATAATGATGGATACAACGCAATTGACTGATCATTTGGTAAATTAGGGCTTGGCTGAACAGGTAAACTATACGTCATATCGCGGCGATAATGCGCCACAGGAACAACCGTCAAGTTTAGTGACGAAGCTTTATTTATCCACCCTTCACCTTTGATCATTTTTGCCAGCTCACCCACTGTCATACCATGTAATACAGGAATTTCATGCATGCCAACGAAAGACTGAAATTTTAAATCTAAAACTGGCCCATCAACATAAGCAATATTCGGGTTTGGCCTATCAAGTACAATAAAATCAATGTTATTCTCAGCAGCAGCTTCCATCATGTAATGCATTGAGCTGATATAAGTGTAAAAACGCACACCAACATCTTGAATATCAAAAATAATCACGTCTAATTCGCTTAATACAGCGGTATCTGGCTTTTTATTACTGCCGTAAATAGACACCACATCAATACCGGTCTTTGTATCCACCGTACTTTTTACATGCGCGCCAGCATCGTGGTCGCCACGAAAACCATGTTCAGGGGCAAATATTTTAGTAACATTCACGCCTTTATCACGCAGTAAGTCGACTATATGGGTGTCATTAACTTGTGAAGTTTGATTAACGACTAAGCCAACTCGTTTGCCCTCAAGTTGTGGTAGGTACTGCTGATATTGTAAAGCGCCAACACTTAAATTTACTTGCGGTGTATCAGTTAAGATTGCATCGTCAGTGCTGTTGTGGGCGCATGCGCTCAAAATTAGGCATTGTAATATAACCAATAATCTAATTAACATTTATAGTTCCACCGCTTTTCGTAAAAAACCATCCGCTTGGGTTAACATTTGCTCAGCTTGGGCGGCATCTTTGCCTGTTAAGATGATTAAAATAGCCAATTTAGCACTTTGTTTTGCTTGGGCAAGCGCATCGACTCCTTGCTGATGAGTGCAATCGGTTGCTTGCATTACGATGCGGATCGCACGAGCATGCAGCTTTTCATTGCTGGCATTCACATCAACCATCAAGTTTTTATAGACTTTACCGGTGCGGATCATACTGGCTGTGCTGAGCATATTTAATACTAACTTTTGTGCAGTACCCGATTTCATACGTGTTGAACCAGTTACCGCTTCAGCGCCAACTACCGGGCAAATGCCAATATCAGGTAGTTTCATTACCGCGGAGTTAGGATTACAGGTTACTCCAACGGTGATACATCCTATTGATTTTGCATACTCAATGGCTGCTCGCACATAAGGTGTACGGCCACTAGCGGCAATCCCTACCACGACATCTTTAGCCTGTAGATTAACGGCTTTAAGATCTTCTACGCCTAATTTTAAGCTATCTTCGGCACCTTCAACTGCTTTTTTAAAAGCCGTTTCGCCACCCGCAATTATTCCCATTACTTGTTGATCGCTGACACTGTAAGTTGGCGCGCATTCCACAGCATCTAAAATACCTAAGCGACCACTGGTGCCGGCACCAATATAAATTAAACGACCGCCTTGCTTAAATGCCGTTACAATATGATCGACCGCTTTGGCTATCTCTGGGATCACTAACTTTACAGCAGCGGCAACTTTTTGATCTTCCAAATTTATTTTGGTTAAAATTTCGCGACTATCGAGTAAATCTATATCCAACGTATCTAAGTTTTGTCCTTCTGACACAATCCCGTTCAGCTCTTCTAAAAGTGCACGCTGCTGATTAAAATTAGACTCAGGGCTCATTGTGTAATCCTTGTGTATTCAATTTGTTTAATGCGGTCGCTGGCTAAAATCACCGCACCGGCTAACGAATCCCCTTGACGGGGAGATAAATTCAGTTGTGTATTTTCATTTAATAATGCAATGGTTACGTCCGCTAAACCGCCAATAATTATGACTGGTAACTGGCTCTGACCACGACATTTTTCAATCAATCTCTCGACTTGTCGAACATGCTCACTAAGCACCGTATCGGCTATTATACACTGTGTTTTTAAACTAAAGATTAAAGGACTAAAACGCGCATAATCTAACGCTTTGGCCTTCATTAACCAACTTGATATTTGTTCTCGCTCACGGCCAACTTGTTCACTCAGCTGTTGCGTTAGCAGGCTTTTAGGTTGCTCAAAGCGGTCTATTTCATCTAACAAGCATTGCACAGCACTTAACCCTAAGCGCGCACCACCGCCAAAATCATCAACCGAAAAACCCCAGCCGCCAATTAATTTTGTTTCTCCATCAGCGGATAATCTTGCTGCTACAGCGCCCGTTCCTAACGCTAACATTGCAACTGGCTGACCTAGATTTGCACCATATAATGAGGTGATTGCATCACTTACAATACTCAATTGCGCAAATTTAATATCACAGTCTAGCTGTAAGCTTGCAGTTACTCGCTCAGCCAACACTTTAGACGAGCCGCCCGCAAGTCCCATTACCGCCAAAATTTGGCTATGCTTAGCGCCACTTTGTGCACATACGCTAGTGATCACTTGCTGTAAACTAGTAAGCGCCGTATTAAAATCGTTATAAACTGAGGCTGCACCAGCCTGCGCAGTAAATTCTTCAGCGCTATGTAAATTCACTAATTTCGCCAGCGTTTTGGTACCCCCGCCATCAATAGCCAGTATATAGTCAATGTTCATGCCTATTGGGCTCCTACAGCTGACTGGCCGCGCTGGGCAAGTTGAGGTTTACCTAAACAACACACTAAAGTCGACAACGCAGTACCAATACATAACTGCCAAGTAAAGCCTAAATAGAAGCGATCTGCTGCCGGCAATAACCAATCAATGATGTATGGTTGCATGAATAAAGTGATCATAAAGCCGACAATTAACGCCGCCAATACTGAGCCTTCACTGCCACGTTTAGTAAATAGTGTTGTAAAATACACGCCCAGTAAACCACTGTACGAAAACACCATGACACTCAGCGCAAACTTAAGAAGCGGCATATCACTGTATTGCTGCCAGAAATAACAAACTATGGCCATTAATGCTAATGATAGGCTCACAACCGCCATGCCAATACGCCCGGCTTTAACAAAATGGTTATCGGCAACTTGCTTATTTTTAGCTGCTAAATAAGGTCGATATAAATCTTGTACAATGACTGACGACATCGAGCTTAAACCGGAGTTTAATGTTGAAATGGCCGCGGCAATGATACCGACGCTAACTAAACCTTTAACACCAGCAGGGGCCTCATTAAGTACGTAGTACATAAAAATAGTGATTTTTTCACCATTAAACTCTTGTACGACTTGCGCACCGTCACTGTTCATTAATGCTGGCTGCTGATAAACGATATAAAGTAATAAACCAATAAAGATAAATACCAACATCACGGGAATAACCATCACGATAGAAAGTAGTAATGCTTTACTGCCTTCTTTGTCACTCTTACACGTCAGTAGACGCTGTGTCATATCTTGATCTAGACCAAAGGCGGCAATGTTAAGTAATACAAAGCCGGTTAATACCGACGCCATATTGAACACCCCACTTGGGCCAAAATCTAAATCAAATTTGAAAATTGCCAGCTTTGAATCAGCACCTGGGGTTGGCTCATTTAAGGTTGCTAAAATAGTTGAAAAATCAGCGGGGATCAGTACCAACAAACACCAGATAACGGCAATCGCAGCACTGACATATACGACACTTTGCAGCACATCAGAATAAATTACACTGCGAATACCACCAAATACGGTATACAACAAACCCGCAAGTGCTAATAGCAAAGTCGCTATAATCACACTTTCTGCGGCTATATTACCGTATAAAATCATCGCTACTGCAATCGCGGCCATATATAGACGTGCGCCACTGGCAAACACTCGGCCAAATAAATACATTAAGCCGCTGCGGCGTTTAGCTTTTGGCCCTATGCGCTTTTCAAGCAGTTCATAAACGGTGTACACTTTTTGTTGATAAAACTTAGGGATCAGAAAAATAGAAACAATAAATGCAGCTATGAATGCGCCAATGTTCGTCGCTAAATACGATAAATCACCTTGATAACCCTGATCAGGTCCACCAATAAAAGTGGCAGCAGACTGTGAAGTAGCTAATACCGAAATAGCCACCATCCAGGTCGGCATACTATTACCGCCTAAAAAGAAGTCTTTACTTGAGTTGGCGCGCTTACGGTTAAACCACCAACCACTGAGTAATAAAATTGCTCCGTAGCTTGCGAATACGAGCCAATCTAGCAAGGTGTATTGTGCACTCATTTATTATCCCAATTTCAAACCAATCAATGGAATATATTATTCCATTAAATTAATAAAAAGAAAACAATTTTATTATTTACTTTGTAAAGCCACGCGATCGCGTGGCTGTACACGTATTATTTAATCGCTGGTAACTTCCAAAGCAATTTTTTTTGTTGATATTGTTCGCTAGGTAAGCTCACTAACAATGGTTTTTTCTGTTCATCTAACCAAGCTAACAAGGTATCCATATTCTGCTCAGTCATTGCAGTACAACCGGCAGTTGGTTTATTTTCTGCGCGCCATAAATGCATAAAGATACAACTGCCTGCACCATCAACATTTTGACTATTGTGCTTAACCACTAAGCCTTTTTTGTAAAGGTTATCTTGGCTGTAAATATCACGGCGCATCCACTCTGACGAGTCTTTGACAGCAGCCTCTCCTACCACTGACTTATTAACTAGCTGGTTATAAAATGGCGAACCTTTGACATCAACACAATAGTCGTCAGCAGTCATGCCTTGGTAGGTCATATTGGTTTTTAATGAATCTAAATAACCAAACGCGGTGCCGAGTTCAAAAATACCAGCGGGAGCTTTACCATCGCCTTCTTGTTTTTGTTCGCCCGCTTGAGCTGGGTGTAAACCAATACCCCACGCAAGACCGGTGCGCCCAAGTACCACACTGTGACCTTGGCCTTGTTGTTGCCATTGTCCTGCAACACGCTCAAATCGATACAATTGTGCGGCAATGGCTTGCCAATCATCTGCAACCACCACCACTAACTGTTGGCTTTGCTGTGGGATAACTGCAGCACTTGCAGCTGCTGATGTACTTGCACTATTTGCACAGCCGCTGAGGGCTGCTGTGGTGATTAATGTTATTATTATTTTTTTCATAACGGCCAAATTCCATCGTTTATCGGTTGTAATGTGTCGATACTTTTAATCCCCAAGCCAGGACCATCACTTAACGTGATCGCTGGGCCATTAAATTCCACACCGCCTTGCACCGGATCATATTGGCCAAGCGCTGGACCGTCTAAGTCTATTTTACTGATCTGCTGGGCTTTTGCAGACGCTAAATGCGCCGCACCTGCAACGGCAATACTGCCTTCTAACATGCAACCGATCATACAATCAGCTTGATACTGTTCAGTAATATTGGCAATTTCAATAGCACGACTTAAGCCACCCGTTTTCATGACTTTGATATTGATAATATCAACAGCATTTTGCTCTAATAATTGAATTACTTGCTTGGGCGAAAAGGCACTTTCGTCAGCCATGATCGGCGTATTTACCCGCTCAGTAATATACTTTAAACCTTTAAAATCATCACTTTTCACTGGCTGTTCAACAAGTTCTAATTCAACATTGTGGCTTTCTAATTGCTGTAAAGCAAACACCGTTTGTTTAGCATTCCAGCCCTGATTTACATCCAAACGAATTTGCGTTTGCTGGCCAAAACCTTGATAAATCGCTTTCACTCGTTCGATATCTTGCTGTAAATCATTGCCAATTTTTACTTTTAAAATATCAAAACCTTGCGCTACAGCCACAGCACAATCACTGAGCATTTTATCAATATTATCAACGCTAATAGTGATATCTGTTCGTAATGTTTGACTACCACCGCCGAGCAATTTATACAGCGGCGCTTGATATAATTTACCCCACAAGTCATAAACAGCCAGCTCGAGTGCGGCTTTAGCGCTGTAATTTGCCACCACACTTGATTGGATCACTTGGCAAATTTGATTGAGGTTTTCGATTTCCATACCAATTAGTTTTGGCGCTATAAATTGTTTAATAACGCTAAGGATACTTTGGTGAGTATCGCCAGTTATTACTGGCGTAGACGCCGCAGCACCATAGCCAATTTCGCCTTTATCGGTTTCAATTAACACCACTAAGTCTTCAATATAGCTCACTTCACGCAGCGCTGTTTTGAACGGCGTAACTAATGGCACTTTAAGTTTGGCAAAACGTATCGCCGTAATCTTCATTTTTTAACTCCTAGCGAATACGCTTAATATTATAAGTACGGTCTAAATAGCTCTGAGTTTGCGATAAACGCAGTGGCAATAAAGGCGTTACCGATACCCCATTAAGTGAACTTGAATAAAAACTACCATCAGCCTTGTTATAACCCAACCCTTTAACATCATGGATCACATACGGTTGATCGTCTTGTTCACCTAAGTACATCATTACATGGCCTGGTATATAAATTAAATCGCCCACTTGCATGTTATTAACTACCGCTAATTTATCGCTTTCATTGCTGGTTTTATCAAAACGGTGATTTGTTCCATACTCTCCCTTCCCCTGCTGACCTGAATTACGCGGCATTAATAGACCAAATGATTTATATATTTCGCCAACAAAACCAGTGCAGTCACGGCCATTATAGTCGTGTCCCCAACCGTAGCGTTCGCCTAAAAATTTAAACCCTTGTTTTATTAAATGCTGTTGGGTGTAAGGTAAATACCCTAAATGCACATCACTGCTGCGACTGATCAAGGCAGGCTTAATAACTAACTGACCTTGTTCCCCGCGGGTTGGCAGTTGCACAACATAATTAGCGTAGGTGTTTTGGCCATTTAATAAATGAGGGGTTTTATCTGCCGGCATTAAAGGCAGACGAACGCCCATGTCCAATTGCACTTGCGATGTAGTGGTATCATTAGGCACGTAAGCGGTATTTACTTTTGCGCCAGTTATCAATAAAAAGTCATCGTTATTTTTAAATTCACGAAGTGTGCTTTTATTCGATATCGCAATATCAGCTTTGGGCGCCCATGCTAGATAGTTATAAGCGCGCACAAGTAACCATTTCTTATCGGCACTTTCATGCAATATAGCCACTGTGTCACCAGGGAATAATCCGCTTTCTTGAAAACGATCTAAGTCATTATCTAAGCCACTATTTAATACTCGGTCCGACGTTGGAAAAGTACGCAGGACTGAGCGCTTTACCACCATGGCATAACTAACTTGATTATTACCTGTCACAGCGTCTAAATTCAAATTGGCTAGATATTTTGCAAAATGCTTATTACTTAATGCCACGCCATTAGGGTAAAAACGCGGGCTTTTTGGTACCGCACTAATACTGAGTATATATGCCTTTAACTGCTCACGAGTTAGCTGAGAGGCAAAATCGAGTGGATCGACAATATGTTCATTGTCAGCAATCAATTGTTTATTAAATGCCGCGATTTGCGCTGCACTCATCAGAGTTTTATCTGTCACTTGGCTTAACCAGTGCTGCGGGGTTAATTGAGATTGAGTGACCCCGATGACATCTGATTGCCACGTGTTAGCCGCCGCAATGACGGGTGCCATGGTAATAATACTTGCTAATGAAATACTCAGGGCGATAAATGTATGTCGCATTCGTAGGTTCCCTATTATCAATTTGCTTGGTAAGTCGTGCTGTGTGCTACTTATTATTGCTTTTGCGGTATCAGTAACTGTTTAAATGCATGCGTAAAATTCGCCTGCATTTTTAAGCCAACCACGGCTAAATTTTTTTCACTTGCACCTGGCACACTATTTTGTGCCGCTAAGGTAAATTCGCGTCCACCTTGAATAAACGGTAAGTAAACATGAGCCAACATGACAGTTTCTGTGGTTGAGCGTGTTTCGCTTGGACCCCAACCTATTTTTTGCCAAACTCGCCATTGCCCCTGCGTTAACTCGTCTAAAATTTGTTTTGCTGGGCGAGTATCATCTGGAGCAAGCGCTTGCGCTAAAGAGTCAGTGATCATTTGACTGAGCCCTTGCATCATACCACCCACTTTAGCGGTTTTATCCGTATTGCCGGTGCCATTAAATAGCACATCAATGTCTTGTGCTTGTAGTAAAGGCTGCTGAGTTAAGGGCTCTCGAGTGTGGCTTGCTAAACGTTTTAACCACTCAGCTTGAGCCAAAGTTGTCATGGCTTTATTACCGGTTAAACCACAGCCATCACACCGGTAGTCTAAATAAGCAGGATCATCGGTATTAACAGTAAAATAAGCGATATTGCTAGCAATAACATCACTATCAGTACTTTGCCAACGAATCGTGCTAGGAGTAAAAATCTCTGTAGCATAAGCACCTTTAAACATAATGCGAGAATCATTAAGCTTTAGCCAATTATCTGCAAATAAATTACTTAAATAATCACGCCCAGCAACATTAATAAAGTAGCTCGCTATTGCATTAGAGTTTCCATCAGCGCTGCCAAAATGCTCGTAGCTATTAATACTAGTGATCAAATCAGCAACATTGCTATCACCTATTAGCGCATCTGCACCAAGCTCTGGGTTTATTTGCCGTACTTTTGCAATTGCACCGCTAAAAGCTTGAATTTTAGATGAACTCCATGGCTCATATAAATCATTCTGGGTACCATTTGCTAAATAACGATACGCCAGGTGGTTACCTTGCTGTTGGTAATCAATTACTAACAACTTACCCTGCGATGTCGGAATATCAAAATAGTGCCAATCTGCTGCTACGCGTTGCTGCCATCCTAACTGACTGTAATTAACCTGCGCCGCCGTTTTATAGTGCGATTGCGCAACACGATTACCAACTAAATGCGCCTGCATAGGAATATTTGTTAAATCAGCCGGTAAGACAGGCGCAGCCAACATCACCTGTTGATAGAACTTCTCATGTTGCTCTTGTAACGATGCAACAGTCTCTTGCTGTGGCTGACTCTGACAGCCAAAAAGCCCAGTTACTAAGCTCACACTGAAAACATTCAGCCCCGCTTTTTTCAGTTTCATTACAATCAAAATTAAATTCCTTATGATTTTTATTTTTGGAATATTTTATTGAAAATAACATATTTTCCACAGCAAGCAAATATTTGCATCCGATTAACATCGTAAAACGTAATTGTATTAAATATAAACATTTCGACCTATTTATAAGGAAATGATAATGCGCACTTTTTTAATTCTATCTGGTAGCTTGTTTTGCTCTACCAATGTACTTGCAAACATTGAAGAAATTACCATATACGGACACCGCACGGGACTTATTGGTGAGGCTATTAGTGCATCAAGTGGCGTAATTGGCCAAGGTGAAATAGAAAACCGTCCAATGTTACGTAGCGCAGAAATGCTAGAACTGATCCCAGGTATGGCCGTCACACAGCACAGTGGCTCAGGTAAAGCTAATCAATATTTTATTCGCGGTTTTAATCTCGATCATGGTACTGACTTTGCCACCAGCATTGATGGTATGCCAATTAATATGCGCAGCCATGGGCATGGTCAAGGCTACACCGACCTTAACTTTATTATTCCTGAAACAATTTCGACTATAGATTATCAAAAAGGGGCGTATGGCGCCGCTCAAGGTGACTTTTCGACCGCTGGCAGTGCTGAATTTAATCTAGCTGATAATCCAAAACATCAACAACTTGACTTTACAATTGGCAAAGACAATTACCAACGCGTGATGGCATTAGGCTCGATTGGAATTGCTAACGGGAAAATAATTATTGCCAGTGAGTGGCAAGGTTATGATGGCCCTTGGCAAGATATCAATGAAGATGTAGATAAAAAAAATGCCCTAGTACGCTATGTAGGTAAAGCATGGGATGGCGATTTATCTGTCACGGCAATGGCTTATGACAACAGCTGGAATTCCGCAGATCAAATTCCACAACGGGCTGTAGACCAAGGTATTATCAGTGCGCTAGGTTCACTCGATACGACCGTAGGCGGCAGCTCTAGTCGCTATAGTTTATCGGCAAACTGGCAAGACCAGCACATTAAAGCCAATGCCTATGTGATCAACTACGACATGGACTTGTTTTCTAACTTCTCTTACTTTTTAAATGATCCTATTCATGGCGATCAGTTCCAACAAGTCGATAGCCGGACAATTAGTGGTGGCGCACTGAGTTATCAATTTGCTGATACTCTTGCAGATATGCTAATCCAGCATACAGCTGGTGTGGAATATCGCCGCGATGATATTGATCAAGTTGGTTTATACAATACCAAGCAGCGCCAACGCTTAAGTACTGTGCGTGAAGATGCTGTAGACGAAGCCAGCTACTCAGCCTATTGGCAATCACAAGTAAATTTAAGCCAAGCACTCGAAGCAACATTTGGCGTGCGTTATGATTACTTTGACGCAGATGTTGATAGCAATAACAGTATTAATTCAGGCAGTGCAGATGATGATTTGGTTAGCTTTAAAGCCAGCTTAAATTACCTGTTTAATGACAACCTAGCCGGTTATGCCAACTGGGGGCAGTCGTATCATTCAAATGATGCGCGTGGAGCGACCATTAAACAAGATCCTGTGACACTTGAGTCTGCTGATAAGGTTGATTTACTGGTGCAAAGCAATGGCGCAGAGCTGGGTTTACGCTACTTTGATCAACAACGATTTAATTTATCAGCGGCATTATGGTGGCTAAGCTTAGATTCTGAATTATTATTTGTGGGTGATGCGGGTAACACTGAAGCCAGTGATGCATCAAAACGTTACGGTTTAGAGCTCAGTGCGTATTATTGGCTTAATGATGCCTTGAGTTTAGACGCCGAGGCCTCATTTACACATTCACGCTTAGATATCGATTCAAATGACGATCGAATTGAAGGCGCAGTGCCTGTGGTTGCCAGTACTGGCATTAATTGGCATATTACCCAGCAGTGGCAGTCTTCACTGCGCGTACGCCACATTGGCAAACGTATACTCAGTAGTGATGGCGATAAACGCTCAGAGCCGCTTACAGTCGTAAATGGTTTAGTAAGTTATCAACAAACGCATTGGAAAGTGGGCCTTGAGCTATTAAATATATTTGATAGTACGGATCACGATATTGACTACTTTTACACGTCACGCTTAGCTGGCGAACCTATTGAAGGCGTTGAAGATCATCACTTCCACCCGATTGAGCCGCGTACCCTGCGCCTAAACTTCAGCCTGTTATTTTAGTTTGGTTATTGTTACTAATAATTGAGCTAAACACTTTGCTGACCCGGTTTATACTTTAAGGTATGAAGCGGATCAGCAAGGCTGCATTTTAAATTAACTCACTTAGCACTACTAAATAGCCATAGTGCACTTGTATATAAGCATTAAATAATCACCAGTTAGCCTTTAAAACTCTGCCATGGTCCTGTGATCGCTAATGTTTTTGTTGGTGAATACACATTAACAAATAAGGTGTTGCCATCAGCAGAAAAACAAGCTCCCGCCAACTCGGTTTGCGCTGTTAAGCGGGCAAAATTATATACATCACCACTAGGTGTTACGCCACGTAAATGGTTATCAACCACGTCGGTATACTGATCTTCACAAACGATCAAGTGCCC
Source organism: Pseudoalteromonas sp. SR41-8 (assembly GCF_014163915.1). Lineage (NCBI taxonomy): Bacteria > Pseudomonadati > Pseudomonadota > Gammaproteobacteria > Alteromonadales > Pseudoalteromonadaceae > Pseudoalteromonas > Pseudoalteromonas sp. SR41-8. The sequence continues at coordinate 80,245 of NZ_JACJEE010000005.1, forward strand.
GTTAGGTGCAACAGTGAGATTATCACCAAAGTTAAATAACGACTTATCTGTGCTTTCTACAAATAGTTGAACGTGTCCTGGAGCTAGATGCTCTTTATCTGTTCCTTCAAATGCTGATGGTTGATACTTCATCACTTGACCAAGCTGCTTTTGACCACCATTAGTGCAACAAAAATAAAGTTCTTTTTCACCCCAATGTATCCCTTCACCACGAGCGAAAAGTGCAGCGCCTTGTTTGTGACCGCGTATTCTTAAATCGTCTTTTGGACTTTCAGGTTGCGCCAAATCAACCCATTCAACGGCCATATTGTGTTGTAAAGGCATGACCCCTGTAACCCAATTACGAGTATCAAACTGTGGCTGTGCTTTAATCATCATAGCTTGAAGTTTACCGCCTTTACTCAACTTACCGTATTCATTAGGAATAAAACGATAAAATAAACTATCGCCTTTATCTTCTGTCAGATAAACAATACCGGTTGTTGGATCAACAGCAGCTGCTTCGTGGTTAAACCGCCCCATTGCCTTGAGAGGCTCAGGGTTTACTAGTCCTTTAGCGTTGGCTGGTATCTCAAAAATATAGCCGTGATCTTTATTAAAGCCATCCGCTTTAGTCAGAACAGTCTCTTCGCAAGTAAGCCAACTACCCCATGGGGTAATACCACCTGCACAATTGCGGATCGTGCCAGTGAGTGACAAATATTCTTGCTCTTTTTTACCGGTTTTTAAATTATAAATAATATGACTTGTGCCTCCTGGCAAAGCAACACCTTGCGCAGTAGTGTCATAAGCAAATGACGTTTTATGCGTTTGTAAGCTAAAATCTGCTTTTGCTAAATCAGTTGGTTTTAATTCATGGTTTCTGACTAATGCAACCCGCTCATCATCAAGGGCAATACAGCCCATACCATCGGCTTTATCTGGCACTGTAAAGCCATCATCCATTTTATCACCCAGTTTTGATAGAACTTGATAGCTAAACCCTGCTGGTAAATCGAGTAACTTGTTAGGATCAGTCACTAACGGACCATAGGCACTTAAATGCTCACTCACGTCAAGAAATGGTACTTTGCCAAAAGTACTACGAGAAAGCCCCATAAAAGCGAGTGTACCGGCACTAATAATAAATTGTCTTCTAGAGATCATCGTAAAACTCATAATGAGATAAAATAACAGGCATATAATAAATGAAATTATCCTATAAAAACGGCCTCCATAAAAAGTTCATACAATTGTCATATCTCAAAGCAAACCTCATTGACACTTGATCTATTAAATTTCAGGCATAAAAAAACCGACGCTCGTCGGTTATCTTCTATTAACTTTAATAGTAATAGAAAGTGGTGAGCGCAGGACGTATCTTCAAAGAGTGAACCTCTGACCGATCGGTTGGTGGTTTTATACTTTTAAGTATGAGGCAAATTTCAGACATAAAAAAACCGACTCTCGTCGGTTATCTTCTATTAACTTTAATAGTAATAGAAAGTGGTGGGCGCAGGACGTATCTTCAAAGAGTGAACCTCCGACCGCTCGGTTGGTGGTATCAACTTTAAAAAGCGCGGGATAAACCCGAGCCTACAGCAAATTTCAGGCATAAAAAAACCGACGCTCGTCGGTTATCTTCTATTAACTTTAATAGTAATAGAAAGTGGTGAGCGCAGGACGTATCTTCAAAGAGTGAACCTCTGACCGATCGGTTGGTGGTTT
>NZ_JACJEE010000005.1:82051-162275 GCF_014163915.1 Pseudoalteromonas sp. SR41-8
TATACTTTTAAGTATGAGGCAAATTTCAGGCATAAAAAAACCGACTCTCGTCGGTTATCTTCTATTAACTTTAATAGTAATAGAAAGTGGTGAGCGCAGGACGTATCTTCAAAGAGTGAACCTTCGACCACTCGGTTAGTGGTTTTATACTTTTAAGTATGAGGCAAATTTCAGGCATAAAAAAACCGACTCTCGTCGGTTACCTTTAAATAGAAAGTGGTGGGCGCAGGAGGATTCGAACCTCCGACCGCTCGGTTCGTAGCCGAGTACTCTATCCAGCTGAGCTATGCGCCCACATTCTATTTTGATTTTAAAGTCTTACTTTGACTGACGCATTAAGCTAATTAATAACAAAGCTTATTACGAATTTTAAAAATAAAAAAACCGACCATGTGTCGGGCTCTTTATAAATTAACACTAATAGAAAGTGGTGGGCGCAGGAGGATTCGAACCTCCGACCGCTCGGTTCGTAGCCGAGTACTCTATCCAGCTGAGCTATGCGCCCACATTCTATTTTGATTTTAATGTCTTCTCTGACATATTAGTATGCAATAACTAATATAACTCTCAGTAGTAAATAAAAAGTGGTGGGCGCAGGAGGATTCGAACCTCCGACCGCTCGGTTCGTAGCCGAGTACTCTATCCAGCTGAGCTATGCGCCCACTTTTTTATACTCTAATTCGAGTTTCTTACTAATAAGTAAAGTATGGTGGGCGCAGGAGGATTCGAACCTCCGACCGCTCGGTTCGTAGCCGAGTACTCTATCCAGCTGAGCTATGCGCCCATTCTTTACTTTACAAGATAACCATTTATAAAATAAATGGCGGAGAAGGAGGGATTCGAACCCTCGATAGAGCTACAAACCCTATACTCCCTTAGCAGGGGAGCGCCTTCGGCCACTCGGCCACCTCTCCGTCTTGTGGGGCGTATAATAAAGATTTCAGAAAATATGTCAAACACTTTTCTTGTTTAAAGTAACTGTATGGTTAGAGAACACCCATAACAGCCAAAAAAGAGTCAACTTTGTTTAATCGTTAATCAAATTAAGAGGTTTTAATATCAGCGGATACACCGAGAACAGGCACTAATTCGTCAGTTAATTGTTCGAGATATTGATCTTGGTAGCCTAATTGCTGAAATTCAGCAATACATGCTCGATAATAGGTTTCTCTTTGTAATTCAATACTGAGTACTTCAGAGGGTGAATCAGGTTTATTATCTTTCATATAAAATCCGTTTATATAAGTCCTTTAGATTGACGTGAGTTTAAAAAACCATGCTTTATGCTGTTTTTTCAGTCAATAGTTTAGCTAAACTTAGAAATAATGCTCGTTCATTTTGATGATTTTATATAATTAATTTTTATTTTCACATAATTCAATACGTTAAAATTAAAATTTTATTATTGCCAGTATAATTTCCATTGGCGGGACCCGCTACAGACACAAAAACGCCGCTATTAAAGCGGCGTTTATAATATCAACTTAATCTAACATAGCATTAGTCAGCTTGTGGGCGCATATGCGGGAACAAGATAACATCTTTAATTGTTGATGAGTCAGTAAATAGCATCACTAAACGGTCGATACCAATCCCCTCACCTGCCGTAGGCGGAAGGCCATACTCTAGCGCGCGAATGTAATCTTCGTCGTAGTGCATTGCTTCATCATCGCCGGCGTCTTTTTCTTCCACTTGGCGAGTAAAGCGCTCAGCTTGATCTTGTGCATCATTAAGCTCAGAGAAACCATTTGCAAGCTCACGGCCACCAACAAAGAATTCAAAACGGTCAGTAACAAATGGGTTTTCATCGTTACGACGAGCAAGTGGTGATACTTCCCACGGGTAACCGGTGATGAAAGTCGGTTGAATAAGCATGTGCTCTGCTGTTTCTTCAAAGATTTCACATAAGAACTTACCTGGGCCCCAAACACAATTTTCAGGAATTTTAACGTGCACTTGCTTTGCGTACGCTTTTAATTCGTCAAAGTGATTTTCTGGATCATTGAATACTGCAGCATCAAACTCAGGATTATATTTTAAAATCGCATCCGCCATACTTAAACGGGTAAACGGTTGGCCAAAGTCATACTCTACTGAGTCAACCACTTCGCCGTTCTCGTTTTTAGTCGTATTAACAACGATTGGGCTGCCCAATACGTTAGTTGCAACAGTACGCAACATGTCTTCGGTGATGTTCATCAGGTCGATGTAATCAGCGTAGGCTTGGTAGAATTCGATCATAGTGAATTCTGGGTTGTGACGCGTTGATAACCCTTCGTTACGGAAGTTACGGTTAATTTCAAATACGCGGTCAAAACCACCTACCACTAAACGTTTTAAGTAAAGCTCTGGTGCAATACGTAAGTACATATCGATATCAAGGGCATTGTGATGAGTCACGAATGGACGCGCAGATGCACCACCAGGGATAACCTGTAGCATTGGCGTTTCAACTTCCATAAAGTCACGATCTGCTAAGAAGCGACGAATACCTTCAACTACTTGTGAACGAATACGGAACGTTTCACGGGTTGCTTCATTAGTGATCAAATCAACATAACGTTGGCGATATTTAGTTTCTTGATCAGATAAGCCATGGAATTTTTCAGGAAGTGGACGTAGTGACTTAGTCAGTAATTGATACTCTGTCATTTCTACGTATAAATCGCCTTTACCTGATTTATTAAGCGCGCCTTTAACACCAATGATATCGCCAGTGTCTAATTGACCGTATTTTTCTTTCAGATCTTTTTGGACATCTTTTGATGCATACGCTTGCACACGACCTTTCATGTCTTGAATTACAAAGAATGGTCCGCGTTTAGCTAGGATACGACCCGCGATAGACACAACATGGTTAAGCTCTACTAATTCTTCTTTACTCTTATCACCAAACTCGGCCTGTAAGTCTGCCGTGTAATGCTCACGACGGAATTGATTTGGATGACCGTTAGCAGGGCAATTGGCGCGAATAGCGTCTAATTTGCCACGACGCTCAGCGATTAACTTATTTTCGTCTTGGATTTGATCAGTCATTTTTTAGCTCTTTTTTAGCTTGGTGGTTATAGGCCAGATTTTAAGCTGGCTTCAATAAATTTATCTAAATTGCCGTCAAGTACCGATTGGGTATTACGGTTTTCAACGCCGGTACGTAAATCTTTAATGCGCGCATCATCAAGTACGTATGAACGTATTTGACTGCCCCAGCCGATGTCAGATTTGGCATCTTCTTGGGTTTGCTTTTCAGCATTTTGCTGCTGTAGCTCAAGCTCAAATAACTTCGCTTTTAACTGCTTCATCGCTTGTGCTTTATTTTTATGTTGAGAGCGTTCGTTCTGACACTGCACTACCGTATTTGTCGGTACGTGGGTAATACGTACCGCAGATTCTGTGGTATTTACGTGCTGACCACCCGCGCCTGATGCACGGTATACGTCGATACGTAAATCAGCCGGATTAATATCAATCTCAATATTATCGTCAACTTCTGGATAAACAAATGCAGAAGCAAACGAGGTATGACGACGGCCACTTGAATCAAATGGGCTTTTACGTACTAAACGATGAACCCCAGTTTCTGTACGTAACCAGCCATACGCGTATTCACCAACAAAGCGCACGGTTGCGCCTTTAATACCGGCAACATCACCGTCAGTGGCCTCTACCAGTTCAACTTTAAAGCCTTTGGCTTCACCCCAGCGTAAATACATGCGTAATAACATGTTACACCAGTCTTGAGCTTCTGTACCGCCTGAGCCTGATTGTAAATCAAGGTAAGCATCATTTGCGTCATGTGCGCCAGAGAACATGCGACGAAATTCTAAACCTTCAAGCTGTTCGTTTAGGTCTGTCAGTTCGCTTTGTGCTTCATTGAAGGTCTCTTCATCTTCTGCTTCAACTGCAAGTTCAAGCAACCCTTCAACATCGTCAGTACCAGTTACTAGATTATCGATAGTTTCAACAACCGCTTCTAATGCTGACTTTTCACGACCTAGTGCTTGTGCTCGCTCGGGCTCATTCCATACGGCTGAATCTTCAAGTTCGGCGTTAACTTCTTCTAAACGTTCTTGTTTAAGAGCGTAGTCAAAGGTACCCCCGAAGCAGTTCAGTACGTTCGCGAATTTCCTTGATTTGATTAATCACAGGATTCACTTCAAACATGTACATTACTCCAAAATGGCTGGTTTACGCGGCTAATCGCCAGGTAAAATTATGCTAATAATTATTTAAATTTCGCTTTAAATAATAAAACGCCCGATTTTAACAAAAAACCGTGCGTTTTATTAGTACTTTATGCATCGATAATAGATATTTTTTAAGCTACTTTTTGCAGCTCACGGACAATTAACTGTAATGAAAATTTACCTCTAAACTCATTGATATCGAGCTGATAGGCCAATTTCACCAAGCGCGCTTCAGTATCAGGCCACTCGCGCACATCAATACCGAAGGCAATAGCATCAACCAAACGCCCTGAACGGTGTTTTAATACCAGCTTTAAGTGCTTTTCACCAACAATGCGCTGCTGTACGAGTTCAAAAGTGTGTTCAAACACGGGTTCTGGAAATTGCTGCCCCCATGGCCCTGCTTGTTTGAGTACATTTGCAAACTCCATGCTAAAGCAGTCATCAGCAAGCTCGCCATCGGTTAAGATAATACAGCGTTTATGCTCTTCACTTAACTGCCCACTTACCGCCTGCTCAAACTCACGTTTAAACTCACTAAAGTGCTGCTCATTAATGCTCAGACCGGCCGCCATAGCATGACCACCAAATTTACTGATCAAATGTGGATGCAAGGTATTTAAGCGCTCAAGCAAGTCACGCATGTGCAAGCCTTCAATCGAGCGGCAAGAGCCCTTTATTTCACCGTTGTCGCCACCAGCAAAAATTACTGTTGGGCGGTGGTATTTCTCTTTTAAACGTCCCGCTAAAATACCGATCACACCTTGATGCCAGTCTTCTTGATATAAACAGATAGCATCAGGTGTTTGTTCATCGCTAAAAGCAAGCTTATCTAGCACGGCTTGTGCTTCAAGTTGCATGCCCTGCTCTATCTCTCGACGCTCATGGTTTAAACTATCCAGCTCAGCGGCTATGCGTCGCGCTTGATTGATATCAGTAGCAAGTAAGCAAGCTATGCCTAAACTCATATCATCTAAACGCCCAGCGGCATTTAAGCGTGGTGCAAGCGAAAAACCAAAATCACTGGCGCTTAAACGCGCTGCGTTACGATTAGCGACCTCAATCAGCGCTGTAATACCTGGGCGTGTTTTGCCGCTACGAATTCGCGCTAGACCTTGGTGAACTAAGGTGCGATTATTGGCATCCAGTGCCACCACATCAGCAACCGTACCTAGCGCTACAATATCAAGCAGATCGGCTAAGTTAGGCGGTGGTTGCTGCGCAAAATGACCAACATCACGCAATGCACTTCTAAGCGCAATCAATAAATAAAATGCAACCCCGACTCCTGCGATTGATTTTGATGGAAACTCACAATCATGGCGATTAGGGTTAACGATAGCGTCAGCATTGGGTAGTTGTTCGCCTTGCAAGTGATGATCGGTAACCAGCACTTTAATGCCCGCGGTTTTTACAATTGCGATGCCAGCAATACAGGAAATACCATTATCAACAGTGATCACTAGATCTGGTGCCATAGTGACTATTTGCTCGGCCAACGCGGGACTTAAACCATAGCCTAAGCTGAATCTGTCTGGCACTAAATAGTCTAAATGAGCAAAACCAAACATCGCTAAGCCTTGCATTAAGGTAGCGGTGCTGGTTGCGCCATCGGCATCAAAATCACCCACGATCAGCACTTTACTTTGCGCTCGCAGAGCATGTTGAAGTAAAGCGGTGGCTTTATCTATGTCTTTAAATAATTTGAAGTCATGTAAAGTGGCTGCGCTATTATTTAGCTCATCGGCATGATTAACTTGGCGGCTGGCATAAATTTGTTTAATAACAGGGTGCAAATGGCTTGGCAGGTGTGAATCATCATGATGATCACGAGCAACAATTAATTTTTTCATGCAGGCGCGGTACTTTTAGATTAAGGAATAAAGACAAAAAAAGGCCTTAACGGCCTTTTTATAAAAAGCATAATACTATGACGATTTATTAGCGTCTAACGCAGCAGCTAATGCGGCCGCAGGCTGATAACCTGGGATCATCGTACCATCTTCTAAAATAATTGCTGGTGTACCGCTAATGCCAAAACTTTGGCCAAGCTGATAATGTTCTGCAACTGGGGCATGACAACCGGCCATTACTTTTGTATCAGCGCCCGATTTTGCTGCTGTCATTGCTTCTTGTTGATCTTTAGCACACCAAACATTCATTAGATCTGCATAGCCTGAGCCTTGTAAACCACCACGTGGAAACGCTAAATACTTAACGGTAATACCCGCTTCAAGTAAATCATCAAGCTCGCGGTGTAACTTACGGCAATAACCACAGCTAATATCAGTAAACACAGTTATGCTATGTTTCTCATTTTTAGCTTTGTAAACAATCATTGAGTCTTCGTATTGCGCTAGGCCTTCTTTACGAACGCCATTAAGCGCTTGCTCGGTTAGATTGTTACGGTTATTTAAATCAATCAAGGTGCCTTGCATTAAGTATTGACCATCTGCGCTTGCATACAGCACGCCTTTATCAGTGATCAACTCTTTTAAACCGGCCACTGGGCTTGGGCTAATTTGCTTAACAGTAACACCTAGCTCTGCAAACTTAGTCACGATTGGATCGTTGGCATCAGGAATGGCTGCAACGCCATTGGCAAACGCACTTATACTGGTGCCTAATATCGCACCGGCTAATACTAACTTTTTCATAATGTTCTCTTATATCCTGATAATTCTTAACTACTCAGACCGCCGAAGTACGAAAAAATTCTCACTAAGCGCGCGGATGATGTTGCTGATGTACCAATTTTAACCGTTCATTAGCTACATGGGTATAAATTTGTGTGGTTGATAAATCACTATGCCCTAACATCATCTGTACAACCCTTAGGTCAGCACCATGATTTAGTAAGTGTGTTGCGAACGCATGGCGCAACGTATGGGGCGATAAAGGCGATTCAACTGCTGCCAAAATAGCATAGTGTTTAATACGATGCCAAAAAGTTTGTCGAGTCATACCGACTCCACGCTTTGACGGAAACACAAAATCGGTGGCATGTTTGATCATTTGCGCGCGCCCCACTTTTAAAAATTGCTCCAGCCAATACATAGCCTCTTCGCCAAGCGGCACCAAACGCTCTTTATTACCTTTACCTTTAACAAACACCACCGCTTGGCGCAAATTAATTTGTTCAATACGCAACCCAACTAACTCGCTAACCCGTAAACCCGTTGCATATAATAGCTCTAACATAGCTTTATCACGCAATCCCATCGGCTCTTCAACATTAGGCGCCGCCAAAAGTGCTTCAACTTCATTTTCTGACAATGTTTTCGGCAATGATAGGCCCGCTTTAGGCTGAGCAATATTTACCATTGGCGAATCAGTAATGTGTTTTTCACGCACAAAGTATTGGTAAAAGCGCTTTAACGCGCTAATACTGCGCGCCGTACTGCGAGGCTTTAAACCTAAATCAACACGATGCGCTAAATAGCTTTCAATATCTTGGCCACTCACGGTGAGCAAATCTTGACCTTTTAAAAAGTGGCAAAATTTATCCAAGTCGCTGCGATACGCAGATAAAGTGTTATCGCTTACGTGTTGTTCTAAATAGAGGTTATCTAAAAAAGATTCAAGATAATCACTATTACCGAGTAGTTCGTCGTGATCTGTAATGGCTGAGTCTAATGACTCATGATCAGGTAACGTGGTCACAGTTATTCTCATAGTTATCAAGGTATCAATTAATAATACCTTACGGTAAACTTCAGCCTATCATATCAGGCAAATACACAGTGATAAATACGATGCAAATTGGTTTATTTTATGGTTCTACCACATGCTATACAGAAATAGCAGCAGAAAAAATTCGCGATATTATCGGTCAAGACATTGTCAGCCTGCATAACATCAAAGATGAACCATTAAAAAATGCAGAAAATTACGACTTTATCATCTTTGGTATCTCCACATGGGATTTTGGCGAGTTACAAGAAGATTGGGAGTCGATTTGGGACGACATTAAAGATGTTGATCTCAATGGCAAAACCATCGCTTTATTTGGTATGGGCGATCAACAAGGTTATGGTCAATGGTTTCAAGATGCACTTGGTATGTTACATGATGAAATAAGTAGCCAACAATATACTTTATTAGGATTGTGGCCGAACGACAGCACGTATGAGTTTGAAGCCTCTAAAGCACTCACCGAAGATGGCAAACACTTCGTTGGTTTAGCCCTTGATGAAGACAGCCAATACGAACACAGTGATGAGCGTATCGCTAACTGGGTTGAACAGATCATGACTGAGTACAGCGAGACATTATAAATCTCGCTGCGTAACACTGATACCCAAACCGCCTCAAAATGCAGAGCTTACGGTTTCATAAGGGCTTAATATCAAGGTGTTGCTTTGCAACAGTGGCAATCCCATTTAAGAAACAACAACTAATTACTAAGTTTATATCCAACGGTACGCTATAAACTTTATCCAAGCTGCTTGTTTAAACTGCTATTAATAACTTACTCTGCTTCTAAACAGCTCAGTTATCCCTCAAAAATAAATCAGCGGCCTTTTAGGTCGCTGATTCATTTCCAACTCAATAGCTTACAAGCCAAATACCACTTTTTCACTTTTCAGCATACGCGCGCTTAAAAAACTAAAGGCTGCACATAATACCAGTGTGATCACTGTTGATAGCAGTAACTGCGGGATAGGAATGGGATTACCTTTAATAAATTCCATTAATGCAAACTGCTGTGCTGCTATCGGCAACCACTGCACCTTATCTGTCGCAATATCATAAGTAGTTATCATGCTTAACGCCATTGGGATAAATAACACCATAGTGACGTAAGATTGCGCTTCTTTAAATGACTTAGCCATAAAAGACACAAACACTTGTAAGCTTGCCGACATCAACGCAATTGGTAGGCATATCGCGATACTAAATAACATAAACGCAGGGGTAATAGTGATGCTAAAGCCCATTTGCTGCCACGGCACCATTGCATACGAAAACTTAGAGACAACTAAAATAACCACTAAACCTAACATCGAAAACGTGGTGATAGCGCCTATTTTAGCAAGCACAATATGTAAACTATGTAATGGATGACTCAACAATAACGATAAAGAATTACGCTCTCGCTCACCCGCACTGGTATCAATTGCCAAATTCATCGCCGCGTAAAATAAAGCTAAAATAAGTGTTAATACGACAATACCCAAAATCATGCCACCTTTTGAATCAGGTGTAGCTTGATCATGTACTTCAATCACGATTGCACGCATCAAACTCGGATCCACACCACGAGAGACTAATCTCAGGCTCGCTATTTCAGAGCTGTACAATGCTATTGCTTTTTCAACTTGGTTGATATGTTTACGCAACTTATCATCAGATTTATCTGCAATTAGCGTTACCGTAGCTGGGCGCCCTTCGCTCATTTTTTGTTGATAGTCATCACTGATTGATAAAGTAATATCTTTACGCTCATTAGCATCGGTACTGGCAAAAATATCACGACTATTAAGGTGAGCAATAAGTCCTGGTGCACTATCGCTATTTTCAATATTAATTTTTAGTGCTTCAGGCGATGCTAATTGCTGTAGCAAAACACTCATTAATAAGCACACACCAATTGGTGCACCTATCGCATAATACAGCCCCGCCATTATCGAGCGTTTATCACGGCTGGCATCCATCACTTCTTTTTTAAATAACACTGTTAATAAATTAATCATGCTGCAATCCCCTCATCACTACCAATTAAGGCGACAAATGCTTCTTCTAATGTCTCTTTACCTGCATGTTCACACAGCTCAGCCACTGAACCTTGTGCAATCACTTGACCATTGGCCATGATCACCACGTGATCACATAACGCTGCAACTTCTTGCATAACATGCGATGAAAATAACACGCAGTGCCCTTGCGCCTTTAATAACAGCAACAGCTCTCTTAATATGCGGGTACTCATTACATCAAGCCCACGGGTTGGTTCATCTAAAATAATGTTTGATGGGTTATGAACCACGGCTTGTGCTAAGGCGGTTTTCATCCGTTGGCCTTGCGAAAAGCCTTGGCAACGGCGATCGGCAATATCATTCATAGCTAATTTATTTATCACATCTATTGTCGCTTGTTTTGCATCACTGGCATTGAGACCACTGAGCTGGGCAAAAAAAGTAATGTATTCCCTTGGTGTTAATCGCTCATACAAGCCACACGGATCAGGAAACAATCCTAGTTTTTGCTTTGCTACCATCGGCTCTTTGGCAACATCAATGCCGTCAATTTCAGCATTTCCGCTATCAGCCTTTAACAATCCAAATACGGTGCGTAAACAAGTGGTTTTACCTGCGCCATTTGGCCCTAGGAGGCCAGTTATCTTGCCGTCCTGTGCAGTAAAACTTAAACCATTTAGCGCATTAACATCGCCAATCTTCTTATTTAGGTTGGTTACTTTAATCATCACTTACTCCTTGTTAGCTGCATCAGCTGGGTGGCTATTGGCAACGGCTACGCCGTTAATATTCATAAAAAACGGTTTGTCATTTGCATCATTAATACAGGTTTTGTCAATGTCTTGCATACTTTGCTGGTCGATAAACTTGGCAATGATTTTCGGCGCACAGGTTTGTGAGCCAATGCCATGGGTGGCAGTCGGTGCAACTAAGTGGGTGGCATTTGTCATCTCAACCATCGCAAGCTCGGCCCAACTTGCAGGTGTAGCAGGATCGCGTCCACCAGAAAGAAGTAACGTTGGCGTACTGGTTTTTAGCGGCTGATAAAATGTTTCGTCAACGGCTTTTACATTCAGAATTGGGCACGCTATATCCAACCCCGCAATCATTGCTTTGCCCATATAAGTTTTACTGTACTGAGCGCGGGTTTGCGTTGTTAAGCGTGGCCAATCTTCACCACAAACGATGGCGTTATGCATACCCATTGCTAAAGATTGTGTTAAATCAACATTCGCCATCATGCCAGCCAATGGTGAATAGTCACCCCTTAGTGCTTTTTCAATAACCATTGGTACAATCGCACGTTGTGCATGGCCGTAAAGCGCAAATCGTATCGCACTGTAAAGCTTCATTTTAGTGATTGTAAAATCAATAAGGTCATTGGTGCGTGGGTGTCTAACCTGTGTTTGTACAGGCTGTTGTTCAAGCCTCGTAAGCAATGAATTAAAGTTATTTGCTAAGTTAGGGTATTGGGCTGCGCATAAAGCATCAGTTTCGCAGCGCTTGAATAATGCAGCCAGTGAACCATCAACCGCTCCGCCTATGGCAGCCAGACTTTGCTGCATTGGCACAACGCCATCTAAGGTACTCGTTAAAACAGCATTAGGAAATTGGCGCATGTATTCTTGCGCTATACGTGTGCCGTATGACACCCCATATAAATGAAAGCCTTTATAACCAAGAGCAACACGCACAGCTTCAAAATCCTTTGCCGCAACAGGCGTAGTAAAATTGCTCAAATCAATATTGAGCTTTGCTTTACATTTTTGCGTATCTTCTGCTCCCATGGCTTGAAGATCGGCAATCACATCATTAAAAGCAAACTGGGTTTTTAGGTCATCACTTTCACATTGCAATTGATGTGAATAACCCGTGCCACGCTGGTCAACCAAGACTATGTCACGAGTTTCGCGAGCAAAACGTAAGTTATGATTAAATATTCTCGCTAAATCTATAGCCCCTTGTCCCGGGCCACCGGCAAAACCAAGTACCGCTTCATCAGGATGACTGGGCTTGATTGCAGGTATAACTGCAAAGTGGATATCAATCTCCCCTTCGCTTGGATCATCTGACAATGGTTGAGCAATACTGCCACACATCAATCGATCAGACAGCCCTTCCATATAGCATGGCGTCAGTTTTGGTTGGTTATTTTGATTATTTTCTGCGTATGACGCAGTTGATGCAACCATTAAAGTTGGCATCATCACTTTAATTATCAGTCTATTAAAACAATTTGATATGCTTTTCATCACTTTTCCCTTGTTTGCATTTTACACTTAATGTGATAACTTATTACTTAGTGTATCGGTGTATTAATGTATTAATACAGTAGAGAAAGAGTAATGCTAGAATTTATTAATGTCAACCCCAATAGTGGCGATCCCATTTATAAGCAATTACATGAACAAATTGTGCGTTTAATTGTAGGTGAGCAAATAGCTGCAGGTGAAGAGCTTCCGTCCGTGAGAAAAATAGCGGATCACTTTGCTGTTAATCCTATGACAGTTTCCAGAGCGATTGGTCAATTAGTGGATCAAGGTTGGTTAGAACGACGCCGTGGCCAAGCAACCCGTGTCGCACAAAAAACAGCACAACAAACCGATCAACAAGAGAGCTTACTTTTTAAAGCTATCGATCAACTTATTCAGCAAGCCAAACAACTCGATGTGCCACAACCGACTTTAACCGAACTAATAAAAAAACGGTGGGAATTATAACAATGACACAACCACTTCTTAGCTATAAAAATGTCTCTAAACATTACAAACAACGTCTGATATTAAACAACATCAACCTTAATGTTGAGCCTGGCATGGTGATTGGTTTATTAGGTAAAAATGGTGCAGGTAAAACAACCTTATTACGTAGCGCGCTGGGTTTAGTAAAGCCTGATGAGGGTGAAGTACAAGCATTAGGTGAATTAAGTCATCAATTAAGTACCAGCAGTAAACAAAAAATTGGTTATGTCGCCCAGCAAACGTTTGGTTATGAAGGTTTTAAAATTGCTGACGCTTTGGCATTACATCGCAGTTTTTACCCAAATTGGGATATGCAATTAGAAGCAAAATGGCTCGCGCGCTTTGAATTGAATAGCAAGGATGCGATTAATGATCTCTCAATCGGCCAGCGTCAAACTTTGGCCCTTATTATGGCCATGGCCTACAGACCCCAGCTACTTATTTTAGACGAGCCGGTGGCGAGCTTAGACCCAATTGCTAGACGCGAATTTATGAGTGATCTTTTCGATTTAGCAATAGATTCGGGCTCCGGAATTTTATTTTCATCACATATCACCTCTGACATAGAGCGCGTCGCCAGCCACATTGCACTTATAAAACAAGGCGAGTTACTGTTACTCGACGAATTAGATGTCATTCGCGACACCGTTAGAAAAGTCAGCTTTAAAGAGTCGACGATTGATCTCAGTGCATACAAGGTACTTAACAGGCAGCAAAATTGTGCCATTATTTATGGCTATACAGGTGAAACTGTTGTTGGTGCTCTAGCAATCAATACACTGTCTCTTGAACAGCTGTTTGTGGAGTTACATGGATGATGCAAGCCAGTAAATGTCCATGGTATCAAGGTGCTGTCAGTTTTTGGTTAAAAGACGTCGGCTGTGCCAGTTATTTCATCGCTGCAATTATAACGACATTACTATGCCTTATAGCTACAGGTATTGAAGATCTGATCGGACTAATGATCATGTTTTCAATTATTTGTATGTACAGCGCGATAGCTTGGCAAAGTATTCGCTTGCAAGCCACTGAATGGCAGAGTTTAGTTGTTGGTTACCGTAAACATGTGATGTTTCAAGGTAAAGTATTCATTATATTGAGTAACTTAATTTCTATCTTGAGTATCATAATTGCGGGCAATATCAATCTATTAGCAACGCTCACGATGGCCAATTTTGTTGGCATTATTATCTGGTTTTTAAATCGCTCATTCAGCCATTTATTTACCTCTGTTTGCTATTTCAGCTTCTTTATAGCTACCTTAGTGTGTGTGCTTATTGAGCAACTGCCAGTTTGGCTAATACCCGTTAACGTCGTTGCTTTTATTGCTATCGTGTTATTTCATAAAAGCTTTACATCTGCGTACAAATGGCACCCCGATTCATTACTAAATTATCGTAATGGTCTGCAATCTGGTTGGTCGCCAGTTCCCAGTGGTTTTTTATCAAATTACGGCAGCTCAATTAATAAAGGGTTATTCCCTCTTAGCTACTTTGTTGGCTCTGGACTCTCTCAATACCTTATTTTAATTACACTTTTATGTTTTTTCGGTGTAGTGGCGAATCTATTTTATAATATCACTGAGCAGGCCATTTTTGTTTTAACGCTGAATTTATTCGCGATTGTTACATTAAGTTTATGGAGCAAAGTACAAAAGCAAAACTCATGGGAGCTGTTATTTACCCTACCAATTTACAACACTAGCTACAGCGCAAAAGTCGCACTTAGTTACAGTGTTTTAAAATTAGCAGCACTCGTAGCTTTACTGTGTTTTAGCACAGCAGCTGCGCTTACTCTTGCTAACCAAGAGTTGTTACTAGTTAATGCTTTAAGTTACTCGTTAGCCTGTGCTGCTGGTTTACTACTTAGCTTTGCGATCGGTAATATTTGCAAAAACATAAACTTACTAAGTGTAATTTTATGCTTAACGTTTGGATTAAATATGGGCCTAGCAAACTATATGTTTGACCACGGTGACAGCTTAACTCTGCTTGTATTAATGAGTCTCTATGCGACAGCTATGGCGGGAGCAAATCACTTAACCGCTAGGTACTTATAGTAATTAAGGCCAATCATTGAATTGAACTTCGTCGTTAATAAAGTTTAGGGCATGTGATTGGCGCCCAGCCCATTTAAAAGTATTTGCCCATGGTAGTTCTAGCTGCTGAAGAATAAACTCATAAACAGCATTTTAAATTATCGAAAAACAATAATTTTTTATTGTTTAAAGTTCATTTTAATGGCATCTTAGTTTTTTAACTTAAAGGAACTAAAATGAAAGCTCTCTGTTTAAACCTCTTGCTATCGATGACCCTGTTGATCCTAACGGCATGTACAACAATAGAAGTTAAGGAGTCACACTTTATTAAACCAGATCAGGGGATTGATCTAACCACACTCCAGAATATTAATAATACAGCAAATTTAAACCCTATTGAGATTACAGCGTTTGATGGCATTAAACTTCGCGGAACTCTTATAACCGTCGCAAACGCTAAAGCCACTATAGTCTACTTTGGGGGAAATCAGTTCAGAGTTGATATTGCTGCAAAACAGCCCTTAGAGGCACTATTGCCACTACAAACAAATATAGTGATGTTTGATCATCGTGGCTATGGAAAAAGTGATGGCTCACCTACCGTTAGTAACCTAAAGCAAGATGCACTTAGTATATTTGATTACGTAAAACAGAATCCTCGCATTAACAACAAACCAATTATTTTGCATGGACACTCTTTAGGAAGCGTAATAGCAGGCTATGTCACAACGAAAAGAAACATTGATGGCTTAGTACTCGAAGGCAGTATTACTAATGTTCAAGAAATGACCGACACTAGAGTTCCTTGGTACGCAAAACCTTTTATCACTATTAACTACTCTGATGGCTTACTTGAGTTTGATAACCTTAAAATTGTAAAACAATATAAATCACCGCTGCTAATTATAACGGGTGAAAATGATACACAAACACCAATCTCATTGGCAAAGTCTTTATTCAAACATGCTGCATCCAGTCAAAAGCAATTATATATCGCATCTGGAAAACACCATGGCGATACGCTAAATGGAACTGAATTAAAGCCTCATTATGAGGTATTATTAACTCAATTAACGTCAAGCAGCTTATAACAATGAAGAAAATAATTTGGATGAGCAATATCATTTTAACCTTACTATTACTCAGCTTATTCACTATATTGATCACCCTAAGTATGGTGTTATTCACTAGCTCAGAGCTAAATTTAGGCGTCGAAGGTAGCGCTCATATGTGGATAGGTCTTGAAGTCAATGGCTCATGGAGCAACGCAGCTAAACAATTAACAGAAAATCACTATAATGCTTTAGTTTGGCTCGGTTTAATCCAAGTCCTGCCATTTATCATAATAAATATTATTTTACTTCGTTTGTTTTCGCTTTATCGCAAGGGACTGTTTTTTAGCGCTAAAAATATTAGTTGCTTCACATGGCTCGGTGGTGTGTTACTTCTACAATTTGTGATTACTGCCATTTATCCTGCTTTGCTTGTGACCTTAATCAATACTATAACGAGCGACGAGCTTACCCGTATTATATTCATCAGCGATACCGACATTATAGGGTTACTCGCTGGGCTTATAATTTACGTAATAGCTTGGGTAATGAAACAAGCACACCAATTACAACAAGAACAAGAGCTTGTGATTTGATGCCGATAATAATAGATTTAGATGTCATGCTAGCAACACGTAAAATGAAATCAAGCGAGCTGGCTGAAGCCATTGGTATTACACCACAGAATTTATCAGTATTAAAAGCTGGCAGAGCGAAGGCTGTGCGCTTTAGTACCCTTGATGCCATATGTGAGCATCTAGAGTGTCAACCAGGCGATATACTTAGGTATATTGAAGAGGATAACAAATAAAAAACGGCCATTTTTTTAATGGCCGTTTTGCTGTTTAAATAAAATAATTTAAAACACTTATAGTGAGAATGTACGGCCTATCGACAATACAATACGCTCATCTGCAGTATCAATATCTAGGCTGGTGTTCTCGCCCGCTACCTCAATATCAAAACCCGCTAAACTTGTTTGATAAGCAAGACGATAGTGGTTATACGATTTACCATCGGTATCCCATGCGAACTTATCGCCATCGAGTGAATTTGAAATATCAAAGCTGGCACGCAGTGCGTGATTAGGTGCAAGTTCAATGGTGTGTGCAACCATAGAAATCACATGACCTGCGCCGGTACCAAAATAATCCCAGCTATACCAGAAGTTAAGCTCTGTTTGCCCTAACTCACTTGCGAAACCAAATTTAGTGTAAGCTTCAAAGTAGTTACCATCGCTTGAGTTGCTTTGCCCATGGTAACTGTAATACGCAAGGCCGTAATCAATACTGAGCGCTTCATTTAACTGCGCATAGCGACCGAAGTAAGCATCCCATTCAATATTTGTGTCGTCACCAAAGTCAACGTTTGACGCCCACGTGCCAGCATACATGCCTGATTCGCCAAATGAATAATCAAGGCTACCTTGTAACGCTGGGTCGTTTTGCGTTTGGCTCACACCATTAAAGGTATAATCTGATGCGCCGGTTACGGTTGCTGACCAATCAGCCAATACTGAGGTTGAAAAAAGTGCAAACGGTAATGCGACTGCTAATAATGTTTTTTGTGTTGTCATGTTAATTCCTTCGCTACTGTATAAGCTAATATCTAGCTAGCTGATTCAATTTTTGTGTAGTCAATTTTGTTGTCTTTCGGCGAACTATCAATGTTACTCACAGTTTTAACTTTGCTATAGGCAATATAGGCTGCACACGCAAAGAACAAACCAATCACTAACACTCCGACCCACTGGATTTGTAGAAAGTTCTGCTTAAATAATAGGGTTAATAATGAAAGAGCGACAACATTTAGCGCAATATATTTAAATTTACCTAAACGTTTAACCGTCATACCCATATTGTCGGTGTATAAACGGATCAGTGAATCAAGCGAGTTGATCACAAACACTACGCCAACAAATACCATTGCTATATTTTTGATCCCTTGTGTATCAATGCCTGCTTCGTGATACTGATAAAGCACGCCAAACCAAATTGCGATTGGGATTGAAGGGAAAATTAACATTGCCCCCAATACTTGATAGGTTTTTAATCCACCGACAAAACGTGAAGTGAATTGACCAATCATAATACTCCACGCAAACCACCAAAATAAATAAAACTCATGGTAATCATTGAGTGGCAGTACAAACTGATTAATATTGCCAAAGTAACTACCAATTAACGTTAAATTATTTGTAAAATCTGACACTTGGCCATTTTCGCCCATAAATGCGCCAAACCACATAAAACCAATTAGTGCTATAAATAACCAGGTAGTTGAAATACTTAGAAAACGTACATATTTAATATCGGTGCTTGAATACACCGCAAAGCAAATAGCTGCGAATACAATTAAATAAAATGACGGAATAATCGACTCACCATCACCAAGACTAGGTAAATACCAAGGTAGGTTAGAGAGCAATAAGAAAGCGGTGAAGGCACAAGTACCAATAATAACTACATTATTGATTAATTTAACCCAAGGAATTTCGAAAAATTTCACTTTAGGTTCTATTACACAGAAATAAAAGCACGTAAGGAAATAGAATCCCCAGATCAGAAAGCCCCAATAACCAAACTCGATAGCTAGTGGATTGGCAAACGCGTACTCTGGGCTTGCTTTTATGTCTGCATAACCTGCAAACTCAGTGAGTGGAAACATGATCAAGCCAACATCTAAGCCTGATGTAAATAAGATGGCGATAAAGGTAAATGTTCTTACCGGTGTGACGCCAACACACTTTACATTGCCCCATTTTACTAAAATTGCAACAATTGCTAGTAGGGTGAAAATAATGCCTGCGCTAAGCCATAAGGTCATAATTCCCTCCCCAAAATAAATGAAAATACATCATTACGTCTCCGTGTTTTTAGTCTCGCATTAACGCACCACAAACAACTTATGATGCGCGCCACTGCAAGCCCCAAGGTACAAAATGTACCCCAGGTGGCCTGGTTAGATCTCCGAACTACGCTGCACAGTTTGCCATTGAGATTCAACAGCAACCTTTGCTTGCGATTTACTAAGTGGTGGCTTACCTAAAATTAGATCAGCCGCTTTTTCTGCCACCATAATGGTTGGCGCATTTAAATTTCCGTTAGGAACTGTTGGGAAGATTGATGAATCCACCACATGCAGTCCCTCAATGCCATGTACTTGAGTGTTTGAGTTTACTACTGCCAGTTCATCTTCACCCATTTTGCATGAACATGAAGGATGGTAAGCACTCTCAACTGCCTGACGTACAAAAGCATCTATTTGTTCATCGGTTTGAATCTCTTTACCTGGTTGGATTTCGCCATCGCGGTAATCATCAAACGCACTTTGCTCAATGATTTCACGCGTTAAACGCACACAGGCTCTAAACCCTTCAATATCATCTTGATGCTGTAAATAGTTAAATTGGATCTTAGGTGCAACCGTTGGATCAGCCGATTTAATTGTTACTGCACCGCGGCTTTTAGGCTTGTTATGCCCTACATGGACCTGAAAACCATGGCCATCAAAAGCACTTTTACCGTCATAACGAATTGCCGCAGGTAAAAAGTGATATTGAATATCAGGCCACTCAACCCCCGGTTTTGAGCGAATAAATGCACAAGATTCAAAATGATTAGTCGCCCCAAGACCGCTGCGGTTTAATAACCAACGCGCGCCAATAAGGCCCTTTGAAATAAGGCCAAGCTTGCCGTTTAAGGTAATTGGCTGCTTACACTTATACTGGAAATAAAACTCCAAGTGATCTTGCAGATTTTGCCCAACCCCAGGTAAATGGTGCTTAACCTCGATACCCGCTGCTTTAAGTATTTCGCTGTCGCCAATACCAGAAAGTTGCAATAAATGCGGTGAACCAATCGGACCGGCACTTAAAATAACGTCTTTACTGGCCTTTGCTTTAACAATATCGCCATTAACTTTGTACTGCACACCAACGGCTTTTTTGCCTTCAAGCAACACCTTTTCAGCCAACGCACCAGTAACAATAACTAAGTTTTTACGTGACTTCACTGGGTCTAAATATTCACGACTTGCAGAGCTGCGCACACCGTCTTTAACGGTCATGTGCATTGGACCAAAACCCTCTTGCTGCGCTGCGTTATAATCGTCAGTGGCTGCATATCCGGCTTGCTGGCCCGCTTTGATAAAGGCTTTATAAAGCGGGTTCGCCATTTCGTTACCGTTGTTCACACCCAAAGGGCCGCTATCACCACGATAGTCGTTTTTACCTAAATAGAATGATTCTGCTTTTTGAAAATACGGTAAACAGGATTGATAATCCCACCCTTGTGCACCATGTTGTTGCCATTCATCAAAGTCTTTAGCATGGCCACGTACATACACCATGCCATTGATAGATGATGAGCCACCTAACACTTTGCCACGCGGGCAGTGCATTTGACGATCATCTAGATGCGGTTCAGCTTCACTATGAAACTGCCACGCGTATTTATCTGAATTCATCGGAATTGATAGCGCGGTAGGCATTTTAATGAAAATGCTTTTATCGCTGCCGCCAGTCTCTAATAATAAAACGCGGTTGCGGCTATCTTCGGATAAACGATTAGCCAGTACACAGCCCGCCGACCCTGCACCCACTATGATGTAATCATACGTTAGTGCAGTCATTAAAATGGGCTCTCTATATTAGTCATACCGACATAAATCGATTTAGTTTGGGTGTAATGATCAAGTGTTTCAATGCCATTTTCACGACCGATACCTGACTGCTTATAACCGCCCACAGGCATTTCTGCTGGCGAATTGCCGTAGCTGTTGATCCAACAAATACCTGCTTGCAGCTGATGAATAACACGGTGTGCGCGCTTAATATCTTTGGTAAACACGCCTGCAGCAAGGCCTAAGTGAGTATCGTTAGCACGGTGAATTACATCATCTTCGTCATCAAACGTTAATACGCTCATTACGGGACCAAAGATTTCTTCTTTGACGATCGTCATATCATCAGTGCAATCAATAAATACCGTTGGTGCAACAAAGTAACCGTTTGGTGCAGAGGCTGGGCTAAGCGTTTTACCACCCGTTAATAACGTTGCACCTTCGCTGATGCCTTTATCGATATAGCTCATCACTAATTGTTGATGCTTTTTGGAAATTAATGCGCCAAAGTTAACGTTAGGATCGAGTGGATCGCCCGCTATAATATTTTCTTCAGTGCGTGTTTTAAGCTCATCAATAAATTGCTGATAAACATTTTTGTGTACATAAATACGGGTGCAGTTAGTGCAAATTTCACCTTGCGTATAAAAATTACCTAACATTGCAGCACTTACTGCCTGTGAAATATCGGCATCATCAAATACTAGCAGTGGTGATTTACCACCAAGTTCCATGGTGACATCTTTTAATGAACCCGCAGCACTAGCAACTACTTTTTTACCTGTGCCTACTTCGCCGGTAAACGATACTTTCTCAATATCAGCTGATTGTGTTAACCACTGGCCGACTTCTGCTGCACCTTGCACCACGTTAAACACACCCGCTGGTACACCCGCTTCGATGAATATTTCGGCAAGCTTAATTGCGCCAAGTGGCGTTTCTTCAGAAGGTTTAAAAATAAATGCATTTCCGGCAGCCAAAGCTGGGCCGGATTTCCAACAAGCGATTTGCAGCGGGTAGTTCCACGCACCGATTCCGGCACAAATCCCTAATGGCTCTTTACGGGTATAATAAAAATCTTCGCCAACCATTTGCTGCTGGCCAACTTGGGCAGGTGCTAGCCCTGCAAAATACTCGATTACATCAGCGCCAGTTTGCACATCAACACACTCGGCTTCTTGCCATGGTTTACCGGTATCTAGCACTTCTATTTTTGCAAGTAAATCATTACGCTCGCGCAATAATGCAACCGCTTTTAGTAAGATACGACTACGTTCAATCGGACTCATAGTTGACCATGCAGCAAATCCTTGTTTAGCACTTTGAATAGCCGCATTTTGAATAAACGCATCTGCCACTTCTACATAATAAATTACGTCATCTGTTGCTGGGTTTTTAACTGCAAATGTTTCGCCACTTTGATTTTTTAAAAAGTGACCATTGATAAAGTTTTGATAAACAGGTGTTGTCACATTAAGCTCCATACTGTTTGATAAGTGAACATACAAAGTTTTTTGCTAGCTGTTCACAATGTGCAAATTGATCTTGATCAGACTTACTTAGTACCGCTCTTAACCATAAGCCATCGATCATTGCCGCACATAATTGCGCTGCAAGTTTGGCTTCATCATCACCCATCAATTGTTTAAATGAGCTGACTAAATTACTAAGAAGTCGTCGGCTATTTACGTTCTGTAAGCGATGCAACTGAACATCGTGCATCGATTGCGCCCAAAAGCTTAACCAAGTTTTAGTGGTATCGCTGCGCTGTTGTAATCTGGCAAAGTTAGCTTCTATTATCAGCATTAACCTTTGCTCAGGGGTCGTTGTTGGCGTTACTTGTTTGATCAGCTCGTGTTTTAGATTGGTTAATAAATAACGCACAGTGGCCTCTATCAAGCCCTGCTTACCACCAAAATAATGACTAATAATGCCCGACGATAATCCTGCTTTTTTACTGATACTATTAATGGTTGTTGCTTGTAAGCCAAATTCAGCAACCGAACTAATAGTAGCGTCAATTAGCTGCTGACGACGGACAGGTTCCATTCCAACTTTAGGCATATTTTTATTAATTGAACGTTCAATAAAAATAAAGGTTAAAGTAATGGAACTGATAATTCAAGGTTGACAAACTGTGAATAGGCTAAAATGAAGAGAGCTAAGTGACCCTAAGTAACTGTCCTAGCGTTGATAAATCGGCTTAGAAAAAAGTTGCGAAAAAAATCGAAAAACAGCTGCTTTTTAAGTAAATGCGAAAAAAATCAGCTATATTAGGTTGAAAATCATATCTGTTTAGTCTCAGGTATCACTTTTAAAATCACAGAATTATCTATCAAAAAAACAAACTACAGGAAACTCGATGTCTAATTTTAATGAATATAAAGTATTGCATGTTGTTGAGGGTGGCTGTGGCACATTGCTGCTAGGTTCGAGCGGGTTACCACTTAAAAGGCTAGAAGCAACACTTAATGATGAAGCACAAAATGGCTGGCAACTGGTATTTCAGGTTATCGAAAGCAAACGTTTTTTGCTATTTTGGTCACGCGAAGCTGTGATCTTAACGTTAGGCAGAAACCGTGCTTAAAGCAATGACGCTTAGTGCAATTCGCCGCTATCAAAAAAATGGCGGCGCTAAGACACATTTTAATATTAGTTGTAATTTCAGTCCTTCCTGCTCAGAGTTTACTCATCAAGCAATTACTAAATATGGGCTAGTGAAAGGTCTGTTTATTGGCGTAAAAAGAATACGGCGTTGCAATAACCCCGACTGTGTAACCGTAAAATCCGATCCACTTCCTTGAGGCTTATTAATGCCATGACATCAGAACAACTAAATGATCAAGAAGAGCAGCTTCGTTCAGAAGTAAATGCATTGTCCCCTGAACAGCGTAAACTATTTTACCAGCAAGAAAAGCGTCTCGTTAAAGACCCTGATACTTATGCGGTACTGAATTGGTTTTTTGCCGCAGGTTTACACCACTTTTACTTAGGTAGATTTCAACGTGGTGCGGTGAATTTAACGCTGATGCTAATTGGCATACTCACTATTTATAGCTTTGGCGTATTTTTAATCATCGTCGTTTTGTTAATTGAATTACCACAGCTTTTTAAGAGTCAACGCATCGTCCATCAATATAACAATCAAGTTATGGCTGATATTCTAAAACAACTAACCGACTCTTGATTACTTAAAGCAAATGCTAGATACTGTTTTTTTATACAGTTACGGTGTGTGTTATGAAAAAAGAATTACCCGAAAAATATTATTTAGCCCACTTTAAAGAGCTAATAACATTTATCGACACTCAATGCAGACACTTATTAGAGCAAAAACACGTCGATTTCATTAATAAAGCAAACCGACTTACTGAGCAAGGCCAGTGCATGCTGGCACGCATTTATTCTCGTAAACCTTTACTCGTAGCAATCACCACACTTAATTATAATGAAATAGACAGCCCTGCACTGGCACTCGAAGAGCTAAAAACAGCACAGCTCATTAGTCATCCAAATTACACCGACTATCAACACGTACTCGCACATCTAACTAAACCCGCATTGCTAGCACTACTCGCGCCTTTCGATATCCAACCTAGTATTAAAAAAAGCGTCACTAAAGCACAACTGGTAGCACAGACTTGCGATTTTTTTGCTACTAAGCCGGAACATTTAACCTGCCTTTATAACCAGTTTGTTATTAATAACCGCTTTGCTGTGTATGAATACTTTGAATTTCTATACATAGGCCGCTTAAGCACAGGTGATATTAACCATCAAAATAGCTTTGTACTGCGTGATTTGGGCCTAAGAACCACACGAGAAAACCATACAGTAAGTTTAGCTCGCTTTGATACACTTGAAGAGGCGCAATCTAACTACGCGCTAAATCGTTATCGCATGGCATTTAAAAGCGCGCAAAGTGATGACGAATATCAAGCTTTAGCTATTGAGCTTATTAATCAACCGGCCGAAGGTACATTAGCAGTCAACCTTAAAAACAAGCTCCTTTTACGACTTCACCAACAACTAAAAAAATATAATATTGAGCTGTGTTTTACACTTTTAAATGCCTGTGAAAATAGCGCTGAAGCAACTGAATTACAAATACGCGAGCAATACCGCCAAGGTAATAAAGAGTGGGTAAAAATCCAGCTTGAAACCATCATCGAAGATCCGCTCACTGATGATTTACTGTATTTTGCTGATGACTTTTTAATGCGTAAATTTAACAAGCAAACTCGCTCTCGCTTAAGTGCAATGCTCGCCGATACGCAATGTGTTATTGAAATTGACGAAGTTTATCGAAACGATGTAGAGCAAGGTGTTACAGAACACTACACTCAACAAGGGTTAACTGTTTTTTATACCGAAAATACGCTTTGGCAGAGCCTTTTTGGTTTAGTTTTTTGGCGCGAGCTTTATATAGATACTCCCACCCCACCTTGCAATGAGTTTGATATGTTTCCACAATCATTGAGAACCGACTGCTTTTATCATACCCAACACCAACAAATTGAAGCACTACTAGCAAACTGGCAAACACCGGATGATTTACTAAAACACGTTTGTAAAAGTGCCGCCCGTTATTTTGAGCAAGCTAATGGGCTGTTTCGCTGGCATAACGAGCTATTACGACCATTAGAAGTGCTGATTTTAAATAGCTCATTAGCAGCGCTAAAAAGTCACTTAAAGAATATGACCATGCGCTTTATGCAGCTTAAAGATGGTTACCCTGATTTGATGGTGCTAAATGGTAATAAACTCCATTTTGAAGAAGTAAAAGCCCCAGGTGATAAATTAAGACGTAATCAGCTAACAACGATTGATTGCCTCAAAAGTAATGGATTCAATGTACACATTGCGGCCGTAAAATGGGTTAATGATCCCAATCGTATTTACAGCGTGGTCGACATTGAAACCACTGGTAGTTTAAAAGGCGGCAATCGGATCACCGAAATTGGCATAGTTAAAATGCAACACGGCAAAGTAATTGATACTTGGTCAACACTTATCAACCCGCAAATGCGCATTCCTAAGTTTATAGTGTCTTTAACCGGTATTAATGACGCAATGGTAGCAACTGCACCACGCTTTACTGAAATAGCTGAGACTTTACTTAATAAACTAAAAGGCACTATTTTTGTGGCTCACAATGTAAACTTTGATTACGGCTTTATTCGTAAAGAATGTGAAATGGCAGGTATCCACTTTAAAATGCCCAAATTATGTACTGTGGTTGAATCTCGCAAAGCGTTTCCTGGTTTAAAATCATACTCTTTAGGTAATCTCAGTGCGCATTTTGACTTAAACCTGACAAGCCATCACCGAGCACTCGCTGATGCCAGCGCAACCGCTGAGTTACTTTTGCTTATAAAAAAATTTAACTAAATTAACAACTTAAGCTTTTAGCGCAAATAACCCAAAGCCAGCTTTTGCTAAATAAAAGCAAGGTATTGATTGCAACCCTCCCAGTACCTCGCTATAGAAGTCAACGCGTCTGTCTAATACTTACCGTTAGCATTAATAACCCAACTGCAATACCCAAAAAGTAATAAGGCATTCCTGCATCCCAACTCGCTTGACTGTTCACCCCTAAAAAGTCTAAATATAGTCCACCTTGCAGAGGCCCTATGTACCAAATGACTAGAAACACAACTTCAAACATTCGTTTTGACTGCGTAAATGTACCGCAAAAATAGGCCAACGAAACCATAAACGAAATAGCCACAAACAATTGCACCAGCAACAACCACTCAGCTATGACTACAAACCGCGCAATACTGCCTATACAGGCAAAGGCTAACAATCCCCAACCAGCACTGAAACTAGCCATACTTTGTAATAGCGGTGATTGCTTGCTATAAGCCATAATTTCAATAGTATTTGTTTGCCTCTCTAGCTGCCCTAACGGCGATATAACCAATACACACCACAACAATGACATAGGTAAAAAAAGACTCAGCAACAGGTTCTGATCAACAAAAACTTGGCACACATTCAAAATGACCAATCCGATGAGCCACAGATTTGTTTGCCCTTTAAGCATTAACTTAAACTCTAATCGTAATAAGCGTGTAACAGCGAATGACTTAGTTGCGCCAACAAATATTCTATCGAGTATTCCTGTGACTTTTTCAATTACGCTAACTATTCGCCATTGCTTTTTAATCTCGTTCATTGAGCCATTACTAAAACGATCAAAAAATAAAAATGCTAAGCTTAGAGCTATTGAGCTGACTATCAATAAAGGCAACATTCCTTGGAAGTGCACAGCACTTGGCTCAAACCCATGCCAAACAAATGTTTTTACAGATTCACTAGCTGTTATGCCAACATTGGTACCACCCTGCTCTGTTGGAAAACGCGCAGCAACCTCTATATCTAAACTTTCAAGCACTGCACCAATGCCTGATACTCCTTCAATACTTTGCGTTATCGAGCCAACCCACAAGAAAAAATATACCACATTACCTAACCCCCCTTTGAGCCACGTTATCGACTCAAATAAAATAGCGATTGATGCAATTGCTAATAACAAAGGTAAAACAAACACTAATTGCGGCCAAACGAGTGCCCACACATCAACCTGATAGCTTTCGCCATAATAAAGCTGTATCAATACACTACTGAGCAACATCGCCAATACAATTGAAAGTAAAATCAGTACATTTACCCCCCACTTAGCGAATAGAAAAGCCTGTTTGCTAATCGACGTTACTGCAATAAGCTCACACGTTTTTGATTGCCTGTCTAACTCAAGTGCATTTTTAACCAAGTAAAAGCAAATAATTGGTAAGAACATAACATTTAGCATAGCTAAACATACACCAATCCACGCGCTGTTATAAATGCCGCGGTAGCCATTAATCACTAGTGTTTGGTACTGCGCATCAGGGGACGGAAAATACAATAACGTTAATACAGACATAGCCAACAAGGTCACCATATAACTTTGTTGTCGTGTACGTTGTTTAAAGTCAGCGACCATACATTGCCAAATCTGTTTCATTAACCGATCCTCGCTGCGCTGCGAGGTGCTGGTTGCTCGCTAGTAAAATACAAGTAAGCATCTTCGAGTGATGCCGCCCGTACCGTGGCTTTAGAATCAGGGCAATGATCCGCAACAAGGTTTAATTCAAGCTTTCCTTCTTTTCGAATGCTGTGGCTAACAATATACTCATGCTGGATCTGTTTCAGATCCGATGGTTCAATCGTTAATGTCCAACATTTTTCAGCCACTTTTTGCTGTAATACATTCGCTGTTACTGATTGAATAAGTGTGCCACCGCGCATAATGGCAATGCGGTCCGCAATCGATTCAACATCTGACACAATATGCGTGGAGAATATAATGCAACGATCCGCCGCAAGCTCAGTCAATAACTGCCTAAAGTTGGCTCGTTCATGCGGATCAAGACCAACCGTCGGCTCGTCAATGATCAATAATTTAGGATCATTTAATAACGCCTGCGCAATTCCAATGCGTTGTTTCATGCCTCCAGAGTAACCTTTTAGCGGCTGATGTGCGGCGTGGGTTAAATTAAGCTTATTCAGCAAATCATCAATAACACTATTGGCATGTGCATTTTCAAGCCCTTTAAGCCCTGCCATATATTGCAAAAATTCAAACCCCGACAGTTGTTCATACACGCCAAAATATTGAGGTAAATAGCCCAGCTCTTTGCGTAACAATTGTGGTGATTTAACAATATCTTGGCCTTGCCATAAAATAACACCTTGTGTTGGCTTAGTAATGGTAGCCAGAATTCTCATCAAACTAGATTTTCCAGCTCCATTAGGGCCTAACAAGGCTAAAATCCCAGGTTCAACTTGCAAAGATAATGTATTAATTGCGCATTTTGCATCTTTGCTTTTATTATATTGATGACGTAATGATTGAATATCTAATAGCATGAGTGTCTATTCCTAATTAAGTTACACTCATTCAGCAAATATTAAGCCATGTAAATAACAATTAATAATCAACAACTTAAGTTTTAAACTTTTTAAATAAACAATATTGAATAACAACTCTTACCAAATAATGGCGAAAAACATCAACGTGATAAGTTAACGTGTAGTCATTTTTCTCACCCGCTGATGCATTTAACTTATTCAGTCTAACCGCAGTAAAAACTAAAACAAACTTTGATACTGCTCTATTAGATAATCTGTGTAAGCAATATCGCCACGATAACGCGATAAATGCGTGGTATCACGGTACATTTGCGGGGTTATTTGCGGTATATTTTGATGGTTTTTCATTTTAATACCAGTGGCTTGCTCTATTTGCGCTATTACTTCTGCTAAACGTTTTTCAGCCTCTGGTGTTGTTTTTATCCACTTACTGTTTTTTGGCAGCATGATCACTTCAACGTTCTCAGATACACGTTGAAAGTTTTTTACAATATTAATAAAATGCGTAACCAATAATGGTTGAAAATGAAGCTGCTCTATATCTGCACTGCGAATACGACTAAGGCGATCGTTTTTCATTTCGTTATCAGTTTGCGTAACGTGGTAATAGTCGTTAAATATAGCTAACGTTTCTGCTGTTCGCTCTTGTGGGATTGTACCGCCCCCTTGCCATTCATAGCTCCATTCTGCGCCCTTATAATTAGGATATTCTTCTACAAATTTTTCACCGAGTAAACGTCCTAAGCGGCGACGCTGCGCAATAGTTTCATCATCATCTTTAAACGTTTGATGCGATTTAGGTGGAAACATCTCTCGACCCAAAAAACTGGTGATCATTTCAGCTGAAATATTGCCGCGCAAATATTTTATATTGAATAATCGTACGCCACGAGTAAGATCATTTTTTGCAATTACCATTAACTCCTGATCATTAGCGAGTAAAGTTAAAAATGAGTCTAAAACTGGGGTCGCTCTGCTCCAGCGCGTTTGCGTGGTTTGAAAAGGATTAAACTCAATCATGGTTAGCTTTATTTTGCGATCTTCTTTGACAAATTCATCCGCAATACGTCGTGATAAAAAATCTTGAAAGTACGGGTTTAGCCCACCAAAGCCAAAGTTAAATGATTTAACTTGCTTACCCCGCTGCGCTAAATCAGCATCAAATTTTCGTGGCGAAAATCCGGCACGCGTCATTGATGAGCCAAAAAACATCACAACATCGTTTGGTTCTTTCACTATTTGTGGCAAAGCTGCACGTGACTCAGTAACCCTTGCTATTGCGCCTTGAGTATTTGCTCCCATCCCATGCAAAATAAGATGAATACCGACAAGTGCGAAAGCCATGCATAAGCCAATAACAAGAATCGACTTTCCATATAATTTTTGTGATGTCATTGCTACTCTACCTTGATGATTAGAATTGGAAATAGATAAACTCATTGCTTGGCTCCCCGATAAATAAACATACCCCTTGCCCTAACATCATTAACAGCCAAAATAACCAGGGTTTATTTTCCAGCTTGTCAGCGCCCTTTATTACGTAAAAATCCATAATATGTACAAGTAATACCCACACACTGGTCATTACAAAAATAGTCATTGCGTTGCTTCCAGCTGCTATTGTTGAATTAAATACATGTAAATTAGTAATAATATCTATGGCAGAAGTTAAGTCGTTGGCTGCAAAAAACACCCAACCTATAAGGACTAAATAAAACGTGATGGCCCACTTAATAAAAGTTACAAACAGTGCATTGGATTGATTAAAACGTGCAAATATTTTCAGCCCTGCTAAATAGTGCGTAGCAGTGATAATAGCGCCATGAAATGCGCCCCAAGCAACAAAAGTCCACGCTGCGCCATGCCATAAACCACCCAGTAACATAGTTAAAAACACATTACGGGTGCGGTTATTATTTCTGTTCCCGCCTAATGAAATATATAAATAATCTCGTAACCAAGTCGAGAGTGAAATATGCCAACGACGCCAAAAATCAACCGGAGAAAGTGCGAAGTAAGGCACTCTAAAATTAAGTGGAATACTAAAACCGAGTATCAGCGCAATACCAATTGCCATATCGGTATAACCCGAAAAGTCACCGTATATCTGCCCTGCAAATGCCAATACGCCAGTCCAAAGCTCCAGTGTGCTTATGGGGCCTTTTGCCTCAAAAGCATGTTGTGCAGGGATAGCCAATATATCTGCACCAGTTTTTTTAATCAGCCCCACAGTGATCAGCAAAAAACCATGTTTTACAGCAGTGTACTTAGGCAAGGCGATGGCGTGCATTTGTGGCAAAATATGACTTGCACGAAGAATTGGGCCTGCAACCAGTTGTGGGAAAAACGATAAAGCAGCAACAAATTCAACTAAGCCTTTACGTGGTTTCATATCGCCACGGTAAACATCAATGGTGTAACTTAAACTTTGAAAAGTATAAAAAGAAATACCAACAGGCAGTACCCACCCTAATGTCTCAATGGAGGCATTGTAACCAAGCGTAGATAACAGCTCAGACACAGAATTGAGTACAAAGTCAGCATATTTAAACACCGCTAATAACCCTAAATTAAGCACCACAGATAACGTAACCCATTGCTTTTTACGTTGCTGCGTTGATGCTTTATATATAGCTTGAGCAATAAAGTAATCGGCTACCCCACTGCCCACCAGCAAGGGAATAAAACTATAATTCCACGCGCCATAAAAAACTAAGCTGCCGACTAAAATCAAATACACTTTGGGTTTTTGTTTTAAAAAAACAAAACCGTAAAACAAAATAAAAATGGCAAAAAACCAAAAGAATATGGGGGTATTAAATATCATGTTGCCCCCTTACATTTTGTTCAATAATTGTTCTTTGGTAACGAGTAAACATACTGTTTTCCTTTATTCAGAGCGAGTTTGGTTGACCCACTAAAAGTAGGGGGAAAACCAATCAATAATTAATTGAAGTAATTTAAATAAATTTGACGCAGGCTGACTTGCATTCGCTCATCAGCCAAGTTAGATCAACGCATTCAGGGGGGCGAGTGAAGTAATATGTGATTCATTGGCGTGCTCCATTAGCTATTAGTAACGCTTTAATTGACTCTGTGCGAGCACGATTAAGGGGGGTACGTCGCTGGTAACCATCAGATGCTCCTGTAGTAACCGCTAAGTTTACATCAGCGCCCCGTGATATTAATAATTGGCTCATATCGTAAAAACCAAAATATGCAGCATTTATAAGGGCCGTTTCATCACGCGGTACAATTGCATTTATATCAGCGCCGTTATCAAGTAAAAGCGTAGCCAATTCAATGTTATTATTCATCGCAGCAACTATCAGCGGGTTACCATCACCACTTGATGACTGATTTACATCCGCGCCTAAGTCAATTAATGCCTGAGTCATTATTTTGTTATTTTTTTTCACGGCAATCATTAACGCAGTGCCATCACCAATCACTGGTACATTAATATCAACCCCATCATTTCGCAGCACACGTATCGCATCAATATCATTACGCGTGACCGCATTAATTAATAAAGTGCTCTCGAATTGTGGTAACAGTGAATAATGTCGGGCATCTGCTACGGTATGTTTAATACTAATTTTGGGTGAAAATGCCTGCGTTGCTTGAATCGTTGTAGCAGCGAGCACTGCACACACCAAAGCAATTACAGCGATACTTGGCTTTTTAAATTGCTTATTTTCTAACACTGCACCAATGCGATAATTTAGCTCTTTTTTCTTACTAAAAAGCCCCATTGCCAGCACACTCCTTTGCTGCATTACCATTAATTTTGCACAATCAATCAGTGATTGCGCATATTGTTGAGTATTTTTAATTTCATTTACTGCACGTAAGTCACAGGCTATTTCGCGTTCTACATGAATTTGCTTGTTAAGCATGCGTATCACCGGGCTCCACCAAAATAGAATCGCGATGACTTCTTGAAATAAACCAAACCAGTTATCTTTGCGTTTAATATGCGCGTTTTCATGAAGCACTATCGCCAGTAATTGCTCATGCTTGAGTTGCTCGGTAAGGCTTTTTGGAAGAATAATTTTAGGTTGTTTAAACCCTACAACTAAAGGAGAGGATACTTTAGTTGAAGTATAAACCTGTGTATCAATATGGGCAGATAAATGTGGCGCTTTTTCAATTGTTGAGCTTATCAAATAGCGTGTTTGAATATATGATGACAATACTGTAAATACTCGCCAAACGCTGCCTGCAAGCCAGATTAATACGGCTATACTTAGCAAAAATGAAAAATTAAATACGATTTCACTAGGCAAGTGCCAGCTGTTATTCGGCTCATTAATAATACCCGTACTAGCTGTGTTCAACACATTAGGATCTTGTTGAGAAGCAATGGTTTGCGCTGTTGTATTGATCTCTGTATTTTCGTTTTTATTCCCGGTTGTGATCAAGGTAAAAGGGATGACTGTTGCGGTAATTAACGTCGTCATCCACAACCAGCTTTTCAACTCAGCCCCCGATGGAACACATTTATTAATCAACGTAAGTCCCAATAAAAGTATAAAACCAATAACAAGGTGATGAAATGCTAACGTTGTTAATAAGGTATATTCAATCATCATTGTCCTGACGTCCTTTTCTAGGTTTGTTAATCTTTACTTTGGTCAACTTTACGCTGTAATGCTTCTAAATCATCAAGATCAATGTCAGTCTCTTGCATTAAATGCTGTGCCAATACCTTAGGTGAGCCACCAAAAAACTTATTCAGCATCGAAGTTAATGCACTTTGCCGCGCTTCTTTTTGAGTAATCTTTGGTGTGTAAATAAACGCTTTTCCTTCTTTTCTAAAGTCGGCGTAGCCTTTTTCAGCAAGGATCTTACATAACGTTTGTACTGTGGTATAAGCGGTTTTTTTTTCCTTTGATAGTTCATCTGTTATATCGCGCACAGACGCCTCACCACTTTCCCAAAGCACTTCCATAATACTTTGCTCACCATCGGTAAGCTGATTTGATTTATTTCTAGCCATCGTATTTAACCTTTTTAAAGTTCTACTAATTAATTAGTTTTAAATACTATAGCGTGCCCAACTCAATCTATCAACTAATTAATTAGTTTTTAATAATTTAGTAATTAGTACTCGTAATCCAGGCTAAAAAGTTCTTTAAAATTTGTAAATAATGGCTACATGTTCTAAACCTTAAGAGTAGCCTTTAGAGGAAGCTCCTTATGCCGTCAACAAACACAATAGATAAACACTCCGAATTTGCGCGCTGTTTAGAGTGCAATAAGGTCAGCACTTTTGCAGCATTTCATTGGCTGGCACTGGCCTTTAAAGATATGGCCAGAGCCCCTATTTTAAGCTTGATTTATGGGATTGTTTTCACTCTGATCCCGCTGGCAATTGTCTATTTCGCGGTGTTCACTGACAGCTACTTAGTTGTTTTACCAGCCAGTGTCGCATTTGCTCTGATCGGCCCGGTATTTGCGGTAGGTCTCTATGATGTTGCTTGGGAGCTAGAAAAAGGCCACACACCAACACTTAGCCATTCTCTAAAATCAATGTTCAGAAATCCGGTCGGTGAATGGGGATTTGCAATTTTACTGATGGTAATAATGATTATATGGATGCGTCTGGCAGCGATAGTTCATGCACTTTACCCCAGTCATGCTAATCCTACATTTGAAGAACTCTCCGCTTTTTTAACTTTAGGTACCATTATCGGCGGAATTTTGCTTGTTACTGTATTTGCTATTTCAGCATTTACTCCACAAATTATGATGGAAAGACGGGTCGATATAATGACCGCGGTTATGTCATCAATGAATGCCGTTAAAACCAACTTTTCAGCGATGATTGTTTGGTCTGCATGTATTTTTATACTCGTAGCCCTTGGTTTTGTCACTGGTGCTACTGGTTTTATAGTTATTATGCCACTACTTAGCTATGCCAGCTGGCACGGCTATATTGCCGTAATTAAAACCAAAAAAGCCCGCAGCTATGAATAAACTAAAATGCATAAAGGCCAGTAAAACTGGCCTTTTTCTTGGAATGAATACCTAAGTGAGCTTTATTACAGCTACTTTTTGCCTGTCAGCATTGCGCTCATAACGCCATCACGTTTGATTAAACCATGATAAAGCGCGGCACTGATGTGCATAAAAATCATTGCTAAAAACAACCAAGCTACAATGCCATGCATTTCTCGGAAAAATGCAAAGTATTTAATATCAGCGTCAAGCAAATTAGGTAACTGAAATAACCCAAAAAACTGCACTACGCGCCCGTCCGCATTTTGCATTAACCAGCCAGATAGCGGCATCAGTATCATCGCGCAATAAAGCCCAAAGTGAGTGATATGAGCTGCAAACCGCTGCAACCTAGGTAACTCAGTGGGTAAAGTAGGCGTGCAGCTGTACACTTTATTTATTAATCTCAGCACAACTAAAATGAGCGCTAAAATACCGGTAGATTTATGTAAGGTGACAGCCTCAACCTGCCAAACGGCCAAGCTTTGTACCATTGATAACCCTAAAAATAGCATCGATATTAACATCAGCGCCATCACCCAATGTAATAACCGACTGCCTGCTGAGTAGCCCTTATTTGCTGACATTATTCACCTCCATTTGTTGCGCTAACTTTAGCACCTAACAATGTTTCTTTTGCACGACGACGATAGGACTGCGCATACGCGGCACCACGCGCACGTAAAATCGGATCGGCTGTCGCACTCATACCCTGCGGTAACACCAACGGATCAAAGTTTGCGTCGCCACAGGCTGCGTTTTCTTGGTTGTGCCAAGAAACGATTGATAATGTGCCAGCATTTATCGTCTGTCTATCTGAGGGCCACGGTATGGTTGGATTATTCTCATCATCATTAGACGCCGCTAAGGTAAAAATTAAATCAAATTTAACAGCGTTTTGATCTAAACGTGATGCCAACTCTTGTTGAAGTGCGTTGGCCGATGACGTATCGAGCATCGCAGCATTATTTGTCGCTTTGTGCGGACGCGCAACCCAACGCACAGCTTGTTTATCACCTAGCTCATTATGTAAATAAAACGCATTGATACTGTGATAACGTTCTGCGGCAAAACTATTGGCAGGCACATAGTCAGCTTTCCAATCATTAAATGCTTTACTTTCTGGATGTGCTTTAAAGAACGCTGTTATTTTTTCTGGGTCTCGTTGTTTTGTTATAGGATCCGGTGATAATGCCTGCAATTGCTGAAAAAATGCCTCAGGTGTAGCAACTGCCATTACAGGAGGCGTATTCATAGCAACACGCCATTCATCGACTGTGCCACTGTTTACTGCAAATGCTAGACTGCGCACCGGTGCTTTTAAATCTGGCGCGGTTGGATTATTACCTGCAATTGAGAAACGCCCATAAAATGGCGTACTGCCCTTTTTAAACACCTCTGCGACCGAGTAAGAAGATAGTGCCCCTGTTGATTCAAAATTACCCGTTATACATATACCCTTAGCATGCGCACGACGAAAACCGGCATGTGGTGTGTCACCTTGCTGCAAATCAACAAATTTTTGTGCTGTTACTGCATCACGATTAAATGCGCCTGCAAAATAAAGTGTCGCCGTTGCAAAAACAGCCATCGACCCTAGTAATAAGCTACCTCGATAAAGTATCGCTGGCATACCCAACCTACTGCGTTTAACTTTAGTCATCCTACTCACGACCTCTTGAAATGATTATTGATTATTAGTGCCCACATGCAAAGACCGACGAAAGAGGAAAACTATTTCAACAAATTAAAAAACTTCGCTCTAAAGTTAACTATTACCTCTGTTAGGATTTATTTTTAGACTTAAAGTTGTGCATATTTAGGAGAGATATTGCAATATTCTATATTGGATGAAGTCAATATTTATATCTATGCGCAGGACAAGTGTTGCCCAGGACCATACAAGCAAGTTAGCCTTCAACATGGCTATCAGCAAACATTGAATTTAAAAAGCACCTTGATAACCCGCTTTGCATTAACTGTTTTAAATAACCTAGCAGGTCATCCTATTAAAATGACAATGCCACACTCATTTCATAACTTTGTGGCTCTTTCCTTACGTCATAGTAGCTATCTGGCGCATAGGTAGGGTTATAATGCTGTTTATCAAACATATTTTTTACACCAATAGTCCATTGCCACGCACTTTGCTTACTAGGGCGATAACTCAAGTGAGCATCCAAAGTCCAGTAGCTACCTTTATTATCTCGTTGTGCAATTTCTGGCACTTTTACACTGGTATGATAGCTTAGGCTTTGGTTACGCCGACTAAGGTAATTAATTCCCGCATAAAATGAAAATTGCTCATCCTCCATAAACAGCAGCCAATTTAATGTATCTTTTGCCAATGACGCTTGCTCTGAATTAACTCGGGTATAATTAAATGAAGTACTAATGCGGTTAAAGTGAGACCAATCTGCATAATATTGATTATTCCACTCAACTTCATATCCAGGAACGTGTAATTGCTCACTGCTATTTTCGTAAGGCTTACCATTTACAGACTGAATAAACTCACTCAAATAACTGCTAAACCCGCGCAGAGTAATATTATTATTAGCTGAAAAATGATAAACCCACTCACCTTCAAATGTCTCTATTTGTTCAGGATTTAGATTTGGATTTCCTGATATATTATTGTCACTGCGCACTTCATATTGCTGTAAAAAAGTAGGCGCTCGAAAAGCCGTTCCCCATATCAATTTACCAGACCACTGTTCATTACCTTGATAAGTCACAGCAATCCGCGGAGAAGTTTCTGAGCTGAACTCAGGGTAGTCATCAACCCGCACACCAACCGTCAATCCTAAGCGTTGCTCAAAAAATAGTGATTCTTGTTGAAAGTAAATAGCCCGATTATGGCTTGATGGTGTTAAGTCACCATCTCGAATCACCCTTGATTCATACTCATTAACTTCTACCGCGTTTTGTTTTTTTATCGTCTCATGATATTCACCGACTTGACGTTGTTGAAAGGTCAGCCCCACAATAGCATGGTGATTTGGATTAAACGCGTAACTCCACTGACTGCGCACACCATTTGATGTGGAATCCAAGTCTGAGTCAGAATAAAAATCAATATTGCCCTGCAGATCGGTAATCGTACGTTCAAAGTAGCGCTTCACCTTGTAGGTATACAATTGATTTTCTATCGATAATTTATCAAAGCTAAGTTTATTTTGGATGTGCGCACTGAGTGTTTGATAGCGTTGAGATTTATATTGATTTGACGAATAATGAGGATACTCTGTCGTGTAATCATCATAATTTATACCAAATTGCCACTGCTCATTGCGTAAAGACACTCCCAG
This sequence comes from Pseudoalteromonas sp. SR41-8, assembly GCF_014163915.1. Lineage (NCBI taxonomy): Bacteria > Pseudomonadati > Pseudomonadota > Gammaproteobacteria > Alteromonadales > Pseudoalteromonadaceae > Pseudoalteromonas > Pseudoalteromonas sp. SR41-8. Next base: position 119,623 of record NZ_JACJEE010000005.1, read on the forward strand.
ACTTTTAGCATCAACATTATTATCATGCGTTGATGCAAAACCGTTGCGGTCATATTGTTGAGGATAGCCTTTGCTATCTAAGAGTCGCCCTGACAAAACAAATGTTCCGCCCGCAAACTCTTTCCCCGTATTGATAGTAGCTGATTTACGATCGTAACTGGCAACCCCTGCTGAGATGAGAGTTCGTTCAGGCGCTTTTGCTTTCGTAAAAATAGAAATCAAACCTGAATATGCATCACCACCATATAACGCAGATCCAGGTCCGCGGATAACTTCTATTCGCTCAATATTATTTATTTGTATCTGTTCATCAGGAGACCAGCCTCCAATTAAACCTTCCCGCTGAGGTACGCCATCAATAGTTAACATTACTTTGCTGTTTCGACCTGATGGAATGCCTCGGATCCACACCATGTCTCGGCCATTTCGCCGCGATAGTATTTGTACGCCAGGCAACATTTTCAATATATCTGATAGCGTTCGCGCGCCCATACTTGCAATTTGAGTGGCGTTAACTGAGCTAATAATATTCGGCGCTTGGCTTATCTTTTTTACGGTTTGTGAAGGGCTCACAACTTCAATGTTAAGTAAGCTCTCAAGCGGGATCTCAAATAGGTTAGTATCTTGCTCATTACTATATGAAAAACTTGGCAAAGCTGCCAAGCACATAACTAATGAATTCAGCGGCAAATAACGAGTCAAACGTTTAGGCTTCATATCATACTTAATAAAACTAATAACCATAAAAAGGCTAGCTTAATTACCACTATATTGCCACAAGACAACACCAAGTTTTTACTCTAGCTGATTAATTTTTTTGAAATTAATAGCAAAACAACTATAAAAATAAATGCGCAGGAAGGTACACTTCTTGGCGCAGCAACTCTCGTCCTTGTTTAAGTGCATTGTTATACGAAGGTTTATTATCAGCATGAATGTAACCAAAGAAAAATTCAAAACCTTGCATATGCTGTTGATAATATAAACGCTGCATTGGGGATGCAAAGCCCTGTCCTCTAAATTGCCCAGTAATAAAAATATCACTGATTAGTAAACCGTTAAACCCTAGCTCATCGCTCGACTCAGCCATTATCATACCCAGTGGCTTGCCTCTATAAAACGCCGCGCTGCACAATCCGGCTGCAATAGCTTCGCTGATATCGTCTTTTTCGCTAATTGGTACTATTGTTGCCATTTCAGGATGCTGCATTAAAAACTGAGTATAGTCACGCTCATACCAAGGCCAATCTTTATCAAGTTCAAACGGCTGCAATGCAATATCTGCACAGAGTAATTCATCAACAGTCAGTTTAGGATCTTGTGCTGCTAACAATGAATCAACAGCGCGGCTACCGGCCAAACTTAGCAGTTGTTTGGCTGGTATTGATCCTGATGCTGGCCATACACAAATATATCTAGGCGTACACCAGCATAATACCTTACTAATATAGCGGACCAGCTGTGCAAGTAATGGTTCTGATAACGGATGCTCACTAAACACTTCAAACATAGTCTCGTCATCATCATTACGACAAACACTGACTATAAATAAGCTACCATCATCAGCTTCTACAACTTGCGCGTATAGATCATCATCTGGCACGCTGTCACTAATTGCCCGCCTTTGACGAAGCTCGGCAAAATGCTCTGCATTACAATCTTCATTCAGCGCAAGTAAGTCTTCACACTCTTTAGCGATTGCTTTTTCAGTATCTAAACCTATAATTTTATTTAAATTATAAGTTTTTAAAACTCCCTGACCTAAGCGACGTAAACATTTTTCATCAATTTTATATAATGGATAATGACGCATAACTTCCCTTTAATGACTGTTTTTAGTTAATATGGGGACAATAAAGACGTAAATCAACTAAATGATAATTAAGTGATTAATGAGCTCTTTGTAATACGCAATAACGGTTGGTCTATGCATCTAGCAGCAACATATAAAATGCCTGAAAGATTATATTTATTATCTTGCTATCGGCCTTATTCACTCCTATAGTCTGCAAATTATCACTCCTTAATTTTGAATTACTTTGTCTATTAAATCCCGCGTTCCTGTCAGTCAGTTTGGTGAATTATTAGGTTATGCGCCTGGTAATGTTGCTGTTTATTCGTCTGATTACGATACAGCTGACGAAACAATTTATCCTAACCGTAGCGCCTATCGTAGTTACCTCGATGGTATTTACATGGGCTATAAATGGCAATGTGTTGAATTTGCGCGACGCTGGATGTATCTCAATCATGGCTATATTTTTGATGATGTTGCAATGGCTTACGATATTTTTGAGCTACGCTCAGTGCGTGACATAAACAATCAAACCAGGTTGCCTTTACAAGCATTTCGTAATGGTGCAAAACACTACCCAGTGGTAGGAAGTTTACTCATTTGGGAAGAAGGCGGTGAATTTGAAGAAACTGGCCATGTTGCGGTGGTGGTTGAAGTACATCAGGATAAAATTCGTCTTGCTGAACAAAACGTGGCCCATCAGCTATGGCCGCAAGATCAACAGTGGTGTCGCGAACTCAAAGCGAAAGTCACAAAAGAAGGTGACTACTGGATTGAGTGCTCTTACAGTGACGCCACTATTTTAGGCTGGATGACACAAACTGAGTACAGCGAATTTAGTGAACCTACGCCTGAAATAAACACTGATCTGTTTGCCATAAAAGCCCAATATGCAACTGATTATGGGCAAGCCACTAAGTCATGGCTTAACATTGCCAATGACGATGAAGCAGCCTACGTAGAAATGATGCAAGGGCATAAATTGACTTCAGTTAATGCTGATCAACATCATTATTTTACAATTTCAAAAACCGCTCAACAAACTATTGAACATGCTACCAATGAATTACATGGCTTGTTTATGCATGCAACAGACTATGTACTGCAGCATCCTGAGCTATTAAAAAAGTTTAATTTACCCGATGCGGTGCTCAATAAGATTCGCCAATCATGGGATAATCGCTTAAATCAACTGATCACCAGTCGATTTGATTTTGCATTAACTCCCGCAGGCTTGAAAGTCTATGAATACAACTGCGATTCAGCATCGTGCTATATGGAAAGTGGCAAAGTACAAGGTAAATGGGCCAAACACTTTGGTGTTAAAACGGGTATTGATGCCGGCCATGATTTATTTAAAGATTTAGTAAGGGCATGGCGAAAAAGTGAAGTAAACGGCCTTGTCCATATATTGCAAGATGATGAGCCAGAAGAACATTACCATGCATTGTTTATGAAAGAAGCTATTGAAGCCGCTGGTTTTGAGTGCAAAGTAATCATTGGTTTGACTGATTTACACTGGGACGCAGCGGGTAATATTGTTGACGCTGATGGCGAAAAACTCAGTTACGTTTGGAAAACATGGTCATGGGAAACCGCTCTTGATCAAATAAGACTAGAGTGTGAGGCTGATCAATCCCAAAGCGATGATTTTGAGCCGCACTGGCAATCTGGTAAAACCCCACGTTTGGTCGATGTATTACTTCGTAAAAATGTGATGGTTTTTGAGCCGCTGTGGACATTAATACCCAGTAATAAAGCAATTTTGCCAGTACTGTGGAGTTTATTTCCAAATCATCCGTTTTTACTCAATACTGCATTTGATTTAAATGATGAACTATTGCAAACAGGCTATGTCGTTAAACCGATTGTTGGTCGATGCGGTGCAAATATTCAACTCGTTGATGAACAACAACACGTAATAGAAAAAACAACGGGTCATTTTGCCTCTCAAGAGCAAATATACCAGCAGTTATTTGCCCTTCCTAAAGTAGCTGATTACTTTGTGCAAATATGTAGTTTTACCGCAGCAGGTAAATACGCTGGTGCTGGCGTACGCGTTGATAAAAGCATGATTATAAACGGCCACAGCGATTGTATGGCACTGCGTATCAGCGATGATAGTTACTTTTAATTAAACGTGCTTTAACCTCAATTTTGAGCGCATATCAAACCCAACAAGTAGCCTGTTTACTGCTACTTGTTGGGTAAATAAAGTGACATAAACCACCAAGCAAGGACTCAGCATAAAATTAAAAGTGGCATCGCACCGTTAGCGCTAGCATTTACGCCCGCTCATCTTTTGGTGAGTCCATCACTACATGCGAAGTGATCGTTCGTACCTGTGGGATTGATCCTAAAACATCAGCATGGAATGCTTTATAAGACTTAATATCAGCGGTTTCTACTCTAAGTAAATATTCAAATGCTCCTGTGACATTATGGCACTCTTTAACTTCATCAATAAACTCAAGTGCTTGTTCAAAAGCTCGTTGTGATTTCGTAGAGTGCTCATTTAAACCCACCCCCACATACGCGACAAAACCAAGTCCAAACGCTTGATTATTAATAACTGCTCGGTAGCCTTTGATCACACCTGCTTTTTCTAACTCTTGTACACGGCGCAAGCATGCTGATGGGGATAAACCAACCAAATCAGCAAGTTCAGCGTTGGCAATTCGACCACTGCGCTTTAATTCTTGCAATATCCTGTCGTTAATTCGATCTTTTTTCATATTAAGTTGCTAAAGTAAATTTATAATAGATTAATAAGCGCAAAAATTGCGAGCCATACAAAATATAATTGCACAATCATTATCAACTGAGCAACTATAAATGAATATTGAATTGGTATCAGCATTAGCATTATTTGCACTTGTATCTTCCATCACCCCAGGTCCTAACAACCTGATGTTAATGAACTCAGGCGCTAACTTTGGTTTTAAACGTTCATTGCCACATTTACTCGGCGTAACAATTGGCTTTGTGATCATGCTCGTATTGGTTGGTTTAGGTGTCATGCAATTGTTTGACTTTTTTCCATGGAGTTACCAGCTATTAAAAGTGCTTTGCATGGCTTATTTGCTTTATCTTGCTTATAAAATTGCCAGTAATAAAACTCCTATCGGTGCTAAAAATAGCGATACTAGACCTTTTTCTTTTATACAAGCATCTTTATTTCAATGGGTTAACCCGAAAGCCTGGACTATGGCATTAAGTGCAGTAAGTGTTTATGCCCCATCCAAAGGAATTGGCGCAGTGGTACTTGTAGGCCTTATTTTCGGTATAGTTAATTTACCCTGTGTCTGCTCATGGACGTTAGTCGGACAAAGGCTACAAGTATGGCTAAAAGATCGCAAGCGCCTACGAGCATTCAATATTTTTATGGCTGTATTGTTAGTCGCCTCGGTACTTTTTAGTATGCTGTGAGTAATAAAACAAATAAACGCCTTAACAATGGCAACTTGGTTAAGTTGCCATTGTTAACCTCAATTTCGGATAACAAATCAATTTCCAGCAGCTAACTTATAAACCCCTCGCGAACTAAAACTTTGATCTACTACAACATGACTATGCTTGCCTCGTGCAATTATGGAGAGACTTGCAAACAGTACTGACACTTATCTATATTCATGAAAAGGGATGGCTAATGACGAATAAAGCAATAGCGAAGTTTAATATTTCTGCAACCGCAGCAAGTAATTTCCAACATGAAGCTGACGCAACGGCTGATTTTTGGAGCAATAAACCACTTAATACCTTGCCCCCTCATGATTTTATTGCTCCTTATGCACGTCATAAAACGCTGCCTACACCCGGTATAGAAAAACGTAATGCTTGGATCATTGGTGGAGGTATTGGTGGCCTAGCAGCGGCATTTTATCTTATTCGTGATGGCCATATGAGCGCTGAAAATATTACCATTTTGGAAGAAATGGATATTGAAGGCGGTTCAATGGATGGCGCGGGTAACCCTGAAGACGGCTATATTATTCGTGGTGGCCGTGAAATGAACTGGAATTACGACACCTTGTGGGATCTGTTTCAAGACGTTCCCGCTGTTGAACTGCCCGAAGGCTATTCTGTGCTTGATGAGTACCGTTTAATTAATGATAACGACGCTAATTACTCACAAGCCCGTTTAATAAATAAATGCGGTGAGATACTCGATGCAAGTGACTTTGGCCTGAATAAAGCCCAGCAATGGGAGCTGATCCGTTTAATGCTCAAGCGCAAAGAAGAGCTTGACGATCTCAGCATTGAAGACTATTTCAGCAAAGGTTTTTTACAAAGCAATTTTTGGTTTTTATTTCGTACTATGTTTGCCTTTAAAAATTGTCATAGCTTGTTAGAAACTAAACTGTATTTGCATCGCTTTCTTGATTCTATTGATGGCTTTGCCGACATGTCTGTTTTACTTTTTCCGAAATATAATCAATACGATACCTTTATTAAACCGCTTGCTAATTTATTACGAGACAAAGGCGTAAATTTTCAATTTGCAAGCCGTGTAAACGATCTGGATATAACATTTACTGGTAATAAAAAAACCGTAACGGGGATCCATGCCACTGTAAAAGGTGAAGCACAGCATATTAACGTTGCTTCAGACGATTTAGTTTATGCACTAACGGGTTCAATGACAGAGCATACAGCTTATGGCGACATGCAAAATGTGCCCGAACTGAACTGTGAAAAACATGATCCCGGCGAAAATAGCGGGTGGAATTTATGGAAAAACCTCGCGAAGAAATCAGCTGTTTTTGGTAAACCCGAAAAATTTTATGGCGATATTGATAAGTCTATGTGGGAGTCAGCCACACTGACTTGCAAGCCATCCCCACTTATAGATAAGCTAAAAACATTATCAGTAAACGATCCTTACTCTGGTCGCACGGTAACTGGCGGCATTATTACTTTTACAGACTCTAACTGGCTATTGAGTGTAACGTGTAACCGCCAACCTCATTTTCCAGATCAACCCGATGATACGTTAGTACTTTGGGTCTATGGTTTATTAATGGACAAACAAGGTAATCGTATCGTTAAAACAATGCCACAATGTAGCGGTGAAGAAATAATTACGGAGCTTTGCTACCATTTGGGCATTGAACAGCAGCTTGATGAAATCATTGCCAATACCAAGATACGTACAGCGCTAATGCCTTATATCACAGCTCAATTTATGACTCGTGCAGCTGGTGACAGACCCACCTCAGTTCCTGAAGGTTGTACAAACTTAGGTTTGATTGGTCAATTTGTTGAAACCCACAACGATATTATATTCACGATGGAAGCCTCTATTCGTACAGCACGTATTGGGGTATATAAGTTACTTAATATCCCTAAACAAGTGCCCGACATTAGCCCAACCCAATATGATATTCGTAACCTAATTAAAGGAGCTAGAGCGCTCAACAGCGGCAAGCCCTTTATTGGCGAGCGGTTATTACACCGCCTGCTTGATAAAACCTACTTTGCTCATATTTTACCGCCATTACCAGAGCCAAGTAGTAAAGAACAAACCCATTTTGAAGCAGAAATGCATGAGCTACTGGGCAAAGGCAACTCGGCGATACATAAATTTTCAAACTGGGTTGGTACACTAAGGGATAATTTTTCGCATAAAGATAAATAATCTGAGCTTCGGAGAGTAAATATATCTCCATTGGCTATTAATCTAAACCAGCTGATGACCAAGCTAAAAACTATTCCTATACAAAAAACCAAAGCCTTGATCTTGATAAAGTGCAATAAGAAAAAATAAGGCTAGAATGATTAATAATATGAGCTCTGGATAATCCATCTATCTCCAGTAGCTATTTTAGTAAACCTTTTAACCAAAGTTCTAGTTAGTGATTTCACGGGAGCCAAAATGAGCCAAACAGTTGCAGATTTAATGACATCAGATCCATTTGCCGTAAGTGCAGAAAACACCCTACACGACGCACATAATCTAATGAAGGAAAAAAATATCCGCCATATTCCGGTAATTGATAACAATGGCGAACTAGTGGGTATGTTGACACAAAAAATCATGATTGCCCAAGTGATGAATATTATGGCTAATTACAGTCCTAGCGCACTTGAACGAAAGGAAAAACAAACGAAAATACACACTATTATGGCAACCGATTTTGCCACTGTACTAGCAACCCAACCACTGCAAGATGTTGCTCGGTTTTTTGTTGATAACCGCCATGGTTGCATGCCTGTGATCACTGAAAAAAATAAACTCGTGGGTATACTTACCTCGTCCGACTTTGTGCGCCTAGCGGCTGCTTTATTATCTTAATGCAAGGTGATAATAAGACCGCTATCCGTATAAAATGAATATAAACTCGTATAATAGTGTATGCCAAGTAGTCATTGGCACACACTACAGCCAGCCTTTGTGTTTAAAAAATAAATAAGGGGCAAAGCCCGATAGCAACATAATGCCAATTGCAAATGGGTAACCCCATTCCCATTGCAGCTCAGGCATTATATTAAAGTTCATCCCATATACACTGGCTACTACGGTAGGTGGTAAAAAAACCACCGAAGCAATAGAGAAGGTTTTGATAATTTGATTTTGTTCAATGTTAATAAAACCTTGTGTTGAATCCATCAAAAAGTTCACCTTATCAAACAAAAAGGTACAGTGAGACATTAGCGTATCTATATCAAGTACAATTTCTCGTAGTGATTCGCGATCCTCATTTTGTACACCTAAACGACGTATTAAAAACGAAATATTGCGCCGCGTATCCATTAAACACAAACGCACTTTCCCATTCGCATCCTCTAAACGCGCGATACGACTGACCGCTTCTTCTAGATCAGAGTCATCTTCTTCTAGTACATATGCACTGAGCTTCTCTAACTGATGATGCATATCCTCGAGCATATCAGCATGGTTTTCGACTTTTTGATCGAATAATGTAACCAATAACTGTTTTGGCGTATCACACATTACTTGACCTTTACGTGCTCTTAAGCGTAACAATCGAAAGTCAGCCAGCTCGTCATCGCGAATGGTCAGCAAACAGTTATCCTGTAGTAAACAGGCAACTGTTACCGTATTAAAACGTCCTTCATTGGGCGACATAAACAATGCATGCACATGCAAGCCTTCATTGTCGATAAAACATCGCGATGAAGCTTCAATCTCTTGCACATCCCCTGACTCAGGAAAAGTTATATTGAGCGTTTTTGCGAGCGTATTTCGCTCATCTTCCGTTGGGTTGATTGTGTCAATCCAGTGTGCATTTCTGATTGATACTTCAAGAGAGGTATCGGATGAAGGCTCTAACTCTTTGATCACCCCCTGCTCGATAGAAAAAAATCTCAACATGCACTTCTCCTTTAATAACAAGATGAGTTGAGTATATGTAAGTGATGATTAATCAACAATGACAATACACTCCTGCATCTCAGTTATTATTAATAGTAAGCAATTCGCTAACACGTAACAGCACCTTTTGTTTTGCAGATTTTACAAAAAAGTGCATATTTTTCATGGCATATCAAAGAAAGCTTTCATCCCCCTCCTTTGAAAAAAATACAAAACATTAAATATCAGCAACTTAAAAAATAATTTTTATCGGCACAACCATTGCTTTATATAAACTAACGCATGTTCATAGACTTTATTAGACGCTGTGAACATTCCTTATAAATCAGGAGGAATAATGAGTAACAATAACGAAACAAACAAAATCGCTGAATTTACTGCCCCAGGTATGAATGAAGAATCTGCAAAAAATACCATTGCTACACTTGATAACCGCATGGTCGCACTGATCGATTTACAATTGACTCTAAAACATATTCATTGGAATGTAGTTGGCCCAAATTTTATTGGCGTGCATGAAATGCTCGACCCTCAGGTTGAAGTGATCAGAGCAATGACCGACACCATCGCCGAGCGAATCGCTACGTTGGGCGGAGTTCCAGTTGGTACTCCAAAATCGATAGTTGATCGTCGTTCATGGCAAGATTACTCAATTGGTAAGGGCTTGGTAAAAGATCACTTAGTTGCGCTTGATAAAGTATATAATGGGATTAATGGCGATCACCGAAGTGCGATTGGCAAGCTATCAGAGCTCGATCCGGTATCTGAGGATATGCTAATTAGCCAACTTGCCGATTTAGAACAGTTTCAATGGTTTGTGCGTGCACACTTAGAGTCGTCAACGGGCAAACTCAGCAGCTAATCTAGCGGTTTTGTGTTCAGTTTAAACTGACTAATTTATATTTAAAGTCAAAGATCGGGCTATTTAAAGCCTGATCTTTATTTATTACTGATCAACAATAATATCGCCACTTTTTGTTTATATTAGATCTTAAACTGACCTACTAAATTGCCTAAACTCTCCCCTCGACCAGCTAAGTGATGACTAACTGATGAGGTTGTTTTAATTGAACGTGTTAGCTCATTAACGATTTCTTGAATCGCAAAAACGTTACGGTTAATTTCCTCAGTTACACTACTTTGCTCTGTGGCAGCTGTAGCTATTTGCGTGCTCATATCGTTAATTGTGGTAACCGAGCTGGTTACCGCCCCTAAACTTTCAGAAATTGCGCGAGATGACTCAACTGAGCGATTGCAGCTTTGCTGGCTTGCCAACATTGCCTTTACCGCTGCTGTGACTAGCGTATGTAACTCATTAAGCATTTCATTAATCTCTAACGTGCTCTCTTGTGTACGACTGGCTAAACTTCTCACTTCATCAGCTACAACCGCAAAACCACGGCCTTGCTCGCCAGCCCTTGCAGCTTCAATAGCCGCATTAAGGGCCAATAAGTTAGTTTGCTCAGCAATGCCACCGATAACACTTAATACACTGTTAATTTTTTTAGATTGTTCACTTAATGAATTAACCTGTTCAGCAGCTTGATTAATCTCACTCATTAAATTTGAAACTTCTTCTAAAGAAACATCTACACATTTTTGAGCATTGGCAACATCTTGCGTGGCTGACTGGGTTGATACCGCCACTTGTGTGGTATTTTGCGCGACTTCCTGAGATGTTGCTGACATTTCGGTGATCGCCGTTGCTACCAGCTCAGTTTCATGATTATGGTTTACTAACTGATTTTCAATTAACTGTGTTTGTGTATTGATATCATTTGATGAATCTTTTACATCACGAGTTACATCTGCCACATTGGTGATAATGCTATGTAGTTTACTAACAAACACATTAAATGAATTACCCAATTGACCAATTTCATCATTACTATGCACTTCTAAGCGCTTAGTCAGATCACCTTCGCCTTTTGCTATATCATCTAAGTTTTGCACCATATTTTGGATAGGCTTTACCATATTGTTTGCCGCAATTAAGGCAAAAAACACCGTCAACATCACCCAAAATAATGCAATTAATAACAGGGTCGTTACTTTTTCATTCATATGAGCTTGTATTGTTGCTTGGTACTTTGTTAGCTCAGCTTCGATATCATCCATATAAGCGCCCGTTCCTAGCATCCAATCTGTACCAGGAACCATCGCTGCATAACCCATTTTTTCAACTAACCCCGTTGTATTAGGCTTTTGAAAATCATAATAAAAAGCACCGCCACCTTGTCTTGCTTGCTCAAGTAATCCAACAATTATTTTTTTACCATTGGGATCGGTCATGGCTATTTTATTTTGCCCTTCAATTGCATCACCCAATAGAGCATGGAAAATACTAACGCCTTTTGTATCATAGATAAAAAAGTAACCATCTTTGCCAAAAGTGAGATCTCGCAATGCATTTTTTGCATCTTCTTTAGTCCCCTTGGCTAGTTCGTAATTAATTATTTGGCGGCCTATCTCAACCTCAGTTGCTAATAAACTTTCTTTGTCAGCAATTAATTTTGTTTTAAACGATACAAAATTTTGCTGCTGATTTTGATACTCTAAATAATATGAGCTGGCCATTAAACTAATTAAAAGCAGCGTGAGCGGCAAAATAGCTAATAGCAACAGCTTGTTTTTCAGACTTAGATTACTCATTTTTCCTCACGTGTAACAATGTAAAGCTCCATGGTATTGATACATCGAGAGCTTATAAAAACTGTAATTATACTGCCAATTACAATTAAGTGTTTATTTGAAATCAGAAGCTATTAAAATACCATATTCACATATATATAGATTCTGGATATAAGACAAACGTATAGTAGCTGCAAGTTACCATAATAAATTTTTACTAGTACAGTAAACGTAAAAATTGCAAGCCAACAAAAACACAATTGCACAATAATTACACAACAAGCAACTATAAATGAATATTGAACTGATTTTGGCCTCGCCATTAGTTTGATGAACTGACGTTTAATATTTTTAATGGCTATGTTATTTGTGATCTCCATGCTATCTATCAATATTAAGCTTTTCATCCACCACGTTTTCACATAGTCTGAAAGCAGACTCAATGTAAAACAATACAAATTATAACAAGGTAGTTTTATGAGCAATCAATTAAATGTATTAGGTACGCGCTTGCATTTGTGCTGCGGGAATACAGGCTACACTCGAGAAGGGTTTTGCTATGTCCCTGCATCTGATTTTGGTAACCACAGTGTATGTGCCATCATGACTGAAGAATTCTTACAGTTTTCAAAAGCACAAGGCAATGACTTGATAACGCCTAATCCAATGTACGATTTTGCAGGCCTAAAGGCTGGTGATAAATGGTGTTTATGTGCCGTGCGCTGGCACCATGCGGTTGCTGAAAACGTAGCTCCGCCGGTTATACTTGAGGCCACCCATGAAAAATCGTTACAAGTAGTCTCTCTTGAAGTATTAAAGGCTCACCAATACTCTGCACGTTAAAAGTTTCCAATAGGCATTTACACACTCTAAGATAAAGCCATTGCGCTGGTTTTATCTTATTCACCATCTAGTATGATATTAGCAATGTGATAACACCAACCAGCTAATATCGCTCAACCTTAAACTTTTTCATCAGACTTAACACTCAATCAAAAGCAGTCCTAAGCCTAAGTATCTGCTATTTATTAAAAAAATCCTCCCCCCTGAGCTATACTTGTTAATATATTAAATTTACTATCCAAGTGTGCTTACGATTAAATAAGGAAACTTTAGTGCTGTCGCGTTTGTATGATTTTATGCCGGGTTTAAACACTTTACTTCATTATGAACGAAAGTGGTTTGCTGATGATGTGAGAGCTGCATTATCCGTTGCCGCCGTTGCTCTACCTGTTGCTATCGCGTATGCACAACTTACTGGGGTTAACGCCGCTGTTGGGCTATATTCATGCATATTACCCATGATTTTATATGCCTTGTTTGGTACTTCCAAACAATTGATTGTCGGACCCGATGCTGCAACATGTGCGGTTATTGCTGCGGTGGTGACACCACTTGCAGCTGGAGACAGTGTTAAACACTGGCAACTCGTTGTAACTATGACCGCGATGACCGGCTTTTGGTGCTTTATTGCTAGCCGATTTAAATTAGGGGTATTAGCAGACTTCTTATCTAAGCCTATTTTAATGGGCTTATTAAACGGTGTTGCAATTACGATTATTGTCAGCCAATTTTCTAAAGTATTCGGTTTTACCTTCGATGACAGATATTTACTTGAACGATTAGGAGGTGTGCCTACTTATTTATCACAAACCCACATCCCTACTCTATTAATGGCCCTGTTTACCCTCGGTGTTTTTTTTGCCATGAAGCGACTAAAACCAACTTGGCCAGCATCTATGTTTGCTATCGCATTTGGTGCCCTATTAGTGTGGGTTTTTAATTTAAAGCAGTTTGATATCAACACAATTGGCACTGTAACCGGTGGCCTTCCAGTGTTTAACACCCCTATTTATGATATTGGTATTATTCGTGAACTTGTCGTGCCTGCACTTAACTTAGCAATAGTCAGCTTTGTCAGTATGATGCTAACCGCTCGCAGTTTTGCAGCTAAAAATGGTTACGACATAGATGCTGACAAAGAGTTTAGAGCGTTAGGTATTGCGAACATTGGATCTGCTTTATCACAAGGTTTTGCTGTCAGTGGTGCAGACTCTCGTACAGCTGTTAACGATGATTCCGGTGGTAAAACGCAATTAGTGTCGATTATCTCAGCGGGAATTATTGCTGTTATCGCCCTATTTTTAACCGCTCCCCTAGAATTTATTCCCAGTGCAGCATTAGGTGTTGTGCTTATTATTGCTTCAATCCATTTATTAGACTTAAAAGCCATTTGGCTATTAAAGCGTAAAGACAAACAAGCATTTTACCTTGCGCTAGCCACCTTATTCGCAGTGTTATTTATTGGCGTAATACCAGGCATCACTCTCGCTGTACTATTGGGGTTATTCCAGTTTATTCGCACCGTAATGCGCCCTACCGACAATATATTAGGTGTTGATATTAAGGGCGTTGTTAGGAGCCTTGATGCCACAGATAAAGCAAAGTCAGTACAAGGAGTCTTTATTTATCGTTTTAATTCTCCTTTAACTTACTTTAATGCCGGTTACTTTAAACGGCGTTTGCTAGAACAATATGCGCGGCAAAAAGACGACACGCAATGCGTTATTATCGACGCAGTCCCCTGCTTCACCCATTTAGATTTAAGTGTCATGGCCATGCTCGCAGATTTAGACGTGATATTTAAAAAACGTGGTATTCGATTAGAACTAGCTGGCAGAAAGCGGCAATTACTATCATGGTTTGAAATTGCTGGTATGACATCCGGTAAAGACGGCATCTACGTGCATTCAGATCTCTATATTGCCTTACAAAAAAACAGCGTCAGCCAACCAAGTGCACAAGTGAATTTATTTACAACACATCCAAATGAGGGTACTGCAGAACAGTTATAAACATGCGTATGTAATTATGATTGTTGCAAGCAACTAAGGCGATAGTCCTTGCTTCCCCTAATTTAGTAAGGACTTTATACAAACCACGTTTTTTCGTAAATCACTCAGTGCAAAACCTGTTCAGGCTTTTTTAACAAATTTAGCAGTCACTATCATTTCGCCTACGCCATCGACCTTACAATCGAGCTGATGATCTTTAGCATCTTTTATCCAGCGTATAACCGCTTTACTGCCAATTTTTATCACTTGTGAGCTACCTTTGATTTTTAAATCTTTTACTACAGTCACTTTATCGCCTTCGCACAAAAGCGTGCCATTGGCATCTTTTACGCTAATCACATCATTTAACAGTATCGCATCTGGATCCCACTCATAAGCGCACTCAGGGCAGATCAACAAGGTTTGATCTTGGTATACAAAGTCAGATTGGCATTTAGGACAGGAAGGTAAAGACATAAATTAGCGTGCGTAAGTAAATTTATAACAATGGTAATGGCTAATAATGATTTTGTCTATTTGTGGAGTTATTACGATATAAAGTTAATAAATGCATTGCTAAAGCATACCAATGAAGACTTTAAACTACTTGGAAAACATCCCTAGTTATTCTAGTATCTATTGGTCAAAGCTTATTATTTGCATTTAAATGAAATCATTTCCGTCACTATATTTTGCTAATCTATTTTTAATTATTGGCACCGGTTTACTCACCACCTATTTAGCCCTCTATTTAGGGAAAAATGGCATCTCGACCTTTTGGATTGGGTTAATGACCTCGTGTTATTACATGGGTTTGTTGCTTGGCTCAAAGCTTGGTTATCACCTTATTAAATCGGTCGGCCATATTAGAACCTTTGCAGCCAGTACCGCCGCTGTTTTAGCGTGCGTTGCAGCACATGGCGTTAGCGATAATATTTATTTATGGTTAGCCCTGCGGCTATTTGTAGGCCTTGGTATGATGTGTAATTACATGGTGCTCGAAAGCTGGCTCAACGAACAAGCTGCACCAGAGTCTCGCGGGCGAGTGTTTTCGTTTTATATGATCACCTCTTATCTGGGTATGATTTTAGGTCAATTTGCATTAGCCGAATTCCCAGAGCTTGGCTATGCACCACTATTTTTAGTGTGCATGGCGCTGGCAATTGGCATTATTCCTATTTCAATCACTCGTAGGATTCACCCCAAGCCATTAAAACCAATTCAAGTCAGTCTGTTTGACTACTTTAAAAAAGTACCGCAATCACTTACAGCTGTTCACTTTGCGGGTATTATAAATGGCAGCTTTTACGGCCTTGCACCAACATTTGCCAAGTCATCTGGGTTTAATTCGTCAGAAATTGCCATTTTTATGTCTGCCACTATTTTTGCAGGTCTGATCGCGCAATGGCCAATGGGGATATTGTCGGATAAAATACGTCGTAGCGTGTTGATCCGCACCAATGCGGTTGCGATTGGTGTAGTTAGCTTAGCTTTATTTTTGCTACCTATTACGCAAACACTCGCCTTTGCACTCACTTTTATGTTTGGGTTGTTCGCCTTTACTTTATATCCATTATCCTCAGCCTTAGCTAATTCACGCGTTGAAGATGAAGAGCGCGTTGGCGTGTCATCTGCGTTATTAGTTGTTTTTGGAGCCGGTGCAGCACTTGGTTCAACTGCCAATGCACAAGTTATGACCTATTTTGGTCACCAAGCCCTTTATGCCTCCATCGCATTATTAACGGTGATAATGTACTTATTACTCACTTACATTAATTCGAAACAAAAAGTAGAACAACCGGAGTCGAGTGATTACGTTGTAGGCACATCAGACGTTACCAACTCGCCTCTGGCTGCGACCATGGATCCACGAATAGAAGAAACGACTGCCCACGAGCAAATGTTGGTGGTCGATGAAATTGATGATGAATATGAAGAAAACAATGCAGTCTTTGATACCGATGATCCGCAGGGTGACCTGTTTAAAGACTTTCAAACGCAAGACGAAACCGCAGAACTAAAAAAATAGCGATTCATTTTCGATATAATAAAAGCAGGTAACAGCCTCTATTTAGCTGCTTTTATTTAGCTTTATAGAGCAGCTATCGTCATCTACGTAAGCTTTAGACTCGGTACTTAGTTACGAGTCTATTGCGTAGCAAAAACCTTCCATGTACCCTTATCAAACGTCCCAAATCAGTAAACCACTATGTATAAGCGCAAACTTTTTTATTTTGGCCTGACAACTGCTTTTATTTTATTTTTGGCACTACTGAGCACCGCAATTTCCGCTCATTTAACTCGCGAAAACCTGCTACAAAGTAATATTGCTCAGTCATTATTAGTTGAGCATGAAAAGCTATCGAGTATTTCTTACCGACTTTTTAAACAGCTAACCGATGAAATCATTTTTGGTCAAAATGCCAACCAAGCCTATGTACGAAAAAAACAAAACCTGATCCAGCAATCAATTAACCAAATCAAAAAACTGGAGATTGAGCAACGCAATGCATTAGGCCTATCCTTCACTAAAGGCAGCGTTGAAGACACCGATGAACTTGTAAGGCTCATTGATGAAATAACTGTTGAATTTAGAGCCGTAGTAAGCAGTGATAACAAAGCGCCTTTAAATCAGCAAGCACAGCTAAAACGCTTACTTGAAGTAACCATAGACGATCAATTTAGAGAGGCAATCAACTCGGCAGTAGCGCGTCAGGCACGTGTTGTGGCGGCGATCAATGCAAAAATTGAGATGCTTAATACCACTATTTTATGGTTTGCGATTGGCCTAGGTGCCCTCTCAATTCCGCTAATATTATATGGCTGCTATTGGCTGTTTAATCAACTTTATCAACCACTGATATTAATCGCTAATGCAACTAACTCGATTGCGTTAGGACACTATCAAAAGCCAATCTCAGTAAAACTAGATGATGAGTTTGAAGAGCTTGCAACATCGATAAACCAGCTTGCACTGCGCCTGCAAGAACACGAAAAAAACGCAATAAAATCAAGAAAACAATTAGAACTTGAAGTAAAACAGCGCACCAGTGAGCTCACTGAAGCCAACCTGCTGCTCACAAAAACTGACTCTCGGCGCCGCCAGTTTATCGCTGATGTATCACATGAACTGCGCACACCACTGACGATTATCAGAGGTGAAGCGCAAGTTACACTAAGAATGCAATCGGTATCGGTTGATGACTTTAACCAAACCCTCACATCAATACTTGAGCAAGCTGTAAGCCTAAGCCGCTTAGTTGATGATTTATTACTATTAACACGGGCAGAGATGAATCAAATAAATCTCGAAGTTATACCGACCAAAATCATGTCGTTGATCGCATCAGAAGTTGCTAAATGGCAAAAGCTCAATCCAAGTCGTGCTATAACCTTCGAAGCCAGCACAGAACTAAATGAGCAACTGGTCACCATAGATATACGACGGATCCAGCAAGTACTGGCTATTTTATGCGATAACGCGATCAAATATTCAAAGTCAAATCAACCTATTGATATTAGCCTACATAGAACAGATTTATTGATCACTATTGCTATAAAAGATTATGGCGAAGGGATCTCAGCAGCTGAAGTCGATAATATTTTTGAGCGCTTTGTGCGCTTTAGTAAACACAGTGAAGGGCTTGGGCTTGGGTTGCCAATTGCAAAAGCCATTATCGAAGCTCATGACGGCAGTATTAGCGTTACCTCAACCCAAGGGCAAGGATCTATATTTTCAATCTCTTTACCGGTAGGACACAAATGATGAATATTCTTCTCGCAGATGACGAACTACCACTGTTAAACTTTCTATCACGGGGATTACGCAGTGAAGGCTATGAATGTACAAGCATCAATGAATTACATGAAGTCCTGCCGTTTATTAAAAAAAACTCACCGCAAATAGTGATACTCGATAGATTATTTGGTTCACAAGATAGTTTATCAATATTGGAAGCGGTCAAAGCCCTTCCCAACCCACCTATGGTGCTAATGCTAACTGCCTTAGACGAAGTCCCTGAACGCGTCAAAGGATTGGAAATGGGAGCGGATGATTATCTATGCAAACCTTTTGATTTTGACGAACTATTAGCCCGTGTATTAGCATTAAAACGCCGTATGACGGCACCGCAACAGCAAGACCAAACAACGCTTAATATTAGCTCATTAGCATTACTCATTCAGCAACGTATTGCATTACTAAATGGTGAAGAATTAGCACTGACAAAAATTGAATTTGAGTTACTGCTGTACTTTGTAGAAAATCAAGACAAGGTGCTGTCTCGTGAGCGGATACTTAGTCGTGTATGGCAAACTTACAGCGAACCCAATACTAATATTATTGACGTGTATGTCAGCCGATTAAGAAAAAAAATAGAAACAGAGCCTAATTTAACTATTCAAACGTTGCGCGGAAATGGTTATAGGATGAATCTAAAATAGTGCGAGTTGACTACTCGCACTTTAAATACAGGATTAAATCACTGAGAAATAGGTGATAACAACTTAGGGTTTTGCACTAAATTACGCACCCCATGGGCATGATCTTCGTTAAATACATTCTCATCACACCACTTACCAACACTGTTGATATCGACTACGGCAACGTGTGGTCTAACACTCCAACTAACTTGTAATGGCGATGCTTTTTCATTATATGCAGGGCCCGTTGTTGAACCTAAATACTCAATAGGGATGCCGGTATTAGTAGGAATATTAGGTGCTTGGTAATAACCATTAACTTGCTCAACATTTGCAAGCTGTGCAAAATTAATAGCATCTTTGTCATTGGCTAGCACGATTACTTGTCCTTCAACTCTAAGAGCTGGATTCATTGTGCTTTGAGCTAAACAAGCCCCCAATGTCGGGCCAGGTGTAACTTGTGCTGATGAATAAACAAAGTGTACTTCTAGAGTATCACCCACCTTTAACGACTCACCTTTTGCCGCACAAA
Source organism: Pseudoalteromonas sp. SR41-8 (assembly GCF_014163915.1). Classification (NCBI taxonomy): domain Bacteria; kingdom Pseudomonadati; phylum Pseudomonadota; class Gammaproteobacteria; order Alteromonadales; family Pseudoalteromonadaceae; genus Pseudoalteromonas; species Pseudoalteromonas sp. SR41-8. The sequence continues at coordinate 139,173 of NZ_JACJEE010000005.1, forward strand.
TTTTACTTTTTACAGGCTGTAATTGAGCAGCTGATAATTTGCGCTCAGAAAGGTAACCTGTATGATGACCTTTGCCATCTCCATTGCCAGCATAAGTGGTAAACTCCCCGCCTTTATGCTCCGCATTTTTATGAAAATGAATGTTGCATAAATTAAGCTCACTACGGCTTGGCGCCATCCCAAAGCTACGTAAGTTAGTACCATAATTTTGGTCTATATCGCGAGGTGATTGTGGCCCAAAACCTTTACCCAGAGTGTTTTTATCAAGTGCTTCACGTTGCTCGGCCACAATACTATCACTAACATTCTTTGCGCTCACAACCGCACTAGTAACTGCCAATGTAGACAAACCAATGACACATGCACATTTTACAAAAACTGCTGTTTTAATCATTTTCACTTTTATTTATGCCCTTTATAAAGTTAATAAGGCCATGTTATTGAAAATATCTAAAAAAGACTTAACTGGAACATTAAAATAAGATTAAAACCCAGCGAATAATAATCAATGTATTTGAAGAGCCTAAAGCCTTCCCTTTAAATATATACTAGCTGCTTATTTTATTGCTCGACAAACAAACAATTAAAGTTAAAAATAAGTCTTTCATAAGAGGGACTTTATGTATGGTAAACCGTGTTTTATACCTTTTTTTGCTTATTTTTATCTCATGCGGTGTATACGCAAAGACTGAGAGCCTTCAATCACCTAATGTTAATATCAAGACCGCTAATGTTAATTTAACTCAATTTCCTATGGGTTACTTTATTGATACAAGTCTAGAAATGCCTTTCGAACAAATACAACAGCAACAATTCACCTCAAGTAAAAGTGAAGTAACCTTAGGGCCAAACGCAAAAATAACCTGGTCTAAAATAATCATTAACAATGAGTCTCCACAACAACTGCGGCTATTTTTGCATAACTCAGATGCATATCACCTACAAGACATTGATTTTTATGAGACAAAAAATGGAGAACTATTAAAACAAATCAACATTCAATTAGATAAGCCAGGACCACATCCCAATATATTTGGCGGTAGTGCCATATTTTCATTTCATCTTGCAGCAGGTGAAAATAAGACAATTTTTGTTAGAAGCGTCACTTTTTCTCACCAGTGGTATGCCCTCGCTCTTTTCGATGAGGAGTACTCAAAACGCGCATTAGTTGGCAGTAGTAGCTACATTGCTTTGCTTGTGGGAATGATGCTGGCATTAATGCTTTATAACTTTTTCTTATATTTATCGGCAAGAAAAATTGAAAACATTGTTTATGCCTTTTATTTAATTTCCGGCATCATTTGGGTATCACTTTCCTATGGTTTAGGCGCTAACTTTTTTGGGATTTTTAGTGCCGACCTTCTGCAATTTAACTCGACTTTGTATAGCATGCCTAGTTTTTTAATCCTATTTATGATGCTTATATTTGAAACCAAAAAGCGCTACCCCAAAGAGCATATTGCACTGTGTATTATTTTAACTATATTAGTAGCCGAATTTTTTTATAGTCTATTCGACTTGGTTAGCGCATTAAAACCTGCGAGCAGTTTAGCTGCACTAATGATGACTGTGACTTTAGGAGTATCGATATCTTTATGGCGAAAGCGAGACCCCCTCGCTAAGTACTTCTTTTTGGGTCATGCAATGTTTATTATTTTTAATATGTTGGCGGTGCTTTATTACAAAGGCATAACCGAATCAAATCAAATTAATAGTCATGGCGTGGGTATAGGTATTGTACTTGAAGCGCTAATGATGGCATTTATTTTGTCATACCGGATCAGAACATTAGAAAAAATAAAATCAGCACAATCTGAATTAAAGCGCCTCGCAGATACCGACCCTTTAACCAAACTATATAACCGCCGCTACTTTGACAAAGCCTGTTCGCAATTGCTAGCAAAAAGCAAAACTGCAAAAAAAGAGCTGTCGATAGTTATTGCCGATCTCGACTTTTTTAAAGGCATAAATGACACTTACGGCCACGATATTGGCGATCGCGTTATTATCGAGTTTGCAAATATTTTAACAAAGCAACAAAAAGTAGATGATATTGCATGTCGATTTGGTGGCGAAGAATTTATATTATTACTGAACTGTGATGCTGACAATGCCAAGATTATCGCACAACGTATTCGCAGTACCGCTGAAAAGTGTATTGTGAAAACAGAAAATAACCAAGAAGTTCGCTTTACTGTCAGTATTGGTATCAATCAGGTATCGCAAACGGCTAACAATATAAAAGAAAGTATATCATTGGCCGATCAAGCTCTTTATAAAGCAAAAAAACAAGGCCGAAATTGTGTTGTTGTCATTAAAGAGTAAGTCTATTAATAACTTTTACCACAAAAGGTTACGGCTGATTTTCAATTGCCTTTGCAAGATTAATGTAACTTTTTAGGCCCACTACGAACAAGCTCTTTACCGTTTTCAAACACATCTTGTGTTACCCAGCGACCTAACAACAACTTGTGGTTATCATCAAGTACTGCTACAAACGGGCGACCATTGGTATTATTGGTCGCCAGTGCCACACCGGCTACATTTTTTAAGCCCAATCCACCGTTATCAATCAATAACAAAAAAGCCTCTAGCTCTGCGAGGGTGTCAATTACATCGTTATCATTAATCATGCTGTTTACTCAATTACAACTTAATAAGTGAAGGATAGCAGTTTATGAAAATAGGCTCTAGAGGCTGATTAAAAGTTAAAGATGAGAGTTAAAGCCCTAATCAACGTATTTATTTGCGCTTACTCGCTCTAAATCAGATAGTAGCCTTTGCATTCAGACTATTAAAACAGCTTATATAGGAAAACCATGATCAAACGACTTTTAGCCGCGAGCTTAATCTTCTCTTCCGGCTCTGTTTTTAGTGCTAACCCAACAGTTGAAGAGCTACGTATTAAGCAAGCCACAACCGCTATGCCACAAGTTTTAGATATCTTTTCTGAGGATATAGCGCTATTTGAACAAAGCTGGAAAAGCCTAAGAAACTTTAAACAGGCAACTGACTTACTACATGATTACTCAACCCAACTCTGGCTCAACGCCAAACAACACATTACCGTCACTAAAAGCTACGATGACAGAGCACTTTACTGGGCTCGCCTACTTTCAAGTAAAATAATCCGTACAACAAAACCTGAATTTGCATTAACAACTGCCGAGCAAAGCACATTGTTAACAATGCTAGAAAATGGCAGTCGCGGTCGCACCGACCTTGCCTACTCTAAAAACACCACCAAAAAGATTTTACTAACAGGCTTTGACCCATTTTTGTTGGATAGTAACATCAATCAAAGTAATCCATCCGGTGTGGCCGCATTATTACTCGACGGCCAAGTAATTACTTATCAAGGCATCAGCGCTGAAATAAATACTGTAATGGTGCCTGTTCGCTATGAAGACTTTGATCAAGGTATTATTGAAGAATTACTCGCCCCCTATTACGCACTGAACAACGTAGATATGATAGTTACCGTTAGCATGGGTAGTAAAGACTTTGACCTTGAACGCTTTCCAGGTAAGCGGCGCAGCGTAACCGCCCCCGACAACGCAAATATTGTCTATGGCGGCACAGCAAAAGCGCCACTTATTCCAAACCTAAACGATCGTCCATTGCCTGGCAGCGAATTTGTGCAGTTTAGTTTGCCCATTACGCAAATGCAGCAAGCCAAAGGGCCCTTTCCGATAAATGACAATCACAAAGTTGTTACACTGGAAAAAGCCTTTGAGCCTAAAATTTTAGCTGAACTAAAAGGTGCGATTGCAGTAAAAGGCGGCGGTGGCGGTTACCTGTCTAACGAAATTTCGTACCGCAGTATTCGCCTGCGTGATCAACTCAATTCAGATATTCCTACTGGGCATATCCATACACCGCGCATAGCGCAGTTTGAACCAGAAACAGAAGCTAAAATAGTCAAACAAATTCAAGCAATGTTAGAGCAAAGCTTAGTGGCTTTATAAACCAATTTATAAGAAGATATGACTTCAGGCTTCCTCCTCTAAAGAGGGAAGTCTGAAGTGGGTGGACTATGTCACGCCTGTTACAAGTGGTAATACTCTAAACTAATTACTTATTTCATTTAGCCGCAGCACTTTTACACATTGAATTAAACAAATCAATGATATCACCCCATGTTCGTTTGTTCCCTATAAAGGCGAAAATACCTATAAAAACAAACTGATTTAAACTATCCTTCGTATAGATAATACAATCATCAAAAGTTGAGTAGCATGGAACGTATTTTTCAAAACAGTCGGTTTTTAGTTATAATCGCCGTCATCACCGCAGCAATATCATCATTACTTGTTTACGTTTCATGTATCAACATCGTTATTCATATAGTAAAAAGCACTATTATGAGCCTCCCTGATTCAGCAAAGGATGGCAAAGAATTAATAGTGGAACTTTTAAAAATTCTTGACTTACTGCTAATTGGCATCACGCTACAAGTAATTGCTATTAGTTTATATCGTCTATTTATCTCGACCACAAAACCTAATGAGAGCCAGTTCTTAGCTGCATTTAACATAGAAGATTTTCATGATTTAAAAATAACTTTAGTACAAGTTACCTCAGTTGTATTAGTGATTTTATTTTTAGAACATGCTGTGGAATTTGGCGGAACTATAGAAACGCTTTACTTAGGTATTGCAATTGCTATCGTCATTGCAGCATCAACATTTGCTTGGCGATCGATGAAGTGACGATGCTAAATAAATATGTTTATTGCACCTAATTAACCTGTTCTTCGGGAATAAATCTATCTCCAGCGGGTATTTTCAACGCTAACCATGTTAAATTTACTGACAATAAACTCGATATTAACACCTCAACTCGCCTTGTGATCCCTGTAAACATCTTAACCAAAGCTCAAACTGATAAAAGTAAGTGTAATGGGCTGTTAGAGTAAATAATTTTCTAAATAGTATAAACACGTCCTAGCGAGTAACCAGCTAAGCCTTGCCTTTATAGTTTGTTATTTAGTTATTCTACTGTGTATATTACCGGCTAGCACTTATCAAAAAGCAAAGTAATTTTCCGTAAACATATCGCTTGGGATTAGCTAATTTCAATCTTGATAAACCTATTATTGGCAAAAATGAAGAACCTTATCAAAACGCGAATTTAATAACCATGGCTGCAATACTTGATTGAATTATTATTAATGAACAAAAATGTTAATGAGGTGTTTATTTTGTGTATTAATTGATATATTGTTGTATCTGAAAAACAAACAAACATAAGGACGAAAAAATGAAAAAGGTATTAACAATAGCAACTTTACTAGCCGCTAGCGTATTTTCTGTTCAAGCAAGTGCAAGTTCAATGGAATGCTATGTAGACACTCAAGCATATGATCAATACACACCAAATAGATGTATGGCACTCATCTATGGTCAAAATAAGGCAACAGCAGTATTTCGTGTTATCGGCAATGGGTCTGCTATCGATAGTGTAATTTGGTCCAATGCAGCCCAATCTTGTGGCACCTCAGGTACTTCTTGCTCATTTGAAATAAGGTCTTTTAAACCTTATAAAGCGGAAGCAACAATCCTTTATACAAATGGCAGCTGGAGCAAAGTTTCTGCAATTGCATCATTTGAAGATGGTCGCTAAAAGTTGATAAGTAATTATTAATCATGTGAATTTAGGGCTTTTTAACACCATTTAATAAAGCCCTATAAGATGCAAAAAAACTCATATTTAACCCTTTCACACTATCAAACCTCGCGCTTTACAATTACCTAAAAATCAAGCTTACTTTAACAAGCAATCAAATCATCAAACATAGCAGCTCAGTCTATGTCACTGTTGACGTTGTCACTCATAACGACAGCCTATAAATTATCGTTTTTGGGTAAAAAGCGTTGAACTGATAAAAAAATGGCAAACTAACTAAGCAAAGCCTATTCCCTGATTGATGTCTGATCTAGAGGTTTTATTTATCAAAATAAAACATAAACCACTGATTATAAATAACAAAGTAAAAACTTATAATTAAACAGATTATTTTACTTATTCAGCTCTCGACATTGCAAAAAAAACAACGTTATACTATCACCTAATGAAACACATGAATTTACACTCATTCAGACACAATAAAACACTATTAAAATATTTAATGGTGCTTTTACTGCTGATCAGTGTTTTTTCACAGTGGCACTCAACTGTTCACGCAGTACAAAGCAGCACAGAGTGCCAACTCTGCATAAGTTCGTTTGATTTTGACGATTTAATATCCCCTACCACCAGCATATTTGAACCTGAAAGTAACCGCTACGGCGCTGTTTTAGCTTTACACTCCCCGCAATTTAGCGCAACCGTTGCGTTTTCAGGTAACCGTGATCCACCGAATACTCTTTAAAGTTCACTGCTAAAAAACCGTTTTATAAAGACTGTTTACCATTGGGTAAGCAGCCAGTTTTAGTGCAAATTTTAGAGATTAAACAATGAAAATTAAGTATTCACCATTAGTTTTGGCGGTATTAACTGCTATCAGTACACACGCAATGGCAGCAGAGAAACAAATACAAAAAGATGAAAGCGATTTAGAAAAAATTGTTATTACAGCTTCACCACTTAAACGTACCGTACTTGAATCAAGTACACCTGTATCTATTTTGAGTGGCGAAGAGCTTGATCAGCACCAAGCAGCAACCCTTGGCGAAACCTTAAAAAATGTGCCGGGTGTACACAGCTCTTATTTTGGACCCGTTGCCAGTAGTCCAATTATCCGAGGATTAGATGGACCTCGAATCAAAGTTGTACAAAACGGATTAGGCGCATCTGATGCATCACGCGTTGGCCCCGATCACCAAGTATCAACCGAAACCTCTACGGCCACACAAATTGAAGTATTACGCGGCCCTGCTACTTTGCTTTATGGTAGTGGTGCAATTGGCGGCGTTGTTAATGTGGTTGATAACCGCCTTCCCATTGAAAGACAACAAGGTATTACTGGAGAAGTATTTGCTCAGTACGATAACGTAGCAGATTCAAAAACAACATCTACTGATTTAAATGCCGGAACGGGCGACTTTGCTGTTCATATTGATGCTTACAACCGTAATACCGGTGACTATAAAATACCTGTTCCCGCTGATATTAATGAACATGGTGGCAGTACTAAACTCTCAAACTCAGCAATCGATGCACACGGTTATAACTTAGGAGCTGGCTGGATCACTGACGATACTCGGGTTGCTTTTGCCTATGGCTCAATGGACTCAGAATATGGTTTACCGGGTGAAGATGGTGTATTTATTAAGTTAAAACAAGACCGCTATCAAGGTGTTGTTGATTGGAATAATCTTGACGGTTTTATAAAATCGGTGCATTGGCAAAATGCATATACTGATTACCTACACTCAGAAATTGAAGGGACTGAAATAGGCACTACTTTTAAAAATGAAAGTATCGAGTCTAGACTATGGGCAGAGCACAGCGCGGTTTATGGTTGGCACGGCATAATGGGCTTACATTATAACAAAAGTGATTTTGAAGCGATTGGCGAAGAAGCATTCACACCACCAACAAAAACCGATAGTTTAGCCGCATTTTTAATGGAAGAAAAACAAACAGGTGCTTTATTGTGGCAGCTTGGTACACGCGTGGAGCAACTAACCCATAAAGTGAATAACCAATTTTTTGATGAGCTATCAACCGATAATAGTATCTCATTTGCAGATGAAGATTACACGGCGGTTTCAGGCTCTGCAGGAGTAGTTTGGAGCATTAACGACAAGCACTCATTAGCATTTAATTATGCATATTCAGAACGCGCCCCCTCTTCATCTGAAATTTTTGCATACGGCCCACACATTGGCTCTGGCACTTACGAAGTAGGTGGTGGTTTTAATCTTACTAACGATAACGGTAATTATTCGGTGGTGCAAAACGGCCAAAGCATGAATAAAGAAGTGTCTAATAATATAGATGCAACCTATCGTTATAATACTGACAACTGGAATGCAAGCTTAAGCCTGTTCCAAAACCAAGTGAATGATTACATATACGAAGACGTTAGTAACCTTGTTCTCAGTGATGGTGAGTTTATTACGGCGCAAGATTACCAACAACTACAAAGTAGCGGCGCAGGATCAGAGGAAGAAACCGATGGTTTACCTGTTGTACTCTTTGCCCAGCAAGATGCACAGCTGTATGGTTTTGAAGCACAAGTTGACTGGCACTTAAACGAACAATGGCGTCTGGATGTGTTTTCGGATTATACCCGCGCTAAACTAGATAAAGGCGGTAACGTTCCAAGGATCCCACCATTACGTGTTGGTTCTTCAATACATTATGAATACGGTAATTGGCACACTGAAGTAGAAGTCACTCGCAACAGTAAGCAAGATAAAATTGCTGCAAACGAAACCACCACCGACGGCTATACCATGCTATCAGCCGCTGCTAACTACTACCTTGATTTAGGTAACGTTGACATGACATTGTATTTAAAAGCCGACAATCTAACCGATCAAGAAGCGCGCGTGCACTCATCTTACTTAAAAGACGAAGCACCACTTCCTGGCCGCTCAGTTAGCCTTGGCGTAAGAGCGCGTTTTTAAAAAAGACGCCTAGCCACAAATTAAATTAACAACACAAAATCCCCCAGCATGTAAATGTATGCGGGGGGTTTTTTAATAAGTAATGTGATTGTTTAGTAGAACAACTCAAGTATGAAAGCAGGATGCTGCTTCATACGATCTGGTCTCTCAATTTCATCCCACCAGCAGAGTAAGTAAAGTGACCAAGAAACATTTAAAATGCAATTTAATCTGATATTTAATTTAAGTCACTGCCAAAGTTGTTACCCATCTACAAGCTCGGTTATAATCGGTTTTTATGGCTACATTTTTAGCCTCTAATTGGATTAAAACGATGAAAAAACTCTCTGCGGTGCAAATAAAACAACAAGCACTGGTACTTAAAGTTGCTGATGCAATTGAAGAGCAAGGCCGTAATGAACTCTCTGGCATGCTGCAATGCTGGTTTGACGTGGAATATCACTTATTTCCGGGCTCTTTACTAATGTGTTTTCAGTTTGAGAATCAGCAGGCGTTAACAGCAGCAGAGCCTGATTTATTGAAGTGGCAGAAACGTTTAAGTGGTGCAATGCTTAAAAAAGGCGTTATTTTAAAAGATATGCGCAAGCATTTAGTTTTCACCCTGAAAGGGCCTGATGATTAAGTCAGATATTAGCCATCAATCAAGCCGTTTTTATTATGATGCGGCCTTTTTGGGTCAGAATTTATTCCATCAAAAGCTAATTATCAATATCGCATCATTTTAAGCTAAAGCCTGACCTACATTTAAAAGTTTCCACACTAGCATCGTGAGCTCCTTCAATATCTCGTTGATTTACATACTTAATCAATTCCGGGAAAAACGCTAAGAATATGGCATCTAATTCAGTGTAATGAAGGGCTATATCCGCAGCAGCGTCAGAAAAAGAATTAGTAAAGCGAATGCGCTTGGCAATATTATCAAGTGCAACCCCGACCCCTTCGACGGTTTCGTATTCTTTAAACCAATCATTCTGCGTCATATGTTTTACAACACTTTGCATTCTTGGCGGCATAACTGCAATACGGTTATTCAAAAGCTGATAGCTGGCTTGCTTAAAGTCACTTAGAGGTTGGTCGTTAAATCGTTGCCAATGCTGAATTAAAAAATGATCGAACACTACATCAATAGCTACAGCCGCAAAGCGCTTACGCTGAGACGAAAAATATTGTTTAGCTTCCTTTACTAGAGGGTGAGCATCTGTAAATTTGTCGACTAAATAGTGGTTCTCTAGTGCATTTTTTACCGTGATTGGCAATTGCTCTACATGCCTATTACCGCCAAAATCACCAAGCAAGTTGCCAAAGTGTGAATCTGCTGTAGGCTGCGCCAAATAAAGATGAGCTAAGTAGTTCACACTGTTCTCGGTTATTGTTAATACAATGCAGATAATACTCTAAGCTTGACTAAATTACTCATTCACTATAGCTATCTAATATTCTTGATTAACTATAAAAACAAACCTATAACTCGCTAATCAACAAGCTCCCGTATACCTTCATTATAGTAGTCACCGTTTTGTTTTCGATATTCATTAGGAATGTCACCCACAATACTTTTAAACACCCGGTTAAAAGTCGCAAGAGAAGAAAAGCCACTCTCAAGTGCTATGCTTAAAATACTCCACTCTTTGGCCTGATCGCATATCAATAACTTTTTTGCATACTTAACGCGGTATTGGTTAATAAATAAATTAAAGTTAGCTACTTTATAGTGATAGCGAATGGCTCGGCTAACTTTGTACTCAGGCACCATTAGCGCTTGTGCAAAATCTGAAATTTTGAGGCTGGCTTGTAAGTAAAGCTGCTGCTCATTGATAAGCTTTGTAATGCCAACTATCAATTCAGGCTCTACATCTTGATTGCCGCTTTCATTTAGATGACTCGTGTCATTGTTAATAGTGCCAATATCATCTTCTTGCTTTAGCGCTTGGTCATTTTTCACTCTTGCTTGAAGGACCATGACTGCTTGCATCGCTAATACAATTAAAAGCGCAGATGAAGTAATAATTATGGGATTGTAAAGCTCAATTTCAGCCGCACTAAATATGAACTTTGGCAGAATGCTGGCATTAAACACAGCTAAAAAGAATGCACTAGCAAAGAGTATTGATTGCAGTTGTTGTGATTGTGTTTTACCTCTGTAGCCCCTTATCGCTTCCCAAAAAGACAGCGCAAGGATACTTGATGAAAGCAATATGGTGACCTCATTCACCCCTTGCTTTAAGCGCCACATTATATCGCTAGTAGGTAAAGGCTGAGGATCAAGGCTCACTAAGTAATGCCATGTTTGATTAAACATGATCAAGCCAGCAATGGTTACTGCAAAAGCCACATGCCTGCGGGAAATTGGCGAGTGCTCACGAAATAACGTTCTTGCAATCAGCCATGAAACATTACATGTTGCGCAAGTAAACAACCCAATTAGATATTGATACGCGCCAACACTTTGCGCACTGAGCTTTTGTGCTGCCACCATACAAAGCGAGCCACAAAATATCACAAATAAATAATGAACCAGCTGCTTATCTTTTTTCAACGCATTTAAAAACATTAACCCCAAACAAACAAAAAGAAGAAGATAATAAGGGGAATAATTTTGCATAATAGCGTGCTCTTAAAGTGACGTTTAAACCAACAACGTTGTCTAAATCACATAGTACAAAGTAACGCTCATATTAGCAAAAAGACTTTGTTAGAGAATGTGTCTATAACTAATTAGCTAAAGCGCAAAAATTATCAATATATCGTTGCTCAAGTTTCGAATTTGATAAGCATTTGCCATGTAAGTCTTTATATTTGGGTTATTGAAAGGTTTGATGGAAAAATATATGTTGATGCAAAAAATGAAAATAACCCCCAAAAAGCTCCTCGATAACAGTAAAAAATTGTGGTTTATTTGCTTGCTCATGGCACAAGGCTGCTTTGTAACTTACCTTATATTGGGATATGGCCTGACCAGTGTCACCACAGGTTTGTCAGGGTGGAGTCGTCTTAACAATACAGCATATGCTGCGAGTGACCCCACCGGTAATGTGCTGTATGCGACGCATGTGTTACTGGCCATAGTGATGATAATTGGCGGTAGTTTACAGCTAATACCCGCATTAAGAACGAAGTATAACAAATTCCACCGCTACAACGGACACGTATTCGTTTTGTTAGCATGTACTATCTCAATGGCTGGCATGTATCTCATTATTGTTAGAGGAACAGTGGGTAACACATTAATGCATAGCCTTACTATATTTGCTGGTTGCGTGGTCATTTTATCGAGTATATTAGCAGTACAAGCCGCCAGAGGGCGTAATATCAATACTCATCAAATATGGGCGATCCGTTTATACCTTGCAGCAAATGGTGTGTTATTTTTTAGGCTGATGATTTTTGCTTGGTTTTTAACATTCGGCTCACTTGGAATTGATACCGCAACGTTCACAGGCCCAACGGTATTAACTATTAGCATATGTTCTTATGTGATGCCGCTGCTCATAGCTGAGCTAGTAAGGTACGCAGGTAGAACAACGAATAAAGTGATAACAACCGTCACAGCAGGCTTAATGGTGTTGATATCCTTTGTATTTTTAGTAGGCTTATTTGGTGTAGTGTTAGCAAATTGGTACCCGGCGATAGTTGGCTAATAGCCACATAATTAGTTAGCCGTAATACCTCCAGAGTGAAATATAACGCAGCTGGGTCGGTTAACAACCCAGCTTTATTTATATCAATGAAGTGAGCTTCGCCTTGGTAATTTTTATTGCTCAAATAGAACAGAGTGCTCTTACTTAGTTATCGTGTATTGCTGAATGGCGCATTGCTAAAACGGTTTTCCTCATCTTGCCTTTAAAAATTTAAGGCCTAAGCAACCGTCTATTTCAGGGAGATTTAGGCTATTTTTCGGTAGTTTCTAAATTAACATTTGGGTTAGTAATGCGGGCAAAAATGAGTCCAAGCTTCTCTAGTGGAAATCGATTGCTGAGTTGTTGATAAGGGCCAGGGATCAACTGCTGATCTTTTTGCTGTGCAACCACAAATGAAAATACATAATAACCTTCAAGACCCATTCTTAAATCACTCATAATTACTTGCTCATCTTGTTGATAAACACCATAAAGGCCTTTAGTAAATGCTTGCAGTAGCTTGATCTGTTTGGCATCTTTAAGCTGTGTTAGCAGCGCATTTTCGGTTGGGTAAAATTGCATATCAACGTTTTCAACATCATCAAACACCGACGTATAAACCTCATAATGGCCCTGCTCAGTAACGACTACCGCCCGCCACAGCAAAGTATTAAAAGGAGTTGGCGTACTTTCAAAGTCTGTAAATGTGATATTTTGCGTATTCAACGCCTTATAAACCTTATCATTAATGTGCCATTTAGCCGCTAAACCCCACGTTAAATATAGCGAACTGATAATTAATGCACTAGTAATAATACGCTGTGCATAAGGGCGCATGCTTACAAATAAAAGCACTATACAAGAGAGCAACAATGGCAAAGTATACGCAGGATCAATAATAAATATGCTCGATATACCAAAGGGGTAAGTCGTCAGTGGCCACAGCAACTGTGTACCATAGACGGTAAAACTATCGAGCAATGAATGGGTACTCAAAATTAAAAACATGGCAACCGACCAACGCCTCAGCGATACACCCTTAGCCCAATTCATTTTAAGTAAAAGCCATGCAAACAAAGGGCTCACTAGCAGCTGTATAAGCAAAGAATGACTAAAACTGCGGTGATAGACAAAGTTTTCGACATCGCCACCAAAATTAATTAGCACATCTAAATCAGGTAACGTGCCAAACCCCGCGCCGACCAATAGCGATTTTCGGCCAAGCTTATTGCCTAAGACTGAATAAGCAACTGCGCTACCAAGTACAACTTGTGTCAGTGAATCCAATGAAACCCCCTTTATAACTATGTAAGTACTGAGCATATGATACGGCCTTATCACGACAGTCGATCGCTATAAGTATTTAACTTAAAAAATTAGCAAAGCTAAACCAGCAACTTAACAACAAGCCAAGTTTACCTGTTCAATTACAATTGTATTTTGTTAATTCAGTAACCAGTCAGCCCTATTTTGTTATCACTATTAGCATGTTTTTTCGGTACTGCATGAACCATAAAACGTTTTGCTTAACCTATTGCTCAATTTAATTGTAACTAGCTTATAGAGGCCCCCATCACATTATGACCACGAATTTTCTAAGTAAACCACAACAAGTCGCACTGCAACAAGCGCTTATCAAGAGCAAGCTGCTAAATGGTTACACAATAAATAGTGATAACACGCCCTCTGCTGAGCAGCAAATATATAGCCATATCGCCGTCACACTTTACCGCTTTAATTTACAAAAAATAAAATGGTCATCTTTTTTCAAAACAGCAATCAGCATAGCAAGTAATGAATGCCAATGGTTATCGAGCGAACTTGCCAGATGCCAACAAGACTACAAAACCCAGCCTAATGACAGCGTAATACTAGAACAAAGTGCATTTTTTAGTGGTATTTTTAGCGAAGAACTCTCCTACATTGATGCTTTACTTGGGACAGCAGCGCAAGCTGAATAAAGGACCTAGGTTTTAGGTGCTGGAGTGATTTGCAGTATGGTAGTTGTGTCGTTTGTGAGTGTTTTAATTTGCACAGAAAGGGTAAGAGTCACTGCGCTACATCGAGGGGAAAAGCTCAATGACCATGCTGTTTTGAAATATGGGCGTCCTTAGGGTTTAGCTGATTGGATGTTGCCTAACGTTAAAAATTAATACGGTTATTGCCCTAAATAAAGCCTTAGGCAGTAATAGTATTTCTACCACTCCTTTTTGCTGCATATAAATTAATATCAGCACGTTTTGCAGCTTGTTCAGGCGTTTCATCTGGTGCAACTTCCACAACTCCCATACTCACCGTAGCCTTAATGTTTTTTGCTGTATGAGTTTGTTGCTCAATAGAGCTTCTAATTCTTTCTGCGACTTCTAAAGCATGTTGCAGTGATTGTTGCTCAAGTACAATTAAAAACTCTTCTCCGCCAACCCGACCAACGTTATCTGACGAGCGTACTCCTTGTGAAAGTGTATTAACCACTGACTTTATCAGTTCGTCACCAATATCGTGTCCGTACTGATCATTAACCGCTTTAAAGTGATCAATATCAATCGATATAAGTGAGTTAGCAGTGCCTGTACTTTTGCTCTTACTAATTGCCCTTTTCTTCATGTCTAAAATAGCCCGGCGATTGGCAACACCGGTTAACTCATCTTTTAATGCCAATACTTTATAATGTTGCTTATGTTGAACTTGCTTATAGGCATACACAGCCAACATTAAAAGCATCACACAAGCAAAGGCTAAAGTCAGTCGCTGCCAAAACGCCTTATCTACAGCTACAGCCAGTAACTTTTCTTTAATATCAGCAACTTCTTCTAGCCGAGCTATTTCTCGGTTTTGCTGATTTAAATTAAACATTAACCGTTCAGAAAGTAACGCCCTATCAGCCACATTATTCACTTGGGTATTTGCAATTGTTAGCAACTGCTTTTGTACAGCTGCTTGTGTTTGGTAATCACCTTGTCGCATAGCTAAAGCAGCATAAAACTGCAAATATCGCTCTGTAAAACTTGCAGGCCAATTTTGTTGGTCTAATTGAGCTAGCACATTATTTTCACGTACTGCATTGGATATCTGATCTGTTGCTAAAAACCACTGAGCAAGTGCCATTGTATGCAATTGCTTTATCCAATCACTCGTAATATCAAGCGTTTGTACTTGACTAAAATATTGCTGTGCTTTTTCAAACTCATTCAACTGAGTATAAAGCTGGGCAACTTTTATTACCAAGTACCCAAAACCATCATCATTTTCATATTGACGCACCGCAGCAAAGATCGATAAATATAGCTCAAGAGCTTTGCTAACTTCACCCTTTAGTTCATACACGTAAGCAATTTCGTCAGTCACTTTATAATGTTCTTGCACATTAAATGTTGCTAACTCAGACTTTGCACGAAGTAACTGTTCAATCGCTAAATCATAGTTAAAAAGAGCTAAATGTATAGCTGCTATTTCTCTAAGAGTTAAAGCTCGTTCGTAATAGTTTTCAGCCAGTTCGTAAGCTTGGTAAGATTTTTGTGCAGTATCGAAAGCCAACTTATATTGGCCTTTCGCTAAATAAACGCGGTTCAAGACAAAATTAGCAAAACCAATAGCAGAGGTTTGTGATTTATCATCAAGCTCGGGATTTAAAGCAACTTCAGCGATTGGCTGCAAAATCATTTTTGCGCGTTCATATAAACCTTGGCTATAAAGGTGGAAGGCCTCACAGACACTAAGATCTTGCGAAAGCACTGCATCCCCTGAAGAGCTTATAACCTGCTTAGCCTCAGCTAAAAACACTTTAAATGCTTGGCGCTTATCTAGCGTATCGGTATCAAGAAAAAGGCACTTAAACGCCATAACCCTAGCATCGTCTAAGTTATCACTGTATGGCATACCAGCTTCAAGGGAAGCTAATAAAGCCATAGATTCAGGCGTGGTGGTATACCCTTGATAAACGCGATCGATACTGTTTTTTACATCACTGGCAAAAAGACTGGTTGAAAAGAAAAAAAGTAACAACATCCTGTACATACTCTACAATCCCTTAGTCCACAGCGCGATATTTATTATTTTTGTTATCGCCATTAAAATCCAAACGATTATTGCACTAAATTGAATTTGATAACAGATTGAAATAACAAATTTAATCAACCAGTCCTTCGAATAACCATTTACCTCAACGGCACCTTTATTAATCATTACTTATATATGGTTATTTCAGCTAATTAGTTGGTCGCTGTTTACTGAATGATTAGTACATTATTACCCATTCACATGTAAAAATACGGAAGGTGTTGTGTTGTGCCATGACAAAACTACAGTCATACATTTAACACTATTATCCCGTTATCTCGTCCTGAAATAAGCAATAGATGAGTAATTCTTTTCAAGAAGGGTTTTGTTCGCGACAAACTCTAAATACCTAAACCCATGAAGGTAATGACTTTACCAGAAGTAAAAAGTACAGCTTTAAACGAGAGGCCATGGCGCGATGCACCTATGTGTTCTCCGTGGTGACATTCATTTTCTCGCTCTAAAGCTAGATCTATAAGTGAAATCAAAATCCACTGGGGTTCGTTAAACTATTCCCAACCTACAAATTCAGTAATTATTTTAAAATACTCAACCCTTTAGACTTGCATTTACCTAATAAGTAAACTTAATTTGAAGAAGTAATGGAACTCCAATTAAAAGGAATTTGCAATGGCTAAATTAATAATCATCGTTAGTTTACTTTTTTGTTTGCACGCTTACGCGACAAATATTTTTCAGCTTAACTCTGAAGCTAACAATATAAATTTAACCGATACTCAACCCAACCATCAACCATGGAATGCCGACTCTGTCTATGTAGTCGGTGATGTCGTCACTCATAACGATAGTTTATTTATCGCCGCTTTTTGGGTAAAGGGCGTCGAACCAATAGAAAATAAACCCCATTGGGATGGTTGGATTTGGCTGCAAAATACCGTGATAGAAAAGTGGCAAACAAACAAAGTGTATCAAGCCGGCAGCCTTGTAAAACACGGACCCGACTACTACCTTGCCCGCTACTGGAATGAGAATAACGAACCCGCCCCCCACAGTAGTTGGCAAAAAATTAAAGATTTATTTTATCTAACCCCAGATTTACCGCTTGAACACCCTGACGACTATAAAACGCTGGACGGTGTTGATCAAAATGACAACGGTATCCGCGACGATTATGAGCGCTATGTGTATGAAAAGTTTGATTCTCCACAGCTCATCACCTTTAGTTTAGGTGCAGCTTCAACATTACAACTGGTTATTGATATTGAGCAAGGGCGCATACCAAATTTAGATGCTGAGATTGGTAAGCAGATTATTTTGGATATGATCAACATAAGCTACTGTGTTCGATATTTACAAAATTCACACCCACACTTTAAAGAACCCGAAGTTTTATACTTTAATACGATAGATAGAGCTTACGCTAACCGGAAAAGCCAAAATAAAATTAGTGACTATATTGCTTGGGATGACGACTTTCATTACGGCGCTGATAGAGACTGCAAAATCCTTAAGTTGTAAGAAATACTTAGGCTCAGGTCCTGAGAGAGCCTCATGGTTTGCCGTCATTACTAGGTGCGTATGTAGTGGTCAATAAAATTGAGTTTAAAAAATAAGAATACTTGGTTTTTTGAATTAAAAGTTCAAGCACAGCTGCCTGCTTGACCGGAACTTTCTAATGGGTGACCACTTTGCTCTACATCGCTAGACGCTTAATTTTTAATTAATAAGGCAAATCAGCAATAAAAAAGGGCTCTGTGAGCCCTTTAAATCAGTTTTATGGATATAAATTATTGCGGGATATATTGATATATGGCTTTACCATAATAATTGGTATAAGCGCCACCAACCGACAGCAGAGTATTACCATAGGCAACCGTTTTAAAATCACGTAAATAATAGCTAGTCGTATCTTGCACCTCAACCGCAAACGGATTAGCGGTAAGCGTTTTCCATTGCATTAAATCAAAATCAAATTGCACAAAGTTTTTTGCACTTAACAGGTATAACGTATTACCTGTAAGTGTAGTGTCATAATAAACACCGGCTGCAAAATCAGGAATTAACTCTGAATTTAAAACACTTTGTGTTGCAACATCAAATTGACTTAACAGTAATTGCTCGTATTGACGTTGGATAACAAAAAGCGCATCACCTTTGCTAAAACAATGCTGTATTTCATTCAAACTCTCAGGTAATTCTGTTGCTTGCCAGCTGTTGTCCACTGTATTTAAACGATTAAGGCGTTGCTGTTGACCATTTTTAGAAAACGCAATGACCTCACCATTAAATGAACAACTCGCTTGTAGTGGATTAATAAACGGCGCAAAGATCGGTGCTGCAAACGCCTGCCAGGTTTTTTCTTGTGTATCATACACTTCCATATTAGCTTGTGCATTTGCCTCACTTGAACATGCCTCGGTGCCACCAAAGAGATAAAGCTTTTTATCAACAAGCTCTAATTGATAATAATAACGACTCGATTGCGGTGAGCTCAGTTTTTGCCAGCTATTTTGTGCAATATCCCAATGTGACAACCTCGGAGCGCTCGGTTCGGCACTTGCACATATAGAAGCAGCAGCAATCGCAAAGTTATGTGTCACTGCATACAGATCATCACTGGTTGACTGGACATTTAAATGCGCACCTTCAAAACCCGGTAAATCACCGAGTTTAACCCAAGATACTGCAATCACTTCAATATCAAATGCAGGTAAAGCAGCTTCAAATTCACCATCTGAGACACGAATAACAATACCACTGGTTGTACCTGCATGCTGATTTGAAGGCATACCACTTAATACTCCCGTTACGGTATCAAACGTCGCCCAATCAGGTTTATTGTCAATACTAAAACTCAATTGCTGCGAATCAATATCTGAAGCAGCGGCAGCAAAATGATACGTTTCATTCGCTTGCACAGCAGCAGCTGGAGTTCCTGTAATTACTGGCGCATCGTTAACAGCCGCAAGGGTAATATTAACTTTTACCGTACTACTTTCTTTAGTGCCTTTTTTTAGTTTAAAGCTAAAGGTATCGTCACCAAATTGGTCTGCCACCGGCACATAGCTTAAATTTGGGTATGTGCCCGCTATTTCACCAAGCGTAGGTTGATCTACTAATTCTAAAACTATGGCCTCAGCGCCATCAGGGACTTTATTGGCATTAATGACTATAGCTGATGGGCTATCTTCCTTGCCCGTAACCGTCATTAATGGCTGGATCTCAAACACACTTTGGACTTCGGTCGGTGTGCTTTTTTTATCAGAACCCCCACAGCCGGTTAACAATACAGCCGATATAGCTAAACTTAAAATTTTGATCTTCATAATATAAAACCACTTCCGATGTGAAAAGTAATCTAATGGGCCTTCCGTTCCTCATCTTTGCCATACCATTGACGAGCAATGAGCAACAAAAGGATAGAACTTCATTAAATACTAAAGTTTTTTTAGGTACAAGAATTCATGTCAATTCATTGTAAATAAATGTATAAAAAAACTGCAAAAATCACGAAAACCAAATGGGTGACTCCTTGGGTTTCTTGGTTTTTTGAATAAAAAGATCAAGAAAACACAGCTGCCTGCTTGACCGGAAATTTCTAGTGGGTGACCCTGACGAATCTTTGTACTTGTGTTTTTTAATCTACACACCCTAATTATAGCCAATTAAGTATTTGGTGTAATAATGTGTAATAGATATCCCAGATCAAACAACCTAACATTTTATAAACAACACATTTTATGTTGTTTAATCATGAAATAGTTATTAACAATGGAGAAATAAATTATGAGTACCGATACTAATTTTAATATTGATGTTAATCAGCTGATTTCTAGTGTTTTTGGTAGCAATAAAGATCGTAACGATTTGGCTGTGGGTGTAAGGAATGCAACAAAATCAACAATAAGTGTAGATTATTATATTGATCATGGTAGTTTACGAGATGTTGATGGTGGCAACAAAATTAGCCCGGGAGATCTTTGGGAAGCAGGAGTTCATGCTAAAGGTGCTGGTTCAAATATTACTATAAGCATTGAAATTTCTGATAATCAATCAGGTTGGGCAATTATGTCCGCAACACCAGCAAATAAAGAGAATTACTTTAAAGTACAGCATAGTAGAACTCCTTATAGTAGCTCTAAAGATGCATATAAAGCGGCTGATAAAACAAAAAAGCACTACTCTGATGATGGCATTTACGATGAGAGTCATAACGGTTATACGGCAGTGATAAGTATGACTGGTGAAAGTCCTGCAGCCTGTACTATTGTTATCGAAGATAGCTAATTTTAAATTTCCTTTTTGAAACCTATCGAGCGGTAGGTTTTTTATTTATATTAAAGATTTAGAATGAACGAAATGACGAAGAGTCAAATCTTAACTTCAGATATCAAACCATCTCGAAGTTTTTCGTATTGTAATTTAACCTTTTTATCTTCAACCATTAATGTATTCAACCTACCGACAGCTTTCGATATCGCCGAATAAA
Organism: Pseudoalteromonas sp. SR41-8; assembly: GCF_014163915.1. NCBI lineage: Bacteria > Pseudomonadati > Pseudomonadota > Gammaproteobacteria > Alteromonadales > Pseudoalteromonadaceae > Pseudoalteromonas > Pseudoalteromonas sp. SR41-8. Next base: position 159,875 of record NZ_JACJEE010000005.1, read on the forward strand.
CCCAAGGAAACCCAAAGGGGTCAAAATGCAGAGGGTCAGGTCTTGCTTCTTGCCAAGACCAAACACCAATCTCACGTTTAACACCCCTCCCCCGTCATCACGCCCTGAAAATAAGCAATTGATGAGTAATTTCATTTCATGGATGAAATGAAAGCCGTGACTTCGCCATGGATGGCGATTACACGGCGCTTACGTTCACATCAATTAATTATTTGAGGGAAATAGCGTGATGCTCGGGTGGAAAACATTCGCGGCTAAAGCCAGCTCCTACAGAGTGTCCAGAGAGGGGTCAGCGGCAGCCCCTCTTTGGCTGCCGTCGCCAGCGCGACAAAACCTTGAATAAGGTTTCTAATGTAGGTCGCGGATTTATCCCGACACATTCAAATAAAATACTTTAAGGCTAAAGCCTGACCTAAAAAAACATTATGCGAGAAAAAATTTTACGCTTAAATAGATTCCAGTACAGTTAACTTTTTCTCGAAAACTCTTTCATTCATTAGTTTTGGGTAGTTCTTTAACAAGAATTGAGTGATTTCTGCTTGGTTATCAATAACATTATTTTCAGCGCTGATACTCATAAACCCATAGTCTATGATAGTTTTTAAATCACCAATGTAAGTAACAGTATCTTCTTTGACTTCAAAGCCTTCATTTTTGTCTAATAGGAAGTAATGGTTACCAAATATAATTTTCCACCATTTATAGTGACCAACAGGAAGTTTGAATATATTATGATCGCCATTTTTATCAGGTGTAAACTCTACCTTTTTTGAAATACCTGCATCATTATTTTCTCCTTGGTAAACCGCTATATATTTTAAATGAGGAACAAATATATTACCAACTTCATCTGTATTTGAAATTAAATTTGTAACAATTATTCCTTCAGAATTACTTATGCTCTGTCCATCTACATGTTTTTCTTGAATCATAGAGCACGCCGATAAAAGAAGCATAGTAATAACAAATGTTGTACTTTTTAGAAATCCCATAATATTTTACATTTTTAATTATTTGTAAGTTAATTGTACCCAATACACAACATCAATAAAATATTTAAATTAAGAATTGCATAGCTACTTTCATAGGTTGGATCTTAAGAAAACTTGAATTTGAAATCTGTTAATGATCAAATAGTTATGCCAATAAAAACATGACCAAAAACAGAGTTCACATGCAGATTAACCAAGTTTCAAATCAATTAAAAGCCCTTATCTCAGAAAAACACCTCATTGAGCTTGCAAAAGCCTCTGGATTTCAAGTTCGACACCGTTGCCTGTCGATCGCTTCTCTACTCAAAGCTCTATTCAAAAGCCTATCCTGCCTGCAAGACGCTAACTTGTCAGATATCCATCAGAACCTGCGAACCGAGGCTAATTGCACAATCAGTTATAAACCTTTTCATAATCAAATCCGAAAACCAGCCTTGACTGAGCTCGTCCGCGAGCTCGTTATTCAAGCGATGTCTAAATTGACTGAAAACACGCTGGATAAAACCTTTTTTACCCAGCGAGGAATACAGCGAGTGTTATTGCAAGATGGCTCTTCATTTGCTCTACATGATGAATTAGCGCAGGTTTTTGCTGGTCGCTTTACTGCTATAAGTCCTGCCGCAATTGAGTTGCATGTTACCTATGACCTATTTAATGAGCAGCCCTGCGAAATAGATATTCGTCCTGACGTTGAAACTGAGCGAGCCTTTTTACCAGGTAGTCACACACTTGAAGATACGTTATTACTCGCTGATGCTGGGTATTTTGATTTAGATTACTTTGAGCAAGTGCCTGAAGATGGCGGCTATTTTTTGGTCAGAGCAAATAAAGAAATGCTGAGGGTCAGGTCTTGCTTCTTGCCAAGACCAAACACCAATCTCACGGTTAACACCCTCCCCCGTCATCACGCCCTGAAAATAAGCAATTGATGAGTAATATCGCGCATGGATGCGCGGTAAGGCGAAACTCGGTCATGGACGACCTATCTTCGCCGTTTACGTTCACATCAATTAATTATTTGAAGGATTAAGCGTGATGCTCGGGGCGCCGTGGGGTTCCAAGGGGCGGTCGGCGGCAGCCGCCCCTTGGTTGCCGCCAGCAATCTGGCAAAAAACCTTGAACAAGGTTTTTAATGTAGGTCGCGGATTTATCCCGACAAAAGTTAGCAGTAAGAACCATCAGCCAAGGTGATACCACTTTTTGGGCTAACGCCCAACCTACAAACCACACGTGTCAGCAAGCTCAACGCCTACGGTGATTAACTCTGTCACTAGTGTTAAATCATTCGTGGCTAAAGCCATCTCCTACAACAATATTTACCCTCGGTGCAGCGCGAAGCGCCACTTTGACCTCTGTGGTGAAATTCACTTATCGCCCTAAGAACGCCCCCACACCAGTAGGGTTTCGTT
>NZ_JACJEE010000005.1:162375-173869 GCF_014163915.1 Pseudoalteromonas sp. SR41-8
TATACGAGCTTTCACGATTTAATCCTGTTGCCTTAGCAATATCACTCACGCCATGCTTTTTCACCAAAGATCTGAAAGTGGTCACCCATAAGAAGCTTCCGATCATGCTGACGACTGTGTTTTCTTGATCTCTGTATTCAAAAACCAAGTATTGCTACTTTTCAAACTCATTAATGATTTTGAAATATTTAATCCTCCCACCTTGCATTTACCTAAAAAGTGAACTTAATTAAAAAAGTAATGGAACTTCATCAAAAGGAATTTGCAATGACTAAACTCATCATTATTGCTTGGTTACTTTTTTGTTCGCATGCTTACGCGACAAATATTTTTAAGCTTAACTCACAATCTAAAAATACAGATTTAGCTGATATTCAACCAAACCACCCACAATGGAATGCCAGCTCAATTTATGTAGCCGGTGATGTTGTTACTCACAAAGACAGCTTATTTATAGCCGCTTTTTGGGTTAAAGGTATTGAACCAATAGAAAACCAGCCCCATTGGGATGGCTGGATTTGGCTGCAAGATACCGTGATAGAAAAGTGGCAAGCAAACAAAGTGTATCAAGGAGGTAACCTTGTAAAACATGGACCCGACTATTACCTTGCCCGCTACTGGAATGAGAATAACGAACCTAAACCTCACAGTAGCTGGCAACGCATTAAAGATTTATTTTACCTAACCCCAGAGCTACCACCTGAACACCCTGATGACTATAAAACGTTGGACGGGGTTGATCAAAATGACAACGGTATCCGCGACGATTATGAGCGCTATGTGTATGAAAAGTTTGATTCTCCACAGCTCATCACCTTTAGTTTAGGTGCCGCTTCAACATTACAACTGGTTATTGATATTGAGCAAGGGCGCATACCAAATTTAGATACTGAGATTGGTAAACAGATTATTTTAGATTTTATAAATATTAGTATGTGTACAAGACAACTTCAAACTAAGCACCCACACTTTAGAAACCCAAAACTTATGTACTTCAATACAATAGACAGAGCCTACGCAAACCGTAAAAGCCAAAATAAAATTAGTGACTATATTGCTTGGGATGACGATTTTCATTATGCAGCAGATAAAGACTGTAACCCCTTAGAAGGAGCAATCAAATGACTAAATATCTAATAGTATTTGCTTTCATTCTCACGAATTATGCTTCTGCAAGTTATCAACCTCTAGATAGATACTGTACCAAACAAATTGATCAACTAAGATTATTTTATATAAATGGTATGTTTACAACAGAAGATGATTTTCGTGAAAATTTGTTTTGGTTAGATAATTTTCAAGATACTAAATTAGGTAACTACCTTAAAGGTAGAAAGCCAACGGGCAGCTATAACAAAGATGAAGACCTTCATATGCAAATATATGAAGTGGCAAAACAAAAATATGGCGATTTATCCCCTTTTTCAAATAAGTACCACCTCATAACTGCAATACTCGGTGGTACCGTCGACTCTCTTTCTCAGGAAAATATAGCCCATGTTGAATCTGTAATTGAAGAAGTATTTTCAAATGTAACTTATTCAAAGTTAAACGATACTGATTATAGAAATGCCTATCAAAAGCTGCTGTTTCAAATGCACTCTTGCAACCGTATTATTCTTATTGGTCACTCACAAGGTAATTTCTATACTAATGCACTTTTTGAAGACATTATTTCGAATTATCAATACACTGATGGCTATTACGCGTCAGATTACTCCTTAGTTGGTTTAGCTTCTATAGCAACACCAACCAGCTCTCTAGGCGGTAATTTAGGAGAAGAGTACGCACACCTGATATCACACCTCACATTAGATCAAGATGAAATAATGCGAGCTGTAAGAGTTTTATTCGGGAGCTTACCATCAAACTTTTCAATGTCTTCTTTATTTGATAATACAGGACATGGTTTGATCGATTCTTATATACGCAATGATAATGTGGCAACAAAGATCGGCGAAGGGATTGAGGAGTCAGTCCAAAACCAAACCCCTTTCCCCTTATTTGAACAGCACCCTGTAAATTCAGATGCTTTTTCGCATATAGGCTATTCAACAATCAATAAAGTCCTTGATCTGAAATTTGAATCAGGAAGCGTTTATCGTTATTACAATATCCCAATTTTAGTATGGGATGAGTTGTATTACTCAACATCAATGGGGAAGTTTTTTAATGATAATATTCGAGGTCAATACCCTTTTGATAAATTGGACATAGAAAGTATGACTTACCTAAAAATGACCACTACACGTTAATATCCTTTGATGAAGAAGGAAAAGCAATTCCGTCACCTGGTACCACTGAATGGGAAGCAATGAGAGTTCAGGAAACAATCAAGCGTCTGAAACTTAACGAACATAACGACCTTGCTGAAGCAAGAAGGAAAATTTGGCTGGATGTATCAAAAGAAATAGACGAATACTTCAAGTACAAAGCAAGGTGCAGAAACGGCGGTAATCCTGTTGCTAAAGAAAAAGTCAGAACGCATTGCGTAAATATCAGAAATATGACATTACCAAACGCTGAACTATCATCGGTAGCTCGATGTTGTATCATGTTTCGAAATGACCAACAGCTTTTAAGGGTGGTAGCCTAAACATTAACTACATTAATATATATCAAAAAAGCGAACCATTTCTGGTTCGCTTTTGCATTTTACTGACCTCAAAATTCAACTATCGGTTGCAGACTTTATTCGAGTTGCAAACTTAATTCCGATAGTTGCATTCTTTATTCGCAACCTGCAAAAAATTATTAGTCACGGTATGTCTCTACCGCTGGGCATGAACACACTAGATTACGGTCGCCGTAAACGTCATCGATACGCGTTACTGTAGGCCAGAATTTGTTTTTAGCCACTGCTGGTACTGGGAACGCAGCGTAGAAGCGGTCGTATGCTCTGTCCCACTCGTTACCAAGTACGTCGCCTTGTGTATGCGGTGCAAACACAAGTGGGTTGTTTTCGATAGACCATTCGCCAGAGATCACTTTGTCGATTTCGCCTTTGATTGACACCATAGCTTCGATGAAGCGGTCGATCTCAACTTTAGACTCAGACTCAGTAGGCTCAATCATCAAGGTGCCCGCTACTGGGAACGACATAGTTGGTGAATGGAAGCCGTAATCTTGTAAGCGCTTAGCCACGTCCATTTCAGTGATGCCTGAAAGCTCTTTAAGTGGGCGTAAGTCAACAATACATTCGTGAGCAACACGGTTGTTGCGACCACGGTATAAAATTGGGAAGTGCGCGCTTAACTCGTGAGTTAAGTAGTTTGCACTTACAATTGCCATTTCAGTGGCTTGTTTAAGGCCTTCGCTACCCATCATGGTGATGTAAGCCCATGAGATAGGTAAAATAGCTGCTGAGCCGTATGGCGCTGCTGATACTGCTCCGTTGCCGATACTCGTACCAGGTACGTTAATTACGCTGTGGTTAGGCATAAATGGCGCTAGGTGTGATTTAACACCGATTGGGCCAACACCTGGGCCACCGCCGCCATGTGGGATACAGAACGTTTTATGCAAGTTTAAGTGCGATACGTCTGAACCGATAAAGCCTGGGCTTGTTACACCTACTTGTGCATTCATGTTCGCGCCGTCCATGTAAACTTGGCCGCCGTGTTGATGAATGATGTCACAAATTTCACGAATTGTTTCTTCGTATACACCGTGCGTAGACGGGTATGTGATCATGATACACGATAGGTTTTCTGCGACTTCTTCAGCTTTCGCTTTAAGGTCTGCCATATCTACATTACCGTTTTTGTCACAATCAACAACTACAATTTTCATGCTCGCCATTTGTGCAGACGCTGGGTTAGTACCGTGCGCTGAACTTGGGATCAAACAAATATTACGGTGCGCATCGCCACGAGACTCGTGGTATTTACGAATCGCGATTAAGCCTGCGTATTCACCTTGTGCGCCAGAGTTTGGCTGTAATGAAACGGCGTCGTAACCGGTGATGTTAACTAACCAATCATGTAGTTCGCCCATCATGATTTGGTAACCTTCTGCTTGGTCTAGCGGGCAGAATGGGTGAAGATTAGCAAACTCAGGCCAAGTGATTGGGATCATCTCTGCGGTCGCGTTTAGTTTCATAGTACATGAACCTAACGAGATCATTGAGTGGTTAAGTGCTAAATCTTTGTTTTCAAGACGTTTGATATAACGCAGCATTTCAGTTTCGCTGTGATACGAATTGAAGTTAGGGTGCGTTAAGATTTCATCATCGCGTTCAAGGTTTGCAGGGATTGAATCGCTACCGTTTGCTTCGATGTCTGCTGCGATTGCATCAACACTTAAGCCGTGGTCTTCGCCAAGAATGATATCGAACAACTGTGCTACGTCTGCGCGCGTTGTGGTCTCAGATACTGAGATTGAGTATTCGCCATCATGGTTAGTAGCAAAGTTTACGCCGTTTGCTACAGCACGTGCTGTTACGTCTTCTTTGTTATCGCTAACAACTGTTAGGGTATCAAACCAGGTGCTGTGCTTAAGGTTTACACCTTTAGCTTTAAGGCCTGCGGCTAAAATATCAGCAAAGCGATGAATACGCTGTGCAATAGTTTTTAAGCCTTGTGGGCCATGGTACACCGCATAAAACGCAGCCATGTTAGCTAGCAATACTTGCGCTGTACAAATGTTTGAGTTGGCTTTGTCGCGGCGAATGTGTTGCTCGCGGGTTTGCATTGCCATACGTAGTGCATCGTTACCCAAACGGTCTTTAGACACACCAATGATACGACCTGGTAATGAACGTTTGTATGCATCACGTGTTGCGAAAAATGCAGCGTGAGGACCGCCGTAACCCATTGGTACACCAAAACGCTGGGCAGAACCAAGTACTACGTCTGCGCCAAGTTTACCTGGTGCTTTTAATAATAATAAGCTCATGATGTCAGCAGCAACACAGGCAATCGCTTTTTTGCTTTGTACGCCAGCGATTAAATCTGTGATATCGACTACTTCACCTGATGTTGATGGGTATTGAAATAACGCACCAAAAATTTCGTGATTTACAGCGTCAGCAGCAGGACCTACAACAACTTCAAAACCAAATTGGTCGGCACGGGTTGCCACAACGTCAATAGTTTGTGTGTGTACGTCATCAGCGATGAAGAAGATGTTGGCTTTTTTAGCTTTAGATACACGCTTTGCAAGGCCCATGGCCTCGGCAGCCGCAGTTGATTCATCAAGTAATGATGCACTTGCTAAATCAAGACCGGTAAGGTCTAAGGTCATAGTTTGGAAATTAAGTAATGACTCTAAACGCCCCTGAGCAATCTCTGGTTGGTATGGAGTGTACGCTGTATACCAGCCTGGGTTCTCAAGCACGTTACGTAAAATCACGTGTGGTACATGAGTTGGGTGGTAGCCTTGACCGATGTAAGATTTAAACACTTTATTTTTGCTTGCTACTGATTTTAAGTAGCTTAGTGTTTCAACTTCAGTGCGGCTTTCGCCCACTGTTAGGCCTTGCTCTAAGCGGATGCTTGCAGGTACAGTTTGACCGATCAGCTCTTCAACACTCGATACTCCAAGAGCACTTAGCATATCGCTTACTTGTGCTGGGCTTGGCCCAATATGGCGGCGAATAAAATCTTGCGTTTGCTCTAATTGTTCAAGAGATTTGGCGTTTGACATTTGTCCAGATTCCTATGATCCAAAAAATAAATGGTTATTACTAATGGGTGACCAGTAATAACTTAAAAGCTTTTGATTTAATAACTTACAGTGTATGGAAAGTAAGCAGTAAAATCATAAAAGCCCCAATTATGTTAGGTATAATGGGGCTTTTAGTACGGCGATAAACTAATTATTAGTCTTCGTCGATGGTGTTTGCATAGCCTTCAGCGTCAAGCAAGTTTTCTAGCTCAGACTCGTCAGATGCTTTAATGCGGAATAACCAACCGTCGCCGTAAGCGTCGTTGTTAACTGTTTCAGGTGCATCTTCAAGGTCTTCGTTGATTGCAACGATTTCACCGCTGATTGGTGCATAGATGTCTGATGCCGCTTTTACTGACTCCGCTACTGCACAGTCTTCGCCTGCATCTACTTCATCGCCTACTTCTGGTAATTCAACAAATACCATGTCGCCAAGTAGTTCTTGTGCGTGCTCAGAAATACCTACAGTGAAAGTACCGTCACCTTCGTTGCGAACCCACTCGTGTGAAGAGGCATACTTTAACTCGCTAGGGATATTGCTCATTTTATTCATCCTTTGGTTTATATTGGGTGATAACACCAAATCTTTTAATTGATACTTAAAGTACAGACTTACCGTTACGTACAAAGCTTGGTTTAACTACTTTTACGTTAACTAATTTTTTACGCATTTCTACTTGAGCAGTTTCGCCAGTTGAACGTGGTACACGTGCAAGGGCAACACTAAAACCAAGTGTAGGTGAGAAAGTACCAGAGGTAATGACGCCTTCGCCACCATCAACAATTACTTTAGAACCACTACGCAATACGCCTTTTTCTTCCAGTACTAGGCCAACAAGTTTATCAGTGCTTTTGTCAGCGCGTTGCTGTACTAGTACGTCACGACCGATAAAGTCACGATCTTCAGGTTCCCATGCAATGGTCCACGCCATGTTAGCAGCAAGTGGTGATACGCTCTCGTCCATATCTAGGCCGTAAAGGTTCATACCCGCTTCTAAACGCAGTGTGTCACGTGCGCCAAGGCCCGCAGGCGCAACACCAGCATCTAGCAGTTGTTGCCAAAGATCCGCAGCTTGCTCGTTCGGTACAACAATTTCGTAACCGTCTTCGCCAGTATAGCCTGTTGTAGCAATAAATAAATCACCAGTTTGCACACCAAAAAACGGCTTCATATCTGCAACAGCTGCTTGTTGATCAGCCGTTAAGATAGTAGCAGTTTTTGCTTTAGCATTAGGGCCTTGTACTGCAATCATGGCAAACTCTGGGCGCTCTGTTACTGCAACGGCAAAATCAGCTGAAACTTTAGCCATGTGCGCTAAATCTTTTTCACGAGTTGCAGAATTAACCACTAAGCGATAATCAGTATTTGAGAAGAAGTAAATGATAAGGTCGTCAATTACGCCACCTTGCTCATTCAGCATGCCAGTGTAAAGCGCTTTACCAGGAACGGTTAATTTAGCAACATCGTTAGCGACTAGTTTACGAAGGAATGCTTGTGCTTGCTCGCCTTTGACATCAACAATAGTCATGTGTGAAACGTCAAACATGCCTGCATCGGTGCGCACTGCGTTGTGCTCTTCGATTTGCGAACCATAGTTGATTGGCATTTCCCAGCCATGAAAATCAACCATTTTTGCTTTTGATTCTAGGTGTTTTGCATGTAAAACTGTTTTAGAAGTCATAATATTCCTTCACTTTATAATTAACCCAAGATTGGGCGTGGCCTCAATTTAATGAGGGGGAATAACATGGGCGGCGATTATACATAAGTTGTAATGCACCTAACACCCAAATTGCGATTTGTTCTTACAAATAAATTACAAAAAGCTGGCAACTAAAAAATACGCTAGCCAGCTTATCTATTTATGTTCAAGCAACGTCTGGTAGTGACATATCAAAACCGCGTTGCTGTAAATATATTTGCCATTTAGTCAGCTCTGGCGCTTTGGCCACCAGCTGAAAATACTGTATTGATTGTTTATCAATAGCGGTAATAAATACCTCACCACTTTGCGTACCATAACAGCAGTTAGTGTCTGACAAGCGCAGTCCAGGGGTGAGTTTAAATGCTTCGACTAAGGCGTCAAATGCTTGCTCACCAGATAAAGTTAAGGTCGCTAAATCAGTGCGTGTAACAAACTCAATATCGTAGCGCAGTTGCTGTTCACTGATCAGTGCTTGTAATTGAGCCGCTGCATCTGTGAGCAACACGAATCTAAACGCTGTTGCACTAAAGTAATATAACGCAAAGCTATAATTGCTATTTAGGTCGCCATCTAAGGTGCCTTTCACACCTAAACCACTGGCGGTTAGTTTGTTTAAATCTAACCCTAATATAGTGGTTAAAAACGGGATTGCTTCAGTACCGCTAAAATCGATCACTACGGTGTTTGTATTGACCTGTAGCATATTGCTATCAGCTGCTTCAATCTGGCTATGACGAGCAAACATTATCGGGCTAAAAGTCATTATCGACACCTATCAATCTTTAATGGCAAAAGTATATTGTGCAAGTCTAGCAACAACAAATTGTAATTATTAATCAATTGATAAATAATACTTATCAATCTACCCCCATAAATTGTAATTTTTAATATGAAAAATATCTCAACAGACAGCTTACGCACGTTAGTTACTGTGGTTGAAGTAGCAGGTTTTGCTAAAGCAGGCGATTTACTTGGCTTATCGCAACCCGCTGTAAGTTTACAAATAAAGCGGTTAGAAGAAATGCTCGGCCATAAGCTATTTAAAAAACAAGGTCAGCGCCAAGTGCTCAATCAATACGGTGAACTGCTGCTGCCGATGGCAAAGCAAATGCTGCTGCAAAACGACACCATTTTGCAATTATTTACTAAAGAGAATGTGACCGGTAAGGTACGTTTGGGAATACCCAGCGAATTTGCAGCTCGGATCTTACCCGCTATTATCGGTGACTTTGTGGCACTTTACCCTGAAGTGTCGTTAGAGGTTAAATCGCGTTTAAGTAAGCATTTACTGTCGGTTTCACGAGAAGACCAGTTTGATTTAGTACTGGCGTTAAATGAAGATTTAAACTCTGAAAAATTCCCTGTTTTTATGCAAGACCAACTGGTCTGGGTTGGTGATTTATCAATAGCACAAAATGACGTTGTTACGCTTGTGACTGCACCGGAAGGTTGTATTTATCGACGCCGCGCCATCGAGGCATTGCAACTTGCGGGTATTAAGTACCGCATAAGTTATAGTAACGCTGATTTAACAGGCCTTACTGCGGCTTTAAAAGAAGGATTAGGGATCACCGTTTTGGCTAGAAGCACAGTGCCTAATGAACTTAATTATGAGTTAAACACCGCTATTTTACCGAGCCTAGGTAAAATAGGTATTAGCTTAACAAAGCATGCAGAACAAGCCGAGCATGCGGTAGATAAACTTGCCGAGTTTATTGCATTACGCTTGACTTAATAGCTAACAAAAAGCCGCCTTTAGTTATCTTTTGATAATTTAGATTATCGCAACGGTATAGTAATACAATATTAACAACAATATGTTTTCATATTTATATTCAAAAACTTACTTAACGATCGGAATTGTTACAAATAGGATTGATTCGTATTATTTTACATGTTTAAATTGCGCCAGTTAAAATTAGACACATACAGGATCTATAATGCCTCCTAAGCTTATTGTTTCAACACTTTCGATGGCTATTGCTTTATCATTAAGCGCTAATGCCGTTGCAAATGATGCAACAAATAAAAAAAAGAACTTTGAGCAAATTACCGTTATTGGCTCGCAAGCCGCAATTAACGATATTCCGGGTTCTGCTACATTTATCTCAGACGAACAATTACAAAAATTCGAATTTACCGATATTTCTCGTGTTTTAGCATCTGTACCAGGTGTTTACGTGCAAGAAGAAGATGGTTATGGCCTGCGCCCTAACATTGGTATGCGCGGAACAGGCACTGGCCGTAACGATAAAATATCTGTAATGGAAGATGGCGTTCTCGTAGCACCCGCTCCTTACTCAGCGCCATCGGCTTACTACTTCCCTACTATGGGCCGTATGGAGTCTATTGAAGTATTAAAAGGCGCAGCCTCTGTTAAGTATGGCCCACGCACTACCGGTGGTGTTTTAAACTTACTTTCGCGCAGCTTACCGACCGAAGGTTCAACGGGTTTAGTAAACGCCGAACTCGGTAGCGATGGTTTTTATAAGGGCCATGCTTACTTCGGTAAAGAAAAAAACAATGCAGCCGGCCTTATTGAAGTTTTCAGCTATGGCGCAGATGGCTTTAAAGAATTACCTGTAGGTAGCGACAACACAGGCTTTGAAAAGAACGACGTTCTACTTAAATTTGGTTATAAGTTTGGTGAAAACAACGCGCATAACCTAGAGATGAAAATTAAGTACTCTGATGAACAATCTGATGAGACTTACATGGGTTTAACAGAAGAAGATTATAAAGCGTCACCAAACCGTCGTTATGCCGCATCACAAAAAGACCAAATGAACACGCAACATAATGCATACCAATTAAATTATGCTTATCGTTTTGGTGATGGTTATGAGTTATTAGCGACAGCTTATCTCAATGATTTTCATCGTAATTGGTACAAAGCGAGCAAAGTAAGTGAAAGCTATTTAGCACAGTACAGTGAATTTGAAGCGGCACCAACAGCTGAAGGTATTGAAGGCATTGGTATTAAAGCAAATAACCGCGACTACCAAGCCAAAGGTGTGCAATCAGAGTTGCACATTCCTGCGGGCGATCACTATGTGACTGTTGGCGTGCGCTACCACGAAGACGAAATGGATCGTTTTCAGTGGGAAGACAAATACACACTTAATCAAGATTTAAGTATGACCTTAACGTCTCAGGGCGTTCCTGGTTCTGACAGCAATCGTGTAGATAGTGCAAAAGCAACAACGTTATTCATTCAAGACCAGTGGTCAATCGATGCATTAGTGATTAATGCAGGCCTTCGTTATGAAGACATCACAATTACCCGCGTAGAGTGGTCAAAGTCTGATCCTAAACGTGAAAATGGCTTAACTAAAGACGTTTCAAACGATACACAAATCTTAGTGCCATCACTGGGTGCAACTTACACCGTAAGCGACAGCCTAACGCTACTTGCAGGTATTCAGCAAGGTTACGCTCCTGCTGCACCAGGTAATGCTGACCAAGAAGAAGAGGAAAGCGTAAACATTGAGTTTGGTGGCCGTTATAACGTTGCTGGTTTTAATGGTGAAATCATTGCATTCTTCTCTGATTACAGCAATATGCATGGAAATTGTACTGCATCTGTAGGCTGTAGTGATGAGAACATTGGCGACCAATACAACTACGGCGAAGTAGAAGTATCGGGCTTTGAGTTCTCTGCAGGTCGTATTTTCGAAACTAATAGCGCAACATTCCCTGTACGCTTAACTTACACTTATACGGATTCACAGTTTAAAAATGATTTTTCATCAGATATCTGGGGGCAAGTAAATAAAGGCGACGCAATGCCTTACGTTCCAGAGAATCAAATCGCTCTTTCATTTGGTGCCGTGCTTTCAAGCTTTGTATTTGATACGCAAGTGCGTTATGTATCTGACGCACATGCTGATTTAAGTGCTGACGGCTTGAATGCAATCGACAGCCGTGTTGTGTGGGATTTAGCCGCTAAATATTTAATTGATGACAATCAAAAAGTATATCTAACGGTTGATAACTTGTTTGATAACACTTACATCGCTAACCGCGCAAACGGTGGTATTCAACCAGGTAAACCACGCACAATCCAAATGGGTTACAGCTACGCGTTTTAGGCTAAAGGCTAAAGGCTAAAGGCTAAAGGC
>NZ_JACJEE010000060.1:0-8010 GCF_014163915.1 Pseudoalteromonas sp. SR41-8
GCCAAAACCAAGTGGCGGTCTCATAAAAGTAAAAATAAAAGCAATCACTTATCAGCCAGAACGAGCCGGTGAGTTACATCGATAATATTTATGTTATTAAAAACCCAGTGAAAGCTGGGTTTTGTGTTATTAGATATAAGGTATTCAAACGTTTACAAATTGCCTAAAGAGATATAGTCACCCCATAAAATTAATTGTAATAATTATGAAGAATTGTCGTACTATAGAAAATATCTAGCTTCAATAATTTAAAATAAAAAGGGATTTTCATGAATTTCAAAGAAGCCACTGCTGAATTACTGCGTAAAGTATCCCTAGAAGACTTATGTTTACGACTTGGAATAGAAACAGAAAATAAAAGTAATAGAGTTAAAGCTATTTGTCAGTTTCATGATGATACAAGGCCATCAATGGAGCTATTTGACAATAATACTGATGGTTCAGCCCAATATCATTGTTTTTCTTGTGGTGCTCACGGAAATTTATTTGATCTTGTAAAAGAAGTTAACAACCTTGAATTCAAAGACGCCGTTTATTGGCTTGCTAAAGAATATAATGTAAATATTACGAATGACTTTAAAGCAAAAAAACATCCTAATACATCATTACTGGAGAGTATCTCATTTAATGTTTTCGAGTATGCTTTACAACAATTCCAAGAACATCAAAATAAATCAGTATTAATAAATTATCTAGATAGCCGAGGCTACAAAGAAGAAAACATAAAAGAGCTCAATATTTGTATAAAAGGGCAATACTCTTTAGTAAAACATTTATATGCTTTGAATCTGAGTGAACCAGAGAAAATAGAGGTCTTTGATCAGTTTGAAAAAGCTGGCTTAATAAAAAAAAATACAGAAAATGTAAAACAAGCTAAAAGTAATACCCTTGCATTAAATCATTACCACTACGATAGCTTTAGAAATGATAGATTAATATTTCCCATTAGAACAGAAGGTGGCGAATTAAAGGGATTCTCAGCTAGATCTACATCTTCACAGGATAATGGACCTAAGTATTTATTTAGTAAAAACTTAAATAAATCGGATCTTCTTTATCTTTCAGAGCTATCTTTTATCCGATTAAAAAAAAGTAAGAAAAAGGTAGAACAGCTCTATATCTGTGAAGGGTTGTTTGACGCTGTTCGTTTGTACTCTTTAGGATTTAATGCTGTATCAATCCTTGGCGCTAACCTCTCTGATAACCAATGTCAGATCATATGCAACTTAGCGAAAGAGCAACGAAGAAAAAACAAGCTCTTAGAAGTTGTTTTATTTTTTGATAATGATCCCGCCGGAATTACCGCAACTGCTAATGCAATTATAAAGCTGTATAAAAATAGTGAAAGTGGAGATCTTGATCTCAAAGTTTTACATTCAACAGTTGAAGATAAAGTTGACCCAGATTCTTATTTGCAAAACATCTCGAGCCAAGAAGAGGCAAAGGCAAAATTAGAAGCTATAAAATATCCTTTACCTGCGATATTTTTAGCAAATGAGTTAAATGCTCCAACATCTTTAATTTTGGATAAGGCTTATTGGAAAGATATTTCATATTCTCAAAGAGTAAGGGCATCTAAACAATGGTTTTCCATATTTAGAAAAAGTAGCCATGATGCAAATGAAATATTAACGTCATTTCAATCTACCTGCGGTAATAGTGATTGGTTTCAATTTTTACAAAACAATAACGCTCCAGGACTACCTACGTCGCAAGAGAAAGAAATTTCCTTTGTAACCACCGAAAGTGAAAGATTAAACTTGTCAATGGCACTAGCAAAATCTTCCCATGCTAGAGGTGGCGCCTTCCCTGATAATACAGCTGAATGGCGACGTATCGAAATGTGCACCACCGCTATTCAACTTATAATTATCGATCGCTTTGGCGCTCTGAAAGATGACCTTAGGCCCATAGAACCATTAAATACCGTCTATATGTCTAGGACTTTAGGCGGTACAGAAGCCCGAGTGATGTCACTTCATTGTCCCGAAGATTTAATTTCTCATCAATATGTAATGAGTGAGTTAATTACAGAAAGGTATGACTCACCATCTGATAAGTTTAGTTGGAGGATTCCTGTCACTAGGTATTTTAGAGAAGGTTCTAACACTGAAACTACTGGTGAAGGAGGTATTAGTAAACACCTTTATACTCTCAGTTTTGCTTACCAAATTGATATGGAAGTGCTTGAGGGTCGTGAAAAACCTTCAAGCTCAGGAATGTTTAGACCATACTTCGACTGTTGGCAAGAATTCACTAGCTCGATCAATCTTGCGGCAAGCAAAATGACGCAAGTTCATATGGTTAGATTAGATTTAAAACGATATTACGATCGGTTAAAACGATTTGTTATAAAAGATGCTTTAAGAGCATGCTTACCAACTGACTTTGACAATGAATGCTTATCTTTATTCACAACTAGTGGGGTAGAAAAAAGAGATGAAGTCATTGATTGGCTCTT
The DNA here is from genome assembly GCF_014163915.1 of Pseudoalteromonas sp. SR41-8. Lineage (NCBI taxonomy): Bacteria > Pseudomonadati > Pseudomonadota > Gammaproteobacteria > Alteromonadales > Pseudoalteromonadaceae > Pseudoalteromonas > Pseudoalteromonas sp. SR41-8. The sequence continues at coordinate 2,462 of NZ_JACJEE010000060.1, forward strand.
AGAGCAAAGTTTTGGCTATGACAAATTTAATCCTGAAACAGGGAATAGAGAACGCTCAGATCTTATGGTTGGTATTCCTCAAGGACCCGACCTATCTGCTTTTTTAGCAAACTTAGTATTATTTTCAGTAGATTCTGCTGCTAGAAAATTTATTGAAAGTAATAAGGACAAAGTATCGGACTACACACCTGCTTGGTACTCTAGATATGTTGATGACATGGTACTTATTGCTGAAGACGCAACTTTATTATCTAGATTGCGCTCAGTTGTCGAAGATGCGATTAAAAAACTAGAACTAGAAGTTATTTCTAAAGAACAACCCATGCCAATGTCCCCGGAAGATTTCAAAAATTACTTAACAAAAGGTAAGGCTTTATCTGCTTCTGGCCCTGAAGGTAATGTGGATATAATTGAACCTGAGGATATCGAATTTTATGAAAAAATTGAAAGATATCAAGCTTTAGGCTTATTAAATAATCGTCAATTATATTCTGATACTTCTGAAGTACTGAAAAAGAAGATTGCATTAGCCGCTAGTGCTGATCAACTTCGTTTTTCTGATCTAAGTAAACTTACAAAATGGATTTGGTTTTATTGTATTAAACAAAATTTAGATTCAAATGAAAAAATTACAGATGTAAATAATCTTATTTCATCTTATTTCGATGTATGGGAAAAGGCTACCGCAAATTTAGAACCATCAATTAACCCAGAACAAAGTCCTTGGGAAGACCCTTTACTGCTTGCTTTCGATGGTCTTGATTTACTTATTGAAAAAAATACGTGGGTCAATGATGAGCTATCAGAAGAGCAAATAAAAATAAAATCTACTGTAAGAACAGCAATATCAAAATGTATATTTTCTGAAGGATTACTAGACCTTTTATCAGAGAATATTGGTCATAAGTTAACTGGAGGTGGGGTTAGCATATCCCAATTAAACCGCACTTATTGGCAGAAAAAAATTAATTTACTTTGGCATGCTAGAGTAAGTTTACCTGCACAAAACACAGGTGAACCCTTTAAGTATGGAGCTTTTGAATCTCAGAATATCAACTTAACAAAGAGCCTAATTAGAACCAACTTAACAGAATGTTCTCTAAAAAAGAGTGATACTTTAACTTATGAAATTACTTCAGAAAGTAAATTAAGACGCTTATGTATTTTATTGCAAATCATCTACTTTAAACTAGGTTTTAAAGGTGACGATAACTCGATTGATGTATTAAATTCATTAGAACATGAAGTACATTTCTTAAGGGAGGGAGAATCAAAAGAAGAAATAACGCCCAACTCTTTTATCTTTTTCAATTTATTAATAGCAAGTAAAAATAATACATTTAACAATGTTAATGATGAATCGATTACAAATTTAAAGGTTAAAGCACTTAATTTTATTTGTAATACTGCAACCAAAGATAATGTTTTAAATCTTTTAAGTCATAGATGGGACATTGTCGTCAGTAAAGATTTTAATAGTAATGATTACACACTTATTCCTCCATTACCGACTATTGATGAAAAAACTATTTATGGATTTTCTTCACCAATAGAGTCATTAGAAGATAAGCCTTTTGAAATTAGCCAGTTACTAAAAATAAGTATTGACGCTGAAAATACAGATGATGATATTTTCGTGTCTGACAATGAGCAAAATTCAACAACGGAATGGGAAAAGTTAAATGATGTAGGAGGGGAGCATGTAAGCCTTTTTAAGGCCAGCTCCCATTCTTTAAAGAAGAGTAATAAGATTAACTATAACTCTCCTGCGCCACCAAAAACTATTGATTCAAAATTGTTAAAGTGGACAGCTGATACATTTGAAGCAATTCTAAAATGTACTAAAAAAGAAAAAGGCGGAGTTGATTTTTATAGAGTACCTAATTGGTCAAATCTTTCAATGTCGATTGCACCACATAATTTATCAATTGATGATAAAAATGAAATTTGCATTTTAGCAGCCTTACGACAAGACATATCTTATGCTCAAGCATTTATTCGAGATGGCTCAAGAGGGCTAAGAGCGATATCCATCCCAAAACATAATAGCCATATTTGGCAAGTAGGTGTAGCGTTAACTGATATCTTAGGCTTTATCCAGGATTTAGATGATTATACCCTTTTTACCAATACTGAGTGCTGTCACACTGAGACACCTCAGCTGAGATTATTAAAAAATTCTTTGAAGAAGTTGAATGGTTCTGTGCACCAATCTATGCCAAGTCCTTTCAAAAATGAACGAGATATACCTAAAACAATCCTGCGTACTTTGACGTTATTGAGGGCTTTTCCAAGTAATAGTAACCCCACAGAGGAATACGCATATGGTTACGTTTCTGAAATGGAAACTCAACTCATGAGAATAAGGTTGAGTAGTAACAATCATGTCCTTGTAGACCTACCAAATCTGTATATTAGTGCTATTACATCCCTTTTAAATCGCATTCCTTTAAATTGGTTTGACTATTTGAGAAAAGTTAATTTAAAAGAAAATGCTACTCTATCACCTAAACTAAGAAAGTCATGCGAGTTCTGGCAAACATTACATGATAGCTTTGAAAAAACATTTAACTCAGCAGACTTCCAAAAGAAAAACCTCAAACCGTATAAAAAGTCAATATTACTAGGCTGTAAATATAGCTTAATTCATTCTTGGCTTAAGGCTATGGTTTTTGAAGCTGAAGTTCAAAGCCCAAGCGATACTAACACATTTAAAAATATTGAATTATGCTCTCAATTTTATGAGCTATTTAAAAATCACGACGTTAATTCATTAGGCTTGGAGGAATTGATTTTTGTAAGAGACGAAAACTCTGGATGTGTTGAAAAATTAGGTGAGCACTATTTGAGTTTATTGAATGACAAAGCCACGCAAAATGCATTCAGTAAAATAACGCTTGCGGGATGGCTTTTACTCGCGTTAATAAAGAAAAAAATAATATTACCTTCAAATAAAAATAAAACAGAAAAAACTGAAACGCTAGAAAGCTATTTTTCGGCATTTAAATTTGTTTTATATAAAGGGACTAGAGATTTTTCATGGCCATTAGAGTATTCGTTGCCTGATACTCCCCCTTCAATTAAAGACTTAATAAATGCCTTGCGAGCAATTGATGACTTTTCAAATGTCAACGTTCGCGAGGTTGTTCAAAAGCACTTTGATTATAAATCTAGCACTGGTGAATTTAATGGTCGCTGGGTACTTAAAAAATGGCAATTAGATATTGCAGCTTCTACCGCTAGAGATAATCAAGCTTATACCGAAATAGTAGACACTGAGTTATTAAGCTACTGGACAGAAAGTAGAGATAAAAATCAAAAACCTATATATATATCTACATGTGGTAAAAGATTTGGTCAGATATTAAACGCGATTAGTCTCCCTTTTTTGCTTAATAAAAAAGGTGCTCAATCAACGTTACATAAAGATGCTACTTCACCTGAAGAGGTTACTTCACCTGAAGTAAACGAAGCTATTAAAAACAATGAAAGAATAGTTGATAGCAAAGATAATTCAATAAAGCATTTCAACATACCTGAATTTGATGATATTCAAAATAGGTTGCACAGCAGAGCTTGGGATAAAAGGAAAGAAAACAAATCGCCCTCACATATAAGAGCAGCGCTTTTACAATTTGAATTAATTGGTGAATTCGGTAATGGCTATGACTTTCCTGTTGAACCTAAAAGAAACCCGAATAACACTGAAGAAAGCAGTCGGCTAAAGATTAAATATGAAAAGCAGTTACAAGAGTATCGATATCAAGAATATAGGAGGCAAGAGATATTGAGTCAAACACTAGCTGCCTGCGATAAACTCGGAGTTGAATTTCTGGTACTCCCTGAATATTCAGTTCAACCTGAAACTATCTTGTGGTTAAAGGAGAAGCTAAAAGATAAAAAAGTTTCAATATTAGCGGGAACTTATCGTTTATCCGGTCAATATAAGAATACAAATAAGGCAATTAGCAAAAGTTATTTAGATTCATCTAAACCTTATCAAGCTATCATGAGCTTATTAATCCCATATGCATATAATGGAAAAGATGAAGTTATTTGTTTAAACAGGGCTAAAAAATATGCCTCTGCGGCAGCCAATGAATTGATATACCCATATCAAGATGCACTAACACCGTTATTTACTCTAAAGAAATTTGAAAGGGAAGTTTTAAGTACTTGCGATTCTTTAGAGTCTCAATTAGAAGAAGAATTAAAATTATTAAGCGAAGATACAACTTTAATTACCCAATTAAATAAAATAAAAAAAGCCCTAAACCAAAACAACCCTAAACTTGGCGTAGAAGATATAAATAGCTTATACCAAACGAAGCATCTTAGGGTCTTAAATTTTGTACAGGAAGTGATTTGTGCTGAATTATTTCTACTCACTAACCCAGCTAACTCTATTAATTTAGCCTCAGAGTATAAAACTTTATCGCAAAAATTCGGGAAAATTTTAACAAGAAGTGAATTCGATATAATAAGAGGCGATCTTGATAGTTTAACTCAATACTTATCTGGAGCAGGTTCGGATGGAGGGAATGCGAAAGTACGTAATATAGGAGAGTTAAATAGAAGAAGTATTATCGCTATCCCAGCAATGACCTCAAGGAAGCAAGATTATTGGATATATGGACAAGGAGCAATGTTAGCTAATGGCTGTAGTACTATTTTTTGTAATGCTGTCGCACCTCCATATTCCACTGGGGGCAGTTGCTTTATTGGTCTTGATAGTTGGATTGAAGGAAAATCCAAATCGATAACACCATATAATGGCTGGTCTAAGGGGATTTATTATGGGTATAAGAGTGATGCTCTGGCCAAAGAGCAGGCATTGGTAATTGCTGATATTGATCCTTTAATGATGAGTTTAGGCAAGCCAAGACCACAATCACTCCCTTCTCCAATGAAATTAGTCGCATACATTCCTATTTTGGAAATCATTGAAAAACAATATTCCATATATGATACAGCTTTAAAGTCATTAGAAAGCATTTTCAAAAATCAGGCTGATCTGAATACTCCAATTAACCCAAGTAATTTTATCGATACCGAAAAAAGTTTGAAGGCGTTATTCGAAATTAATAAAGATATTAGTATCGCCTGCTCAGATAGAATTGAGCATTGGTATAATAACTGGGAGAAAAATCCTCAGGTTGGGATACCAGCATTAACAGATTGGATTGGTGTATGTATCAAAAGCGCAGGTGATTGGAAAAAAGATAACAAAGAATAACATTTTTATTATATTACAATAGCATATATAGAAGTTTAATAATCCCTATCTAGCCAAAATAAAACCCAGCTTCGGCTGGGTTTTTAGCTTTAAGAGCAACGATAAAGTAGCAAATAAAATGACTCCAGCGTATTGCAGTGTCTAAACTGCGTAGCAAACCATACTCAGAGTTAATTTTATTTATAAGACATAATTAAGGATATTAAGATGAATAAAAAGCCTGAACTGATCATCTCGTCACTCGATGCTGATAGATTGTATGATTTAATGGAATCATTACCAGCAGGAAGCTTTGCTGGCGAAAAAGAACTTG
>NZ_JACJEE010000061.1:1802-5192 GCF_014163915.1 Pseudoalteromonas sp. SR41-8
AAGTAGATAGTCTAACCCTCGGGAGGACGTTTACCACGGAGTGATTCATGACTGGGGTGAAGTCGTAACAAGGTAGCCCTAGGGGAACCTGGGGCTGGATCACCTCCTTATACGATTTAGAACTTATTTGTTCGTAGTGTCCACACAGATGATTGTTAATTAGTGCGTGTCCCTTTGGGATAACTAATTAATATGCTCTTTAAAAATTTGGAAAAGCTGATAATAAAATTCGTATAAATACAGTGTATTTGTACAGAGTTTTCAAAAGTAAAAAAGAATGATAGCAGTATCATTCAGTGCCATTTAATGAACGTTTACGTTTGTTGATTGGTATCTACTTTAGTATTCAATATTAACTTCTGGCGAAGTTAAACTGTCACGAAACAAAGACCCGTTTGGGTTGTATGGTTAAGTGACTAAGCGTACACGGTGGATGCCTTGGCAGTTGGAGGCGATGAAGGACGTATTAACTTGCGATAAGCCTAGTCAAGCTAGTAAAAAGCACTTGAGACTAGGATTTCCGAATGGGGAAACCCACCTGCTTGCAGGTATCGTTAACTGAATACATAGGTTAACGAGGCGAACGCGGAGAACTGAAACATCTAAGTACCCGTAGGAAAAGAAATCAACCGAGATTCCGAAAGTAGCGGCGAGCGAAATCGGAACAGCCCTTAAGCTTAATTGGTGTTAATGGAAGGCTCTGGAAAGTGCCACGATACAGGGTGATAGTCCCGTACATGAAAATCCCTTTTAAGTGAAATCGAGTAGGTCGGAGCACGTGAAACTTTGACTGAATATAGGTGGACCATCATCTAAGGCTAAATACTCCCAACTGACCGATAGTGAACCAGTACCGTGAGGGAAAGGCGAAAAGAACCCCTGTGAGGGGAGTGAAATAGAACCTGAAACCGTGTACGTACAAGCAGTAGGAGCCCACTTGTTGGGTGACTGCGTACCTTTTGTATAATGGGTCAGCGACTTATATTTTGTAGCGAGGTTAACCGAATAGGGTAGCCGTAGGGAAACCGAGTCTTAACTGGGCGAATAGTTGCAAGGTATAGACCCGAAACCCGGTGATCTAGCCATGGGCAGGTTGAAGGTTGAGTAACATCAACTGGAGGACCGAACCCACTAACGTTGAAAAGTTAGGGGATGACCTGTGGCTAGGAGTGAAAGGCTAATCAAACCGGGAGATAGCTGGTTCTCCCCGAAATCTATTTAGGTAGAGCCTCGGACGAATACTTACGGGGGTAGAGCACTGTTAAGGCTAGGGGGTCATCCCGACTTACCAACCCTTTGCAAACTCCGAATACCGTAAAGTAATATCCGGGAGACACACGGCGGGTGCTAACGTCCGTCGTGAAGAGGGAAACAACCCAGACCGCCAGCTAAGGTCCCAAAGTCATAGTTAAGTGGGAAACGATGTGGAAAGGCCCAGACAGCCAGGAGGTTGGCTTAGAAGCAGCCATCCTTTAAAGAAAGCGTAATAGCTCACTGGTCGAGTCGGTCTGCGCGGAAGATGTAACGGGGCTAAACTATGCACCGAAGCTGCGGATTCAGAATTTATTCTGAGTGGTAGGGGAGCGTTCTGTAAGCGGTTGAAGGTGTACCGGGAGGTATGCTGGACGTATCAGAAGTGCGAATGCTGACATGAGTAACGATAATGCGGGTGAAAAACCCGCACGCCGGAAGACCAAGGGTTCCTATCCCATGTTAATCAGGGTAGGGTAAGTCGACCCCTAAGGCGAGGCCGAAAGGCGTAGTCGATGGGAAACGGATTAATATTTCCGTACTTGGTATAATTGCGATGGGGGGACGGAGCAGGCTAAGCAAGCATGGCGTTGGTAGTCCATGTGAAAGTGAGTAGGCTAGTGACTTAGGTAAATCCGGGTTGCTGTTAGGCTGAGACACGAGACGAGTCACTAAGGTGATGAAGTTGCTGATGCCATACTTCCAGGAAAAGCCTCTAAGCTTCAGATTATACCGAATCGTACCCCAAACCGACACAGGTGGTCAGGTAGAGAATACTAAGGCGCTTGAGAGAACTCGGGTGAAGGAACTAGGCAAAATCGTACCGTAACTTCGGGAGAAGGTACGCTCCGATTGGTGATGGGACTTGCTCCCTAAGCTGATTGGAGCCGCAGTGACCAGGTGGCTGGGACTGTTTATTAAAAACACAGCACTGTGCAAAATCGCAAGATGACGTATACGGTGTGACACCTGCCCGGTGCCGGAAGGTTAATTGATGGGGTTATCTTCGGAGAAGCTCTTGATCGAAGCCCCGGTAAACGGCGGCCGTAACTATAACGGTCCTAAGGTAGCGAAATTCCTTGTCGGGTAAGTTCCGACCTGCACGAATGGTGTAACCATGGCCACGCTGTCTCCACCCGAGACTCAGTGAAATTGAAATCGCAGTGAAGATGCTGTGTACCCGCGGCTAGACGGAAAGACCCCGTGAACCTTTACTACAGCTTGGCACTGAACATTGAACCTACATGTGTAGGATAGGTGGGAGACTTTGAAGATGAGACGCTAGTTTTGTTGGAGTCGTCCTTGAAATACCACCCTTGTAGTTTTGATGTTCTAACGTTGGCCCCTGAATCGGGGTTACGGACAGTGCCTGGTGGGTAGTTTGACTGGGGCGGTCTCCTCCCAAAGAGTAACGGAGGAGCACGAAGGTTGGCTAAGTACGGTCGGACATCGTACGGTTAGTGTAATGGTAGAAGCCAGCTTAACTGCGAGACAGACACGTCGAGCAGGTACGAAAGTAGGTCATAGTGATCCGGTGGTTCTGAATGGAAGGGCCATCGCTCAACGGATAAAAGGTACTCCGGGGATAACAGGCTGATACCGCCCAAGAGTTCATATCGACGGCGGTGTTTGGCACCTCGATGTCGGCTCATCACATCCTGGGGCTGAAGTCGGTCCCAAGGGTATGGCTGTTCGCCATTTAAAGTGGTACGCGAGCTGGGTTTAGAACGTCGTGAGACAGTTCGGTCCCTATCTGCCGTGGGCGTTTGAGAATTGAGAGGGGTTGCTCCTAGTACGAGAGGACCGGAGTGAACGAACCGCTGGTGTTCGGGTTGTCATGCCAATGGCATTGCCCGGTAGCTACGTTCGGAACTGATAAGCGCTGAAAGCATCTAAGCGCGAAGCAGGCCTCGAGATGAGTTCTCACTAGAGCTTTAAGCTCTCTGAAGGGCCGTTGAAGACTACAACGTTGATAGGCAAGATGTGGAAGCATAGTGATATGTTAAGCTAACTTGTACTAATTACCCGTGAGGCTTAACCATACAACGCCAAACGCGTTTTATGTGATAGTTGATAGCGCAAGAAGTTAATAGACTAAAGTAGATTTACTGAAAACTTTATTATCAGAATTCCAAATTT
>NZ_JACJEE010000062.1:0-4302 GCF_014163915.1 Pseudoalteromonas sp. SR41-8
AATACTCTTAGTGTATTTGATGTAAACTTACCACATTCAGTAAGTTACGTAACACCTTTCGCAAAGTATCCAAGATATTCTATTACTGGTTGGTTCAATATAATTTAGCCTTATATTTAAGGCATCTTTTGGTTTTTATTTTTTTATTAAAGCAGGTCGGGAACTTACCTAAATTTAAGCAGCGATAATTAATTAGTATTATAACGAAAATATGGTAGTTTTCGGCTTGTATTTAATGGACTAAAAATTATTTTAATTGAAGTAGTATAAATAAAGGGTAAGTTTACATTAAGAAAAACTTATCGATATTAAACTTGGTTAATTTTTTTAAATTCGTTAATTATTGTTATGTTTTATTCAATACTGAAAAAAGCTAAGTAGAACTGTTAATAACAAATGTATAATTACTAGTTTATGATGCTATTACATGTATAACGCCTTTTAATAGTTATGTCTGATTTTCAACTAAGTTTTTACCTTTCAGTATTTGAAAAAATATTAAACGGAGTCATATAACATTTAGCAAAATTCTGTCTTAAATTATTGAATGATGAGGTATGGTCTTCAAATACTGTTACAAAACTACCTTTTGAAAAATCTCCGTCAATTTGTCGCTAACTCATTTTATTCCCTTCATACAGAAATCGTCTTAACTAATAAAATTAAAGAATTAAGGGTTTTGATTCAATTATTGAATGTATTACTTGTTAATTTATTTGTATTAGTCTTTTCGATAAATGTAAATATAAAATTAATAATCAATAAAAAACAGTTGCTTATATTGTTTATTAGTTGTGCTTTTTTGTTCCTTAACTGTAAAGTTGATGGATTTAAAGTTAAATAAGTGTTGACCTTTGGCTGTACCTGATATTACTATCCATTTGCTCAATTAGGTACTTAGTATCTTTTATGGATACTTATTAGCTTTTTTATGAGTAATTAAAACTAATAAAATCATATATTAATATGACCAGGGAGAATCAAATGTTAAATAATAAAGTTTCAAAGGCAGTTCGCTTAGCGATCGCTTTTGGTGCAGCATCAACAGCTGCTTTTTCAGCAAGCTCATTTGCTGCAGAAGAAGGTGTAGAAAAAGTTGAACGTATTCAGGTAACTGGTTCACGTATTAAACGAACTGATTTAGAAAGCGCAAGCCCTGTGCTTGTTCTAGACCGTGCTGATCTTGAAGCAAGTGGCCAGATCAGCATTGGTAATATCCTACAGCAAATTCCAGCAGCAGGTGCCGCTTTAAATACTGCATTCAATAATGGTGGTACCGGTGCCACTAACATGGATTTACGCAACCTAGGTGCAGAGCGTTTATTAGTATTAGTAAATGGTAAACGTTGGGTTTCTTCATTAGGTTCTACGGTTGATTTAAATACCATTCCAGCGTCATCAATTGAGCGTGTTGAAGTTGTTAAAGATGGCGCATCAGCAATTTATGGTTCAGATGCGATAGCTGGTGTTGTGAACATCATCACACGTAAAGACTTTGAAGGTGCAGAGCTTTCAGTTTATGGTGGTGAAAACTTAAAATATAACGATGGTCGTCAATATTCAGCTGATTTAACAATTGGTACCACCTCTGATAAAGGTGGCTTAATGATGAACCTTAGCCACGTTACTCAAGCTGAAATTTGGGCTGGTGATCGTGATATCTCATCAATGGGTAACAGTTCAACAACAGAAAAAGGCCGTCTTCGTTTAACATCTAGTGCTATTTCTGATTCATTACGTAGTGATTTACTAGCTCAAGGTTATACCGAAAATAACACTGGAAAACCTAATGCAGGTTTTGACTTAGTTCCTAATGGTGCTGGTTCGGACGTTGGCCTTGATTCGTTCAGAGATCGCAGTGGTGATGTATATAATTATGCACCGGATAACTACTTAGCTACTCCGCAAGTACGTAATAGTATGTATGTACAAGCATTTTACGATTTATCTGATGACGTTAGATTAGTTTCTGACTTCATGATGACCAATCGTCAATCGTCTCAGTTGTTAGCAGCGATGCCGCTTACCATTGGTGCGTCTTTTGGTTCAGCAGCAAGTAAAGTAGATATTCATGCAAATAATATCTATAACCCTTTCGGTGAAACGTTATATGGTGATGCATCACGCGCTGGTGTTGAAGGTTATGTCCCTTTTGCTGGACAGCGCCGTTTTATTGAAGCTGGTAACCGTATTTATAAACAAAATGATACTACTTACCGTGCAATGGTTGGCTTAGAAGGTGGTATCGGTGATACTTCTTGGGTTTGGGATGCATCATATATTTACGGCAAAAATAGCCAAGACGTTTTAACCACAGGTCTACTTAATCTTACTCGTATTAACCAAGCATTAGGTGATAATTGTAACGCATCTACTTCGTGTGTCCCTCTAAATTTGTTTGGCGGTGAAGGTTCTATAACACCGGAAATGGTTGATTATGTAACTTTTGATAGTGTATCTCGCGAAGGTTTAGAGCTAAAAGATTACACATTAAACTTTGCGGGTGATGCGTTTGAATTACCTGCAGGTGTTGTAGGTATGGCTATCGGTTTAGAACGTCGTGAAGAAACTGGTTACGATACGCCAGATCCATTAACACAAAGTGGTGAAACATCTGGTAACCAGCGTGATGCTACCTCTGGTGGTTTTCGCTTAGATGAGGCATATGTTGAGCTATCAATCCCTGTTTTTGAAGGCTTAACTATTTCACCAGCAATTCGATTCTCAGATCACAGTGCATATGGTAGCAACTCTACTGCTAAAGTGGGTGTAGAATACCGTCCTATCGACGACATTCTACTTCGTGGTACATGGGCTGAAGGTTATAGAGCTCCTTCAATTTCGGATTTATATGCAGGTAATTCTGATTCATTTCCTACATTAACAGATCCATGTAATTCAGTGGACGGTGTTGTACCTAACCTTCCTGGTTGTGCAGGCGTTCCAGATGGATACTCACAAGCTAATACGCAAATTCGTGAAACTCGCGTTTCTACTCCAGATTTAAAACCAGAAGAATCAGAATCAAAAACATTTGGTGTTGTATACAATCCTAGTTATGTTGATGGTTTAGAGTTCACAATCGATTACTATGACATTGAAGTTACAAATTCAATCGGTCGATATGGCTCTCCACGTATATTGAGCGAATGTGCTACTGGTGAAAATGCTAAGTCTTGTGATTATATTGAACGGGACTCTAATGGTAATGTTACAGATTTACGTAACTTCCTGCAGAATTCAGGTGATTATAATGTTGAAGGTATTGATTTCTATACAGCTTATAAATTTGATACTGAATACGGTAGCTTTAAAACGTCACTAGACTTGTCATATGTGATGACAAATGAATTTGATGGTGAAGACCAAGTTGGTATTCAGTATGGGAATGGAGGTTTCCCTGAATATAAAGGTACATTTGCAGTTGATTGGTCGATGGGTGATTTTGACGCTCATTGGCAAACACGCTATGTAGATCGTTTACATAACAACTATGATATTTTATATGGAGCTGAGAACTATCCAGGTATGGCTGCGGAGATCGGTTCTTACTTTGTGCATGATGTTTCAGTTGGTTATGCGCTAGATGCCTATAACACAAAGCTTTCATTAGGTATAGAGAATTTATTTGCTAAAGAACCAACGCCAGAATATAGCAATAACGATGTAGCAATATCTACAAACAACTTCTCAGTTACTGAGTATGATGTGAATATGGACCGCTTTGTATATTTACGAGCAACGATTAAATTTTAATGCATTATTAATAATTTAATTTAAAGCCACTCTAGAGTGGCTTTTTTTATGAGGTAAAAATGGTTGAGTTAAAAAATACAACTGAAAAGCTGGAGTGTATACAAAAAGAGTATATGAAGAATAAAAAGGTCATACTCTCAGACGTATGGACAGATGAAAGTGCATCACTTTTGCACGAAGCGGTCGAAAATAAGACGAGTTTTCTAAATGCTTTTGCTATAGATGGTAAATATATTCAATCTTCAGATCGTGAATTAGAGAATATGACTACAGAAGAAAAAAGAGAACTCCAAAGGACAATCTATAAAGATGCTTCAAATGGAATTGGCTTTTTTATGGGCGACATAATATCAATAAAAATACAGAATTTTCTTTATATAAAGCTCTTTTTAATTATCTGAATTCAGATGTTTGCCTTAACTTTATTCGACAGATCACTGGTAATGAAAATGTAATTAGTGCAAGTGTACAAGTAACACGCTATATATCAGGTAATTTTTTAACAAGGCATAATGATGTGCTACCTAGTGAAGGTAGAGCTATTGC
>NZ_JACJEE010000063.1:0-3730 GCF_014163915.1 Pseudoalteromonas sp. SR41-8
TACTAACATAGATTACTTTTGACTTTAAAAAGGCTGTACATAAAACTAATAACAAAAAAAACTCTGATAATATCAAAAAATCCGTAAAAACTATATACTGTAGAAAGACTGGGGAAAGTACAACAATTACAGTGCAAATCTTGTCGAATGTTATATTATTTTGTTTATTAACGTCCATTTTGACCTACCGAAAAATCTACTAATCGTTCTTCAAACTCCAAGTTTTGTTCATTGACAAAATTAATAAATTTACGCCGACCTGATTCATATGATTCGAAGTCAAAACATGCTAAAAGCAGCTTAAACTCAGCTGCACCTATACTACTTCTCGATAAAACCAAACCTAAATTATACTCTTTTACAATCTCAGCTATATAGGAACCCTGATAAACGATTAACGGTACACCAAATATCACGGAGTTATATAGCCTGTTTGATAAACATGTATTATTGTTCAACGTATCGCTCATGAGCATATTTATAAATGTTGCTTTTGAGTAGATTTCAAACTCTTGCTTTTTAATGTAGCGACCTGTGATTACAACATTTTTTGCACTTACAGCTTTAACATACTCTTCAAGTTGAGAATTAATGACTCCTTCACCATTAAATTGTAATTCACACCAATCTAAATTTTTCAATTTGTCAATTAGTTGCTTATTAACATCAAAGTCTTTTAATGCACCAATACAAGAAATTATAATTTTTCCATCCAAAGCTTTAAAACCTTGAGCTTGCATTTCGTTTGTATTATGACTAACTACATACTTTATCGACGGTAACCAACTTGAGAATCTAGCTGAAGATATAACAACCAACCCAGCCTGTTTCAGTATTTTCTTAACAATTGGTAGATTAATAGCTTTATGATGATCTCTTATATCTATTAAATAGCCCTTAGAATTAAACGACTTTAACAAACCGCTAGTAAATATTAAAGTAGGCAACCCGAAAACAATTACGCGGGTGTACCTTTCAGCTTTAAACTTACTTTTAACAAACCTTGAAAATAGAAAATAATCGAGTAGATTTCTTGCGTGCTTTTTTTTCCCATCTTTATATTGGTACCCATCAGCGTTATCGTCTATTGATAACCGATCCCATGAGATAACATCAAATCTAATATTATGTTTATCATAAATTCTTATATAGTAGTCAAGATAAGGCATAAATGATGTGTTAGCAGGTGCTACGAGCAATATTTTTTTTATCATTTTTTAATACAACGTAAAAAACCAAAATTAAGTATACTAAATAAAAAGCAGTACTAGTTACAACAAATGCCCATATTATATAATCAACATTTAACAAGGCAATTGATACAACACCACCGACGCGAATTATAAAACCAAAAAATTGAAGAACTAACGCATAGAGCTGATTATTTGTAATCTGCAATACCAAAGATACCGGAGAAGAAATGAACTGCATAAAATACATTGGTGTTAAAAATTGCATATATTCTGCGACTAATACCCAATCTTTTCCAAATAATACGCTTACAAAAGGTTTGGCAAACACTAACACTACAATAGCAACAAATGTCCCGATTAACAAAAGCTTGCTAATTATACTTTTTGTATATTTATATAGCTGGCCCTCATCTCGATAAATACTTGCGTGTGAGATATATACTTGTGAGATAGAAGTACCAATTAGCTGAAGCGGTACTCCCATAAACTTAATAGCCAAAAATAGATAACCTGCTACATTACCGCTAGCGTATTGTGCAATAATTATAATTGGTAAATGTATAGAGGCCACATTCAATAAGGTTTCTAGTACAGAAAACTTTAGAAACCTTATATGCTTAAAAAAAACAGCCTTTAATTTTCGAACAGTTGTTTTGACATTTTTTTTTCTTAAGAGACCAGCGCCTACTAAAGGGTTAAATATATAACCTATTAAAAGTCCAAACTTTGTAAATACAGAAAAAAACAATATTAACTGTAAAAAATTAGATATTAAAGATTGCAAAGATCTGACTTTTGAGATTTTTTTAAAAGATTGCTCTTTAACTCTTAAAAATAAAGATGCATTCATTATAGCTGTTAAATAGATAGCAAGAGGAACCGTTAATACATATATATAAGCTATATCCCCAAAACTATAAATAATAAGCCCCACTAGCAACACTAAAATTGAAGTGGTTGCAGCTATTAGTTGAGAAAGCTTATATAGGCATTCATATTCAACTCTACTTTTTGGTACTGCAATAGACATATCATAACGCAAACATGCAACACTCGATAGAATAGCTACAATAGAAGAAAAAACAGCGAAAATTGAAAAATCACTCGCAGAATAAAATTTTGCTAACACAGGTAAAAAAGCTAAATTAATAATATGGGCCAGCCCTGTCCCACTAACAAGTACAGCAACAGACCTAAAAAACTTTTTTGTATCTATATTCACCTTGTAGACCAAACATTTTTGCAGTCAATAACATAACCTAATGGCCTTTTAGTATTCAAAAACTCTTTATGATCAACTAGCATTAGGTGTATATCTGCATTAGCTTTTGCAGTTGATAAGTCAACCAAAGTAGCATTAGTTACATTCTTAGGCAAAACAGTAATATTTGGCTCTACTACGAGAATTTTAATTTTTACTTCTTGGGAGATAGAGCTAAAAATATTAAATGAGGGGCTTTCACGCAGATCATCTATATCAGGTTTAAATGCTAGGCCATAACAAGAAATAGTGACATCTTTTACAGTTTTAGTTGGATTTGCTTGTAGAAAATCTGCAATTGCTAATTTAACTTTGTTAATTACCCACTGTGGCTTTGCATCGTTCACTTTACGTGCGGTATGTATTAATTGTGCTTCTTCTGGTGTTTTGCTAACAATAAACCATGGGTCTACTGCAATACAATGACCACCGACACCAGGGCCAGGTTGTAAAATATTTATACGCGGATGACGGTTAGCCAGTGATATAAGCTCCCATACATCAATATCTAACCTATCACAAATGATTGATAATTCATTAGCGAAGGCGATTTGCACATCACGACATGAGTTTTCAGTAAGTTTAGCCATTTCAGCAGTGCGCGCATTGGTAATTACACATTCACCTTGTACAAATGTTTTATAAAGCTCTACTGCACGTGCCGAGCATTTAGCTGTCATACCACCAATTACGCGGTCATTTTCAACTAATTCACGTACTACATGACCTGGCAATACTCGCTCTGGGCAATGTGCTACATTCACATCAGCACTTTCACCCATAATTTGTGGGAATGATAAATCAGGGCGTGCTGCAGCTAACCACTCAGCCATTTGTTCTGTAGCGCCAACGGGTGAGGTAGATTCTAGTATTACTAAGTCACCTTTTTTAAGTACAGATGCAATAGCTTCGCTGGCTTTTTTAATGTAGCTTAAATCTGGCTCTGGTATTGTAGAGTCATTGTTCTTGAATGGTGTAGGTACTGCAATCAAAAATGCATCAGCAGGCTCTGGTGAAGTCACTGCTTTTAAGTAACCTTCTGTCACTGCTGCATGCACGATCATGTCTAGGTCTGGTTCTACTATATGTATTTCACCCCGGTTAATTGTATCTACCGCATGTTGATTTACATCAACACCAATTACGTTTTTTTTGCGTGATGCAAACATTGCTGCAGTTGGTAAGCCAATATAACCTAAGCCGATGACTGAAATTGTATTAAATGACATGATAATCCTTTTTAAATAGATTCTAGGTTCTAGGTTCTAGGTTCTAG
>NZ_JACJEE010000064.1:0-3630 GCF_014163915.1 Pseudoalteromonas sp. SR41-8
ACAGGCGAACCTAAGCAAATCACCGCGTTTTTAGTGGGTTTTGATTCTCCGCTTTATACGTTACAAGTAAGGCGCAATATTAATCAGTACAAACCTGAAGCGTTGCTTGCCATCATGCCTGGTGTAACTTTGCGTGAGCTATGGGAAATGCTGACAATTGTTGAAAAAATCTTGTTGCTGTTTTCTATCGTAGTGGTACTCGTGAGTCTGCTAGGCATGCTAACGACCCTATTGGCCAGCCTTAACCAACGCCGCCGCGAATTGGCCATTTTACGCTCTGTCGGTGCGCGTCCTTGGCATTTATTCACATTGATCAGCATAGAATCACTACTGATAACCTTTTTAGGTTGCCTAGTAGGTTGTGGGTTATTTTATTTATTAATGTCTCTTGCCACAGGTTACTTGCAGAGTAATGCCGGCATCACAATCACCATTGCGATGCTATCGAGCTATGAACTGGTATTGATCGGCGCTATTATGGCGGCCGGCTTTATCGTTGGTTTGATACCAGCCACCCGCGCCTATTTTTACTCATTGTCTGATGGCATGAGCATTAAAATTTAAGAGGAATATCATGCAGTACTTTCAAAAGCTCACTTTGCTTTGCTTAGTTATTTTTAGCTTTGGTTATAATTTTAGTAGTTATGCCAATGAACCAAAAGAAATTTTTTGGGAAGATTTAATTCCTAAGGGACATGTACAAATAGATACTCAAGATCAAGCTAGCCATGAAGGTACAGAGCAAAATTGGGTGCAACCTGATCTAGATGCACCAATTGTTAAGGAACTCAATGGCCAATCAGTCAGCTTACCTGGGTTTGTAGTACCTCTTGAAGGTGACAGCGAAATGATTACTGAGTTTTTATTAGTGCCTTACTTTGGTGCTTGCATCCACGTGCCACCACCACCACCGAATCAAATTGTTCATGTGACAATTAAAGGCGGCGTGCCAATTGAAAGTTTGTACGATGCCATAGTCGTTACCGGCGTCATCAGCACTGAAACCTGGAGTGGCGACATTGCACAAGTGGGCTATAAAATGACAGCCGTCGGCGTTGCACCGTTTGAGCTGTAACTCAGATACATACCTCAGGCGTGTTGTTCCCAGTGCTGCAAATAGCAGCTCTCAAGTGCAACATGCCTTAACTTATTTTTGGCATTGACTACAGTACACTGTACTACGTTGCCCTAAACGAATTTCTGTTAATGCTTTCTTACATACCATACATGGCTCACCTTTGCGGCCATAAACTAATAACTGTTGTGCAAAGTAACCTGGTTTACCATCACTTTGGGCAAAGTCTTTTAATGTCGTGCCACCTTGAGTGATAGCCGCAGCCAAAGTATCTTTAATAATAGGGATTAATTGCTGATAGCGCGCTTGTGATACTTTTCCTGCTTCACGTTTTGGATGAATACCGGCCTTAAAAAGAGACTCGTTAGCGTAAATATTACCCACACCAACCACCACAGCGTTATCCATAATAAATTGTTTGATTGGCACTTTCTTATTTCGTGACTGCTCATATACGCGCTTAGCAGTAAATTCATCAGTGAGTGGCTCAGGGCCCAGTTTGCTCAGTAAGCTATGACATTCGCCGGGCGCTTGCCATAAACAACAACCAAATCGGCGTGGGTCATTTAGTCTCAATGCTTTACCGTTGGCAAATATAAACTCGATATGATCATGCTTTTTTAATGGCTCATTTTGTTCAACAACTCGTAAATTACCCGACATACCTAAATGCAAAATAATGCTGCCCAGTTCACACTCAAGTAGCAAATACTTTGCCCTACGCTTAACAGCTAACACAGCTAAGTTAGCGATTTTGTACACATCATCCGGCACAGGCCAACGCATATTCGAATTATGAATATTCACCTTTGTAACTGTTTGCTGCAAAATATGTGGGGTGATCCCCATTCGGCTAACTTCAACCTCTGGTAATTCAGGCATACTATTTAGGCTCACTTTGTGAAAAATTAAAACTAGGGAATAAACGCTGCGCAGTTGCTTTATCAAGTGATAACACGCGCTGGTTGCTTTTATCTAATAAATAATAGCCTTGTGGTGCGCTATATAATTGATACAACCAAGGAAGTTGCTCGCCTGCCAACCATACGGTTGCTACAGTCAAAGCTGAGGTATTGTGGAATGCTTGCTGATTATCAGCGACCGACAATTGCATGCTCTGCCATTCATTTACTAATGCCACAAGGTTTGCTGTTGTTGCTTGCCAAAAACTAGCAGGTGCATTATTGATTAATGCAGTGGCGCGCCAAGAAGTGCCTATGCGCTCTATTTTTTGATCGGGAAACTCTAGAGCTAAAATAAAGTTTTGCGCTGGCAATACACTTTGCACACTAGATTGTTCTGAACCACTGTTGAGTTTTGTATGTAATCCATTAAAAAAGAAAATCATCAACAGCATGGAAAAAATAACCACATTATTCCAGCCTCTGCGACCTAACTGCATTTGAGTTCTTCCTAAAAGATTCAATTAGTTAAAGTGTAACCAAAAACATATAAAAATGGCAGTTGAATTTTTTAACTACTGTTAAGACTGAATATTACAAAAAATCACCAACGCGAATGTGTCAAAGTTAAATTACTTTGCTAAAATACGGCAAAATTTAAGGAGTTCCGTCATGTCAATGTATGTAGTGGGTCATAAAATCCCAGATTCAGATTCTATTTGTGGTGCAATCGCACTCGCATATTTGAAAAACCAAATCGAAGAACCAGCAATTCCAACTCGTCTTGGTGAAATATCACCTGAAACGCAGTTTATTCTTGATAAATTCGGCTTTGAAGCACCAGAGCTAAAATTAAGTTATGCCGGTGAAGATGTTTACATCGTTGACCATACCGAAAAAACGCAAGCACCTGATGATATCGATCAAGCTCGCGTTGTTGGCGTTGTTGATCACCATAAACTAGGCGATTTAACCAGCTCTACACCTCTTGAATGCTGGATCCGCCCTGTTGGCTGCTCAAACACGATCATTAAAATGATGTATGACTTCTACAATGTTGAAATTCCAAAAGACATTGCAGGTATCATGATGTGTGCAATTTTAAGTGATACGGTTATTTTCAAATCACCAACCTGCACCACAGCTGATATTAAATGTGTTGAAGCGCTTGCTGAAATTGCCGGCATCGAAGACTTTAAAGAATTAGGCATGGATATGTTCCGTGTTAAGTCAGCGGTTGAGAATACTCCAGCGCGTGATTTAGTAATGCGTGATTTTAAAGACTTCAACATGAACGGTAAACTAGTTGGTATTGGTCAATTAGAAGTTATCGATCTAGCGGTATTTGATGATATTAAAGCAGACCTTGAAGCTGATATTGCTAAGCTTAAAGAAGAAGGTGGACGCCACTCGGTATTCTTATTACTTACCGACATCATGAAAGAAGGCTCACAAATGCTGATCGTATCTGACGATGCAACACTAGTTGAAAGTGCTTATGGTGTAACGCCCAAAGACGGAAAAGTATGGCTAGACGGCGTACTGAGCCGTAAAAAGCAAGTAGTACCACCACTGCAAGATGCATTTGCAAAGCTTTAAGGTGCTAAATGCTAAATGCTAAATGCTAAATGCTAAATGCTAAATGCTAAATGC
>NZ_JACJEE010000065.1:0-2946 GCF_014163915.1 Pseudoalteromonas sp. SR41-8
GCAAATCCTCTTTTTATATTTTACGTAAAATCGAAGTAACCGATTGAATCAAAATAGGAACTCGGCTATGGTTAATGCATCAATAAAAATAAATTAAAAACGAGTTATTCTACAGCCTCGTTAGTTGCAAATCACCATTCTCCGAGGTATCTAATCATCTATGTTTAAAGTCAAAGGGTTTAATACACAATTAATTAGCGATGTTTACCCAATTTTCAGTTTATCAACTGATAATTGGAATGATTTTGGCACAGTGTGCACTTTCAATCTTCGGTACCATAAAAGTAAAGCCGAAGTTGTGCAAATAGGTGAAATAAAAATATTACAGAAAGATAAGGGGCATACAGTACTTCCCCCTGAATTTTCAAATCTTGAAGATGACTACATCAGTTTAGGGCAAAGTCTGGATTTTTATAAAAATCTCTTTGAAGCTATAGGTTCTAATAAATCTGAAATTATCTTGGAGTCCTTAAACGATATTTCGTGGCAACCGAATAAAGCAGATGCTTTCGAGAGCAAGTCAGAATATAGAAATGCATTGTTTAGAGAAAACAGTGCGAGAAGTTCATTTAGATTTGGTAAATATATTATTCTTGATGAAGAATACGATGAAGATTTTTCCTTTGAATATATTGTACATATTGAAGGCGCTGATAGCCCATTCAGCATTTCAGTGGACTTTGATGAGAATGATTATTTACCTGGCAGAATAGTAGGTATAATTGGGCGTAACGCAGTAGGAAAAACTCAGCTAATGGGGGCTTTAGCTAAGGACTTAGTGCAGGTTGGTAGAGTATCTCAAAAGACAATTGATGATAAAAATGAAAAGTTTAAAAGAAATCGCCCAATATTCAATCGTGTAATAACAGTTTCTTACAGTGCATTTGATAAGTTTATTCGGCCTAAAAACCCTCAGGCAAGCTATGTTTACTGTGGAATTAGAAATGAAAATGGGAATTTATCGAAAACATCTCTCATTGAAAATTATAAAAATAACCTGTCAAAAATAAATGAACTAGATCGTTCACATACATGGGTTACGTTCATGTCGCAAATTCTTGATAATTCAAGTGATGAGTTTATTTCTAAACTTGAAAATGAGATAAACACTGATAATGAGTCTGATGATGGAGCATTATCATTATTAAGCTCTGGTCAATCTATTCTAGCCCATTTTGTAACGGCGCTTGTTGCTAAAATACAAGATAACACCTTGGTTCTATTTGATGAGCCTGAAACTCATTTACACCCCAATGCTGTTGCTCATCTATTTAATGTGATGAATATGATGCTAAAACAATTTAACTCTTTTGCAATTATTGCAACGCATTCTCCGATTGTTATACAAGAAATCCCTAGAAAAAGAGTGATCTTGTTGACGAGAGAAGGTAATAGTACATTGTCGTCAATTATGAATTTTGAAACATTTGGAGAAAATATTTCTGAATTAACAAGACATGTATTTGATACAGTTAATATTGCGAATCACTATAAAACAGTGTTAAAGAGGTTATCTAAAACAATGTCTTTTGAAGAAGTAAATAACTTATTTGAAAATGGATTAGGTTTTAATGCCAAAGCATACTTGCTTGCACAGTATGGTGATGATAAATGAAAACAATGGTACCTCCTTCTGCTGTTGTAACTTACTCACAAAGGCATAAAAATGTGGTGAGTTCAAAAGCAAATACAGTTAAAGGTGAGCCAAATACAACAAAAAATAATTTACTACTATTAGAGCCTCAAATACTTGCACGGTACAGACTATTTGAACAAGCGATTGTACAGAATACGTTATTTAGCTTCTCCGAAGATCCTGCTCTTGCCGCGTATAAAGATGATTTATTAAGCTGCTATACAGGGCGTACGAAAAAAGTAAAAGAGATCTTTAAATTAATAGAAGATACACAACCTACAAGGTTTTTAAAGCGATGCCCCTACTGTGGGGTTACTCTACCTAAAACATATGATCATTATTTACCAGAAGCACACTTTCCAGAGTTGTCTGTCCATGCATTAAATTTAGTACCTTGTTGTGGTTCATGTAATTCTAAAAAGAATAATTTTTGGAAAAATAACATTCACAGAACTTTCCTGTATTTTTATAAAGATATAATTCCTAATGCTCAATATATTAATGTAAATATTTTTACTCGGGCAGACTCTATAGGCGCTAAGTTTTCGATACAAAGGCCTATCAATATACAAAACGCTGTGTGGGAAGTGCTTTTTTCGCATTACGAAAAACTTGGATTAATTTTTACATATAATGAATTGGCAAGTGACGAGATCACTGAAGTTTTTAACTCTTGTGTTGCCCACATTAGATGTGGGGGAACAAATGTAAGGCTGTTTGTTGAAAATTTACTGGCTACAGAAGAAACCCTATATGGCATAAATCACTGGCGTGTAGTTTTAATGAAAAGTCTAGCTATAAATGCTGATTTTTCGCGTATAGTAACCTCTAATGTTTGACTCTCTACATAGCAACTAATCGGGTAGCCGGAGGTCTCTAACCTCCCTCCACACCACCAAGAACAAAATTGACACCCATTATAAATAAATGCTGAAGTCATCAAACTTAACCGTGCAAAAAACTCGACTCTGTATTTAATATTGATAAACACTGCACTGGCATGCTAGATTTTGGCTCTGCAACAGCCACTTTTAACAGTTCAAAAAAACAAAATTGACACCCATTATAAATAAATGTTGAAGTCATCAAACTTAACCGTGCAAAAAACTGCCTGCCCGCAATTACTCTTCGAGGAAATGTTGTTTGTAATAAATAACGTGACTAATGTCCGCTGAATACTGAATTTTAGACATAGAAAGGCTGCAAATTCGCAGTTTTTGAATTGCTTTAGATGGTTTACTATATCGCTCTATTTTATGCTAATAGCTTTTCACAATTTCTCACATTTGCTCGCCGCTTTCTATTTAAAT
>NZ_JACJEE010000066.1:0-2685 GCF_014163915.1 Pseudoalteromonas sp. SR41-8
TTCTGCGGTTACTTAAAAGATTGCAAGGTATGCCCACTGCAACAGCAATGTATGCGAAAGCCACCTATAAAAACAGGACGGCAAGTTCAGTTTAAAAATGATGAATCGCGTAAAAAGCTAAGCTATATCGACAAAATGAAGGTCAAAATAGACAGCCCAATCGGGCGACGGCAGTACAGTAAACGACTTGGCTGTATAGAGCCGGTGTTCGGGAATATTACAGTTAACAAAGGCATGAATAAATTGACCTTACGCGGTCAAACGAAAGTGAATGCCCAATGGCAACTGTATTGCTTAGTTCATAATATAGAAAAGCTGCAAAACAGGACGCATTAATAAAGGTAAGCTGCTACCTCTCCAAATAAGCCACTTAAACACCTGTCATACCTTCCAAAACGCCCATTAAAGAAACAGTAAATCCTCTTTTTATATTTTACGTAAAATCGAAGTAACCGATTGAATCAAAATAGGAACTCAGCTATGGTTAATGCATCAATAAAAATAAATTAAAAACGAGTTGTTCTACAGCCTCGTTAGCTACTTCAATAAGGTTTGTATGAAATATCCATTTCAACCGAGATCTACAAGTTATATTGAGCAAGGGCAATTTTGGGCAGTACCAATTGGTATTAACAAGTTTTCCGCTGGTGTTGTACTAGCACTAAGAAGTAGTAATGGAAAAACAGACTCTAGAGCATTTTTGGCTGGCTTGTTGGATTGGTCTGGAGATGCACTGCCAACAAAAGAAGATTTAATTGCCTGTTCTGTATTACATAAAGGTTTTGCTCATATCAAAACAATCACAGAAACAGGCGGCGAAATATTAGGGAAAACAGATCCCAGTTGGGGTATTCCTGAAAGCGTGGAATATACTGATAGTATTCTTACTTGGGGTTATAACTCCATAGTTAAAAAGGCATGTAAAGCGTTCAGCAGTAGCTAACAACACGCCCTGAGGTGGACAGCAAGCACTAAAGCTCACTTTTCACCGCAAATTTTAACAGTGGTGACCCTTTACTTTTCAATGCCGTTAAGTAAGTTGATTCATCGTAGGGCGTGTGTGTTTTCCAGCATCTAAATAGGATTCGTATCCACTTAAATGCAAGCGATCTGATGATGGTATTATGGGGCTTTCCTTTTGCTTCTTGTTGCCGATAATAGGCTTTGGCCCAGAATGAATAACGCACAGAGAGTCCTGCCCATTCCACAAATGTTTGCCTTAAAAATGTAGTGCACGAGTATCGCCAATGTATCCATTCCTTCTTGCCACTGCGTTCGGTAACAGGGGCAATGCCTGCGTATTTTTGTATCTCAGCAGCGCACGAATAACGGTCACGATTAGACCCCATTGCCGCTAATAATCGAGGGGCTAATTGTGGCCCCGCACCGGGTAAACTATCAAAAATAACGCGATCTTTATGTTGCCTGTAAAGTGTTTTAATTTCGTCATCAAATCGTGTGATTGCGAGCATTAGCTGTTTGAGTTGAGGAACAAGGCATTCAATAAGCAATAAATTGGGCGTGATCACAGCCATATCATCAGTGAGTATTTCAGCGTCCTTTATTTCTTTTATCCGTTTTTCATTCACGAGTGGGTAACGCGAGTTGTGTTGATTAAAAAAGTCGAGCAAGGTTTGCTTTCGTGCTTTTTTAGCTTGTGCAAGAGAAGGCCAACGTAGTAAGAAATCACAAAAGATTTGTGTGTATTTTTCTTTAAACCAATCAATCACATGAGGATAATAATTTTTTAGCGTTGTGGATATTTTATTGGTTAAATCAACACGCTCTTGTACTAATTTACGACGATATTCGACAAGTTGCGCAAGACACCTAACGTCCTCTGAGTCAGGCCTAATAACCGTTAATTTATCCATATGAAGTTGTAAAATTTCAACTTGAATAATCGCATCGGTAGGATCATCTTTCGCTCCACTGTGCGTAAATGCTGCACGGTATTTTGCGACACTGGATGGATTAATCACAAATAATACGATGTGCTTAAATTTACTGAGAGCGTATATGAGTGGGCCTTTTTTAAGCTCACACGCGACAGCAACAGGTCTGCCGTTGTAGCGGTGTTTTAACTCAAGCGCCCATGCATTAATTGACTTAGGTTCAGATGAAATGACACTTAAAAGTTGTGTGTTTGTATCGCGATTTACTTCACAAATATCGTATTTACGGTCAGCCCAACCGATCCCGATAAGGGCAGCAAAATCTGAGACGTTAAAGGCTTCCATTTTGGGCCTCCTAGAGGTAAAGTGAAAGAGTAGATAGAGATAAATAGTGTTTCTCGCAGGTCTTATAGATAGTCGGCTCAACAACAATCCCTGAGTATGCGTATTGAAACAAATAACTCCTGCTGGTCCGAAAGTCTTGTTACAAACATAGATTGTTTCCGCTCAAATATTCGTGACCAACAGAAGCATATTCCATGTATTAATGAGTTAGGTAAATACATTAATTAATGGAACGGAGTAACTATAAGTTGCTTAAACGGACGTAAAACAGTTGGTTTTTGCTCCTGCGTCGCTTATTTTAACCAACTATTTTTTGCCTGTTAATTGGGCGTTGAGGCTGTAGAATTACTCTTTTTAGGAACTGGTTCTACACAATTGACTTGATTGTTTTTTGACCTTGAACCCACAGGGTTACTGTGATCTAATAGATATTATTCACCCACGG
>NZ_JACJEE010000067.1:0-1955 GCF_014163915.1 Pseudoalteromonas sp. SR41-8
TTTGAATAAAAAGATCAAGAAAACACAGCTGCCTGCTTAACCGGAACTTTCTAATGGGTGACTCTACGCTCCCTAAATGCCATGAAATTGTACCCAATGGTTATCCCACTGAAGATATACATTTTTCACTTCAACACCTTTACCACGCCAATAATCATCAGTCCATTTCATTGCTGCTGAACTAGCAGCGCTAAAAAAACACATAATTAGAAAATACTAATTTTAAACATATTAAACTCTCAACAAAGTTATTTTAAATTTTTAATATAAAGCTTTAATCGCAATAAAATAGAAAGGCAAAAAGAAAGACCTGACCCTACTCTTTTTACTAATGGGTGACCCCATTCTAACCCCATTTTCTCTTGGTTTTTTGAATAAAAAGATCAAGAAAACACAGCTGCCTGCTTGACCGGAACTTTCTAATGGGTGACCCTATTTATTACACTCTGATTAATTAATTTTAAAATTAACAAAATTACTATCTAAATGTTTATTTTTTCCCCAATCCATATACCTAAATTTTATTTCATATTCACCTTTCTTAAGTTTATGCCATTCCTTAATCCAATCTAAATCTACCTTTGACCCATATATGTTAAACCTAGGTATTTTTACAACTTTAATATGTGACATATCGAAGTTCGCCAAAGATAGCTGTGTATCTATCACATTACCATTCTTATCTATCACAACTGGGCATATATTTGATTTTTGTTTACATGAGCCAACAATAAATACATGCGGATAATATTTTTCTGGCATATTTTCACCATTATCAAAAAAAAATAAATACTACTTTTATTTTTGAAAGCAATTAACTCTTCAGCTTGAATATTAAATACAGACAAGAAAAAAAATAATGATGCTATTTTTAACATGTTATTCCCCTAGAAGTTCTATTATCAATGTGAATATTTACACAATTATCATTTCTATTACTTTGCAATATCCCCACCTGTCTTTCCGTTAACCTAAAACGCTGATTGTGTTTAAGTTGAGCATCATAAGCTGAAACTTCTAATAAGCGAGAAGATTCCATTCCAAACTGCCCAATATACCTACTACCATTTTTTATATGATCCATTTCATGAAAAAGAGTTGAGCCGGTAAAACCAAGTCCTTCTTGTAATGTACTCAAACTGACAGAAATTCTATTGTCTTTAATTAAAGGATAATGCTTCAAAGCACTGTCAAATTTAGGATAGAAAAACTCACCACGATCTTCAAAATCAATCCCCCAGTATCCAGCAGCAAAGTTTAACGCCTGCTGATGTAAGCCACTATTATTTTCTGATATGCCTCTAGCCACTAAGTCATTAAATATTTTTTCAGCTTTTCTGTGTTCTTGAACCTCCCCCATTTTTTCAGCATTATACCACCATTGCATTGCTGAGGTGATGGCGCCATTGGCAAACTTTCCACCCGTAAGTTTAGACACGGTGCCGCCCACAACCCTGCAATCGCGGTACGGCTATATGCATTACCAAATTCAGTGGTTTTCGGATTCATAAACCCTTTCATACTGGCGGTGACTAAGGAATCAGCAGGGTCAGGTCTTGCATCTTGCCTTTTACTATAAAAGTCAAAAAGAAAGACCTGAACCTACTCTCCCTGCACGTTAACCGCTCATATTTTAAATGTTGGATATGCCCAATGCCTGAGCCATAAAGGGTTGGTTATGTGAAAACATAAACCACGGATTTGTTATAGCGCAGGGCATAAGCACTGCCAAAAACTGGACTGACATTGGCACTAAAAGATGACTGAGGCGAAAGCTAAGGGCCTTAATTTGTATGGCGTTCTTTATTCAAGCCACTGTGCATATTCACACCAATCGACGTCATTACTGGATGTATAGCCATATTTAAATTGAGTTTAAAAAGTAAGAAAACTTGGTTTTTTGAATAAAAAGATCAAGAAAACACAGCTGCCTGCTTAACCGGAACTTTCTAATG
>NZ_JACJEE010000068.1:0-1810 GCF_014163915.1 Pseudoalteromonas sp. SR41-8
TAAAGCAACAGTAAATCCTCTTTTTATATTTTACGTAAAATCGAAGTAACCGATTGAATCAAAATAGGAACTCAGCTATGGTTAATGCATCAATAAAAATAAATTAAAAACGAGTAATTCTACAGCCTCGTTATATGCCAAGGAGCATTGGTTGAATTTTCCAAATGATGTTGACGGTGATGTTCTGCGGCGGCTAGACGATTCTGGTTTTGATTTCTCAAAAACTTGGGAAATTGATTTCAATGTTGATTTTAATAGTTGGCCGCCTTCGCAAGAAGCATTAAATATTCTGGAAAAAGAGTACGGTGCTATTGAGGTTTTTGAGCCTGAAGAAGAAAGTAATGGGTATGTGCTTTTTAATATCAAATCAATCGTATCCTATGATCTGATAATGGATACGCAGCGAAAGGCTTCATCTTTGGTGTCTACTTTTGGTGGGGTATGTGAATCATGGGGTGTTTTGCACTAATGTCATATAACAAGCCAAGTCAGTGGGAATTTTACTCGCTGAAAAACACTCATAAAACCCCCTGCTTGGGGCGTTATGCATAGGGAGGAGATGGTGCAAATTTGTGAAACGGAGAGGTTGCTAATACGGCGGTTGTACCTCGAAGACGTTCCTGCATTGACCGAGGTTCTCAGTGACCCTGAAGTAATGAAGCACTCGGTCCGTGGTGTTTGTGATGAGGTCGCAACCCGCGAATTTATAGAGTGGTGTATGGTCTGCTACGACTCATATGATTTGGGACCATGGGCACTGATTGATAAGGAAAGTTCTGTATTCATTGGATTCTGCGGTGTTTCACCAGAAATAGTCGCTGGTGTTGAGGAGTCAAACCTCGGCTATCGACTGGCGACGAATTTCTGGAATAAGGGCCTAGCGTCCGAAGCGGCTAAAGGGATTCTGGGTTACGTGTTTGATAAGACACAATATCAATCAATAGTGGCCATTATCGAGCCTGAGCATGTCGCGTCCTTGAAGGTCGCGGAGAAAGCAGGCTTTTCTAGCTTCGATACTCTTGAGTTTCATAATCGTCCAGTGCGACTGTATCGATTGACTCGGCAGAATTGGGATGCATTGCATAACAAGGCAATGCACGCGACAAGCGCGTGATTGCAGCGTTATGTGCTAAATATGGAAATTAACCAAGGAATAACAATTTATAATGAGACCATACACTTTTATAATGTCTCTCGGTGGAGCTTACTTTACGTTTACGGGAATTTTGAGTTTACTCACCAGCGTTAATCTCGTTGAGCCAAGCTCGAATATTGAGTTTTTAGTGAAAGGTTATGCTTGGTTTTATAGCTATTGTGCTGATTCAAGTTGGATCGTAAGTGAAATGTTGGAATGGCAGTTTCAGTACTTGGTTGTTGGATGTGTGTTTTGGTCTAGTTTTTTGATATTTGTTTTAACTGATATTAATAATCCTTATTTACCACTAAGCAAATTCCTTATTACAACGCCACGTCGAGTTCTGGCTTGGCCATTACTTTTTATAAATATAGGTATTATCACTTATTACGCTTATCGACGAGGTGACTTCAATAAATCTCAAGATGATCTATCACCAGAACATTATAGGATTGTTAAGTTTCAGGAGGTACTTTGGGACTACGTAAAACTAACTGGGACTTTAGCTATTGGTTATTTAATATATATAGGCGCAACAATGTGAACGCACATAATCGGGTAGCCGGAGGTCTCTAACCTCCAGCCCCCACACCACCCATCATGCGGGTCCGCAATGGGCGGTTCATCTCCCGTAGTGAATATTGATCCAAATATCTCTTAATGACGCTAAACCTT
>NZ_JACJEE010000069.1:0-1689 GCF_014163915.1 Pseudoalteromonas sp. SR41-8
ATTAACCATAGCTGAGTTCCTATTTTGATTCAATCGGTTACTTCGATTTTACGTAAAATATAAAAAGAGGATTTACTGTTGCTTTAATGGGCGTTTTGGAAGGTATGACAGGTGTTTAAGTGGCTATTTGGAGAGGTAGCAGCTTACCTTTATTAATGCATCGTGTTTTGCAGCTTTTCTAGATTATGAACAAGGCAATACAGTTATCGCAGTATGAAGTGAAAGCATTCACTTTCGTTTGTCCGTGTAAAATTAATTTATTCATTCCTTTGTTAACTGTAATATTCCGCATTTTATTGAAAGGAAAGTAGGCCCAATACAACTAAGTCGCTTGCCATTCCTTTATAAAAAGCTGTCGTCGCCCGATTGGGCTGTCTATTTTGACCTTCATTTTGTCGATGTAGCTTAGCTGATTACGCGATTCATCATTTTTAAACTGTACTTGTCGCTCTATTTTGATGAGGACTTTTGAATAGATAAGCAAACGATAATCGTGCACTAAATTTTTAAAAACTAAAATTTTGGAATAGGCAGAATTATCTATGTGTTATTCATTTTGGCAAAAGCATCGTTACTTAACCTCGATAGTCGGCAGCAAGAAGCCAAAGGAAAACCCACGCTTATAAGTTAAGAACAACCATCCTCAGGTCATTGGCATTAAAGTGGATACAAATACTATTTAGGTGCTGGAAGACTCATACGCCCTGTGATGAATCAACTTACTTAACGGCATTGAAAAGTAAAGGGTCACCGCTGTTAAAATTTGCGGTGGAAAGTGAGTTTTAGTGCTTGGTGTCCACCTCAGGGCGTGTTGTTATACTACGTTAGTTGCTGCAATAGTTCCGTCATATAACACAATCACTTCTTTTTTATCTGTATGAATGCAAAACCTACCAACTGACATTTCATGCATGCCAATTACACCATCCATACAATTATCATCAAAATCATCGTCGATGGTTTCTTCTGCGTAAGACTGAATACCTGAAATTGTTATTTTTCGTTTTGGCAAACAATTGTCAATGCTGTCAACGCATACTAATTCTATAATTCGTTTATCAATGTCATACACGAATTTAGATATATACGGAGAGCAATCTTTAAGATATTCAGACATAAGATCAACCATGCTCAACCTCTAGTCGTATAACGCATACAATAACGGGAAAAGCCGAGTGCTTTGGCACGAAGTGCCAGCGAGGCTTGTTCCCAATGAGCGAAGCGAATGATGTTTATTGTTTTGTTAGTGTTCATTGTCTGATTCAACCGTTTCAAACTCAATACCACCGACACGCTTTGCAATAAAATTGTACCCGAAAAACATGAGTCTATTCATTATGTAAAACATAAAACCGTATAGTAATGGTGCTAATGCAAAAATTAAAAACGGAAAATTAGGAATACTTTCACCAGTGCTTGTTTTCATTTCTGGAGCGACGAAAAAACCAATGACTCCCATTATGGAAAAAGGAATTGTGAATAGTGCGAACGCTAAAGCAATAACTTTACTAGTTTGGTGCGATGAGAAAGATTTTATCTGGACTTTCATATTTCCTCCATGAACACTAACGAGGCTGTAGAATAACTCGTTTTTAATTTATTTTTATTGATGCATTAACCATAGCCGAGTTCCTATTTTGATTCAATCGGTTACTTCGATTTTACGTAAAATATAAAAAGAGGATTTGC
>NZ_JACJEE010000006.1:0-94689 GCF_014163915.1 Pseudoalteromonas sp. SR41-8
GCTGATAGCTGATAGCTGATAGCTGATAGCTGATAGCTGATAGCTGATAGCTAAAACGCCTACTTTTCATTCGCTATGCTTGCTTAATCCGCTATCTGACCAAATAATTGCCCCCTAGACTCGACTATCATAAATATTAGGTTATAATGCCGCGTCTATTGTTTAACATAGTGCCCGAAGGGCAGAGCAGCATTGGTATCTTATAGTGAAGATGGGGTTGATAAGTCGCTTAAATGACTTTAAACGTGCCAAAACGCATAGTGATTACCGTGTTTGTAAGGAAGGCGAACAGTCGCCAAAATTGAAGATTGAGGTATATCATGCAAGTTTCTGTTGAGACGACTCAAGGCCTTGAGCGCCGTCTGACCATCACCGTTCCTGCAGAGAACGTTGAGACCGAAGTAAAAAAACGCTTACAACAACTGTCTAAAACCCAGCGTATTGATGGTTTCCGTCCTGGTAAAGTACCAACGTCTGTAATCAACAAACGTTACGGTGGCGCAGTTCGTCAGGAAGTTGCTGGTGAATTAATGCAACGTAATTACATCGAAGCAATCGTTTCTGAAAAAATTAACCCAGCTGGCGCACCAACATTTGCTCCTAAAGCACTTGAAGCGGGTAAAGATTTAGAGTTCTCAGCAACATTTGAAGTTTACCCTGAAGTTGAAGTTCAAGGTTTAGATAAAATTACTGTAGAAAAACCAGCTGTATCAGTTACTGATGAAGATTTAGCAAACATGCTAGAAACACTTCGTAAGCAACATGCATCATGGGCTGAAGTTGATGTGGCTGCTGGCGAAAAAGACCGTGTAACGGTTGATTTCGTAGGTACTATCGACGGTGAAGTATTCGAAGGCGGAAAAGCTGAAGACTTCCCATTAGAACTTGGTCAAGGTCGTATGATCCCAGGTTTTGAAGATAACATCGTAGGTAAAAAAGCAGGCGAGGAAGTTGTTTCTGACGTAACTTTCCCTGAAGATTACCATGCTGAAAATCTTAAAGGCAAAGCAGCTCAATTCACTATCACAGTGAAGAAAGTTGAAGCGCAAGAGCTACCTGAACTTAGCGAAGAATTCGCAACCAAGTTTGGTGTAACTGAAGGCGGTGTTGACGCTCTTAAAGAAGAAGTTAAAAAGAACATGACACGTGAACTTGACCAAGCGGTTAAAGCTAACGTGAAAGACCAAGCAATTAAAGGTCTTTTAGCTAACAACGAAATCGAAGTGCCTAAAGCCCTAGTAGATCAAGAAATTGATGCACTACGTCAACAAGCTGCACAACGTTTTGGTGGCGACGCTAAAAACATGCCTGAGCTTCCAGCAGAATTGTTCCATGAACAAGCAGTAACACGCGTTAAGACTGGCCTATTATTAGGTGAAGTAATTAAAGCGAACGAGATCAAAGTTGATGATTCAAAAGTTGAAGCATTAATTGCAACAGTGGCTTCTGCATACGAAGATCCAACTGAAGTTGTAGAATACTACAAAGCAAATGATCAACTTATGCAACAAATGCGTAATGTAGCAATGGAAGAGCAAGCTGTTGAAGCTATTTTAGCTAAAGCAAATGTGACTGACGTTGAAAAAGCATTTGATGACATCATGAATCCACAGCAAGGTGCTTAATAAGTCATTGACTTAAGCCCTCGCTAACGATTAAATGGCTCGTGTTACTCTGTATTATGCAGTGTGCCCGAGCCATTTTAGTTTGTGGCCTTCAATTTCGCCAAAAAATAACTATGCTTCCTTATAATAAGGATAAGTATAAGCGCATAAGGAATTAGATAAATATGAACACTGGTATTACAGATCCACTCAATGCATTAGTACCTATGGTTGTTGAACAAACAGCGAAAGGCGAGCGCTCGTATGATATTTATTCGAGACTATTAAAAGAGCGAATCATTTTTTTAACAGGTCAAGTTGAAGACAACATGGCTAATCTGATCTTAGCGCAAATGCTATTTTTAGAATCAGAAAACCCAGAAAAAGATATCTTTTTATATATTAATTCGCCGGGCGGTTCAGTGACTGCGGGTATGGCGATTTATGACACTATGAATTTCATTAAACCAGATGTAAGCACTATTTGTGTTGGCCAAGCGGCGAGCATGGGAGCATTTTTATTGACTGCTGGTGCAAAAGGTAAACGTTATTGTTTACCTAATTCACGCGTGATGATCCACCAACCATTAGGCGGTTTCCAAGGTCAAGCATCTGATTTTGAAATACACGCCAAAGAAATTTTGTCTATTAAAGATAAACTAAACCGTTTAATGGCAGAGCATACCGGCCAACCATTAGATGTGATTTCAAAAGATACAGACCGTGATAACTTCATGAGCGCCAGCCAAGCTGTTGATTATGGTTTAGTTGATGCGGTATTTACTAGTCGCGACAGCAAGTAACAAATACAAGCTGGTAACTAACGGTGCTAGCTTGAGCTGTTTACACTGTGAAAACCAATATTTTTTGGTATAGTTAAGCGTATTAAAATAGCTGCTAAGTAGTTTGGCAGCCAACGAATAAGATGAGGTAGCTGAATGTCTGACACTCCTACAGACGGCGACAAAAGTAATAAATTGTTATACTGCTCTTTTTGTGGCAAAAGCCAGCATGAAGTTCGTAAGTTAATTGCTGGCCCTTCAGTATACATTTGTGATGAATGTGTTGAGCTATGCAACGACATTATCAGGGAAGAGATCAAAGACATTGCGCCAAAGCACAATACCTCTGATAAACTGCCTGCACCAAAAGAAATTCGTAATCATTTAGATGATTATGTTATTGGTCAAGATCACGCCAAAAAAGTACTGTCAGTAGCGGTTTACAATCACTACAAACGTTTGCGTAATCAAACCGGTAAAACGGATATTGAGTTAGGCAAAAGTAATATCTTACTTATTGGCCCAACCGGCAGTGGTAAAACATTATTAGCTGAAACGTTAGCGCGTTTATTAGATGTGCCGTTTACAATGGCCGATGCAACCACACTAACTGAAGCTGGTTATGTGGGCGAAGATGTTGAAAACATCATTCAAAAGTTGCTACAAAAATGTGATTACGATGTAGAAAAAGCGCAACGTGGTATTGTTTATATTGATGAGATTGACAAAATTTCACGTAAATCTGATAACCCGTCGATCACTCGTGATGTATCTGGTGAGGGCGTGCAACAAGCACTGCTCAAACTAATTGAAGGTACTGTGGCATCTGTGCCACCACAAGGCGGACGTAAACACCCACAGCAAGAGTTTTTACAGGTAGACACCTCTAAAATCTTATTCATCTGTGGTGGCGCATTCTCTGGTCTTGATAAAGTGATCGAGCAGCGTAGCCATAAAAATACCGGTATCGGTTTTGGGGTTAACGTAAAAGAATCTGCGGCGAGCCGTTCTTTAAGTGAAACATTTAAAGATGTTGAGCCAGAAGATTTAGTGAAATATGGTTTGATCCCAGAATTCATCGGTCGTTTACCTGTTGTGGCAACGTTAACTGAACTCGATGAGTCGGCTTTAGTGCAAATATTAAATGAGCCTAAAAACGCCTTAACGAAACAGTACGGCGCATTATTTGGTATGGAAGACGTTGAACTTGAATTCCGTGATGACGCACTGCGTGCTATCGCTCATAAAGCGATGGAGCGTAAAACAGGTGCCCGTGGTCTTCGTTCAATCGTTGAAGCGGTGTTACTTGATACTATGTACGAACTTCCTTCAATGGAAAACGTCAGCAAAGTCGTGATTGACGAAACCGTGATCAAAGGTGAATCAGATCCTATTTTGATTTATCAAAGCGCTAGCCAAGATAAAGCAGCGTCTGAGTAAAATTTACTCATTTTGATAATAAAAAGGAGCCTAGTGCTCCTTTTTTTATAATTTATTTAATCCAGTTGCGTTAAATTGTTGAACTTTACTTAGGTTATCCCCATATACTTGAGTAATCTTTAAAATAAATGAAGAGCGAAGAGAAAAATAATGACGCTTGAGAGAACAGATCGAGTCGAAATCCCGGTGCTAGCACTGCGCGATGTCGTGGTATATCCGCACATGGTGATCCCGCTTTTTGTAGGCCGTGAAAAATCAATAAAATGCCTTGAAGCGGCAATGGATAAAGACAAACAAATTTTCCTTGTTGCGCAAAAAGACGCGACCGTGGATGAGCCTGAGCAAGATGATATTTACCGTGTTGGTACCATAGCCACGGTATTACAATTGCTTAAACTACCTGATGGCACAGTCAAAGTACTGGTTGAAGGCACACAGCGAGCAAAACTAGAAAGCTTTATTGATAATGAAGACTTTTTTGTTGCTAATGCGCAGTTTATTGGTTCAGAAGAAATCGATGAGCAAGAGCAAGATGTATTTATTCGCAGTGCCATCAGTCAGTTTGAAGGCTATGTAAAGCTAAATAAAAAAATACCACCAGAGGTGTTAACCTCGGTCAGTGGCATTGATGAAGCGCCGCGCCTTGCCGATACTATGGCAGCGCACATGCCGCTGAAAGTGCCTGAAAAGCAAAAAGTACTCGAAATCACCAATGTTACAGAACGTCTTGAATATTTAATGGCGTTGATGGAAGGTGAAATTGATTTACTGCAAGTTGAGAAAAAAATTCGTACCCGCGTTAAAAAGCAGATGGAAAAGTCGCAACGTGAGTATTATCTTAATGAGCAAATGAAAGCCATTCAAAAAGAATTAGGCGAGCTTGACGACGTACCAGATGAATTCGAAGCACTGAAAAAGCGCATTGAAGAATCAGGTATGAGCAATGACGCGCAAGAAAAAGCGAACTCTGAACTTGCTAAGCTTAAAATGATGTCGCCGATGTCGGCAGAAGCCACGGTTGTGCGTTCATACATAGACACATTAATTAATGTGCCATGGAAAAAACGTTCGAAAGTGAAAAAAGACTTAGCGGGCGCACAAAAGATTTTAGACAGCGACCATCACGGTCTTGATAAAGTCAAAGAACGAATCATTGAATATCTCGCTGTGCAACAGCGTACCAATAAACTCAAAGGGCCAATTTTGTGCCTTGTGGGTCCACCGGGTGTTGGTAAAACGTCATTAGGTCAATCGATTGCTCGCTCTACAGGGCGTAAGTATATTCGTATGGCACTAGGTGGTGTACGTGATGAAGCAGAAATTCGTGGCCACCGTCGTACTTACATAGGTTCAATGCCAGGTAAGTTGATTCAAAACATGAGTAAAGTGGGCGTTAAAAATCCATTATTCTTGTTAGATGAAATCGATAAAATGTCATCAGATATGCGTGGCGATCCTGCATCGGCACTGCTTGAAGTACTTGATCCAGAGCAAAATAGCCATTTTGCAGATCATTACTTAGAAGTTGATTATGACTTATCTGATGTAATGTTCGTGGCAACATCAAACAGCTTTAATATTCCAGGCCCGTTATTGGATCGTATGGAAGTCATCCGCCTATCGGGTTATACCGAAGACGAAAAGCTGAATATTGCCAAAGAGCATTTAATTGTTAAACAAGTTAAACGCAATGGCTTAAAAGATGGCGAATTAATCATCGAAGACAGTGCAATCATCGGCATTATTCGTTATTACACCCGTGAAGCGGGCGTACGTAACTTAGAACGCGAAATATCTAAGTTATGCCGTAAAGCGGTGAAGAATATCTTGCTTGAAAAAGGCACTAAAACAGTCACTATTAACGCTGACAACCTTGAAGATTTCTTAGGTGTGCAGCGCTATGATTATGGTAAAGCTGAAGACGGCGATCGCATTGGCCAAGTTACAGGTTTAGCGTGGACTGAAGTGGGCGGTGATTTGCTGACCATCGAATGTGCCGCAGTACCAGGCAAAGGTAAACTAAGCTACACCGGGTCACTAGGCGATGTAATGCAAGAGTCGATTCAAGCAGCTATGACAGTTGTACGTAATCGCGCTGATGCATTTCGTATTAACAGTGATTTTTACGAAAAACGTGATATTCATGTTCACGTACCTGAGGGGGCAACTCCAAAAGATGGACCAAGTGCTGGCGCCGCGATGGTAACAGGTTTGGTATCAAGTCTTACAGGTAACCCGGTACGTGCTGATGTGGCGATGACGGGTGAAATCACCTTACGTGGTGAAGTATTACCAATTGGTGGCTTAAAAGAGAAACTATTAGCCGCTCATCGCGGTGGAATTAAAACGGTCATTATTCCAAAAATTAACGAACGTGATTTAAAAGAGATCCCTGACAATGTATTGGCAGGACTTGATATTCACCCAGTTACGTGGATTGATGAGGTTTTAAAACTGGCTTTAGTACACCCAGTTGAGAGTTTTTCAGTCGAAACATCAAAAAACCAGTAAAAAAGCGAAAAAAAGTGCTTTAAAGGGCTTTTCAAATCTAGATGGTATGATAAGTTAAGCACTGGTTTTCAAGCCGAGGCCTTATGTGGCCTAGGCTGAAGAAAAATTACAATCGTATGAGCATGAAAAAGTTTGCTCTAAAATTTTCAAAATAGTGATGTTAGTTTAAAAAACAATCGCTCTTGATAATAACAATGAAAGAGGATGATATTGTGAATAAATCTCAATTAATCGATCAAATCGCAGCTGATGCTGACATTTCTAAAGCGGCTGCGGGTCGTGCACTTGATTCATTCATCGAGGCTGTTTCTGGCGCTCTTAAAGATGGCGATTCAGTAGCATTGGTTGGTTTCGGTACTTTCTCAGTACGTGAACGTGCTGCACGTTCAGGCCGTAACCCACAAACAGGCGAAACAATTCAAATCGCTGCAGCGACTATCCCTGCTTTTAAAGCAGGTAAAGCGCTTAAAGATGCATGTAACAGCTAATCACTGCTCTTTAGTGAGTTAGTTTGGTAGTGTAAGAAGTTAATCGCTTTTACAGCTTAATTAACGTTCTTTCTCGCCAACTGCTTCAAGTAAAAAAGCGTATCTGGTAAGATACGCTTTTTTTACATAAGCAAGGCGATTTCTGCCTCGAATAGAATAGAGATAAATAAATGCTTGAGAAAATCAGAGAAGGTTCACAAGGACCGGTAGCTAAAATTATTTTAGGCGCGGTGATTTTATCTTTTGCCTTAGCAGGGATCGGTGGTTACTTAGGTCAAACCACAGAGCAGCCCGTAGCTGAAGTAAATGGAGTTAAAATTAGCCAAACCGAGTTTAGCCGTGCGTTCCAAAATGAACGTGCACGTTTAGAGCAACAATTTGGCGAATACTTTGCACAAATTGCTGCTGATCCAAATTACATGGCACAAATTCGTCAAGGCGTCGTTGACCGTCTAGTACAACAAGAATTGCAAACTCAACTAGCGGCCGAACTTGGTTTACGTGTTAGTGACGACAGTGTTCGTAAAGCGATTTTAGAATTGCCATACTTCCAAATTGGTGGGCAATTTAACAACGATCGTTACTTACAAGTTATCCGTCAAATGAACTTCCAACCTGACGCATTTCGTGAATATTTACGTGAAGAAATGACCCGAAGCCAGCTAATTTCAGCGGTTGCAGGCACCGATTTCGCTCTAAATAGCGAATTGGCTAATGCCGTTGCGCTACAACAGCAAACGCGTAGTATTGACTATGTCGTGATCAGCAAAGAGTCTTTACAGCAAAACGTGACGGTAACAGAGCAAGAAATTGCCGATTACTATGACCTAAATATGTCGCAGTTTTTAGCGCCTGAGCAAGTATCAGTAAACTACATTGATTTAAATGCAGCTAACCTAACACTTGAAACTCATGTTAGCGAAGCTGACGTTAAAGCATATTATGATCAAAACAAAGCACAATACGCCGAACCTGAAAAACGCCGTGTGTCGCATATCTTAATTGATAACAGTGAAGACGATGATGCAGCAAAAGCCAAAGCAGAAGACTTGTTAGCACAATTACAACAAGGCGGTGACTTTGCAGCGTTAGCAGAATCATCATCTGATGATATCGTTAGTGCTGAAATGGGCGGTGATTTAGATTGGATCGAACGTGACATGATGGATCCTGCTTTTGAAGATGCGGCATTCGCATTGGCAAACAAAGGGGATTTTTCAGACGTTGTACAATCTGAGTTTGGTTACCATATTATTCAGTTAACTGATATTCAGAGCCAACAAGTAAAAGCGTATGACACTGTTAAAGCTGATTTACGTGCTGAGCTTGAGCGTACTGAAAAAGTAAATGCATTCTATGAAAAGCAAACAGAAATGGGCGCTATTGCATTTGAAATTTCAGATACCTTAGTTGATGCTGCAGAAGTTGCCGGTGTTGAAGTACAAACAACAGCATTAGTTGACCGTAATTCTCTACCTGCGCCGCTTAATACACCAGCGGTATTAGCTGCAATCTTCTCACCAGATGTGCTTGAAGATAAAATGAACTCTGAGGTTATCGAAGTGGGCGATGAGCATGTTGTGTTAGTGCGTGTTAAAGAGCATGTACCAGCTGCAACAAAAGCACTTGCTGATGTATCAGAGCAAATTAAAGCACGTTTAGTTAGTGAAAAAGCATCAGAGCTTGCGAAAGAAAAAGCAACAACGCTGTATGCTGAGATTGAAGCTGGCAAGAGCTTAAATGACCTAGTAACTGAGCAAAGCTTAGAACTTCGTCAAGAAGCGGCACTAACCCGTCAAGCTTACACTGTTTCGCCTGCAATCGTTCAACATGCCTTTAAAATGGCACACCCAACTGACACACCAGTAGTTGAAAAAGTTGACCTAAACAACGGTGACGCGGCAATCGTAGCACTTAAAACAGTTACTAACGCTACTGTTGAAGGCGAAATTGACGCACAGCTTAAGCAAAATATTACTATGGCCCAAGTTAACAAAAACTACATGGTATTCATTGAAGCTTTAAAAGCAAATGCAGAATTAAACTTACCTAAAGCGCAAGCCGCCACAGAGTAATGCTTAATTAAATAATGAAAAGGCGCCATTGGCGCCTTTTTTTATTTTTTAACAGGCAGATATCTGAGTTCAAGTATAAATAAATTCCCCCCCAATCTACCGAACCTATTTTGATTACTTTTTAGCAGACTTAGTATAAGCTCAATAGCATTACCTCTATATTATTAAGGGAACATCATGAAATTTGAGCAGTTATTAAATAACTTTGATATGGGTATCTGTGTTGAACAGTTACAAAAAGAATCACTGTTAGACCTTGCGTTATTATTTGTCGCTGTTGATGGCTCTATTGCACAAGAAGAGTTGAGAGTCGTCGAAACCTGGGCGCATAAAATTGAGTGGAATTCTGTCATTGCTCTTGATAACTATATAATTGATATGACAAGCAAATGTGTTTTGGCAGTGCAAAGTGGTGACATCGAGTCATTTATTCAGCATCGAATGACACATATTGTCGATCAATCCATGAGGGAGTTTGTATTAGAGCTGCTTAAACAAGTCATTGAAGCTGATGGTATTACCGATGAAAATGAAATTAAAGCGTTAAAAATTGTTGAATCATTAATTCAACCGGCTTAACGGGTATATTTCTGTTTCTGCGCGGGACATCTCGCGCTTATACCATTGAGTAACGGCATAAAAATATTTTATTGCTATATATCAAAACTTTGCATTGTCGGTTGTTTTAATTATTCACAAAGAGGTTAAGAAACGTTACGCTTAGAAGAAGATATTAAATACTCACAAAAGAGTTAGAGATTAGACATTTTTGTGCCATGAACGGGCATTAAAGTGACTTGTTATATGTTCGCTTTTAGCAGTTTGGGTTTCGTTGCTATCAAGCCAACCAACGCGATAAATTTAATGCCGAGCTACTCTGGCTTTTCCTAGAATCTAGCACCTATACAATTCTTTTCGCTAAAACTTACCGCTTAAAGTTCTACCTTCAGCAACTTAGCAACTTCTGAGTGACTTTTGATTGTGGCTTTTGGAATACATCCTCTGTTCTACCGTATTCAACAATTTCACCGTGATCGAGTACTACAAGTTGATCGCTGATGTGGCGTACTAAACTTAAGTGGTGAGTGATCAAGATATAACTGAGACCCGTGTCCTGTTGAAGCTTGAGTAGCAGGTTGACGGTTTGTGCGCGTACAGAAGGGTCCAGAGATGATAATGCTTCATCAAGTACTACAACCTTAGGGTCGAGTATTAATGCACGTGCTAGAGCGACACGTTGCAGCTGACCGCCACTAAACATATGTGGGTAGTAATACTGATGGTCGTTTAATAAACCTACTTTAGACAGTGTTGCGGTGATTTTTTCAGCGCGAGTTACTTTATCCAAAGAAGTATTATATTGCAGGCAATCGTCGAGCATATCGCCGATCGTTAAACCTGGGTTTAGCGAGGCTTCGGAGTCTTGAAAAATCATTCTAATATGGCGGCATTGCTGATCGCGAACGCCTTTGTTTTCGATGATGTTGCCATCGAGTAGGATTTGCCCAGCATCTGCGCTGTCTGCTCCAGCGAGTAATTTTGCTAGGGTACTTTTACCTGAGCCAGTTTCGCCAATAATAGCCAGTGTTTCACCTTGCTCTAAACAAAACGAGATGTTTTTTAATACCTCAAAACGCTTACGTGAAAATAACCCTGCACGCAGGTTAAAGCTTTTTGACAAGGCTTGCACTTTTAACAGAGGTTGCATTATTTCATCACCTTAATGAGAGGGAAATGACACGCATAACTATGACCATGTTGTTTAGTTAAAGGCGGTGTTACCACACAAGCTTTTTGTGCCTGCGGACAGCGAGGACCAAGGCGACAGCCTATAGGTAAATGCTGTAAGGTTGGGATTGTCCCTTTTAGTGCATAAAAAGGTTCTTTATGGGCAAGCCCTTGCTCATAATCCGGTAAGCTTTTTAATAATGCTTGTGTATAAGGGTGGCGAGGCTGGGCAAAAATACGCTGGGTTGGACCTGCTTCAACCATTTGCCCGCAGTAAAGTACATGCATGCAATGA
The DNA here is from genome assembly GCF_014163915.1 of Pseudoalteromonas sp. SR41-8. Taxonomy (NCBI): domain Bacteria; kingdom Pseudomonadati; phylum Pseudomonadota; class Gammaproteobacteria; order Alteromonadales; family Pseudoalteromonadaceae; genus Pseudoalteromonas; species Pseudoalteromonas sp. SR41-8. The sequence continues at coordinate 10,924 of NZ_JACJEE010000006.1, forward strand.
GACCAATTAATGATTTCTTCAAGTTCATGGGAGATCATTAAAATTGACATGTTTTTAAGTTGATTTAAACTTTTTAATAACCGGAATACCTGTGCTCGTGTGGTACTTTCAAGAGCTGTAGTTGGCTCATCGGCAATCAGTAACTTAGGTGTACGAGCAATGGCCATAGCAATCATGACCTTTTGACAAACGCCTTCTGAGAGCTCGTGAGGATAGCTCGATAGTACTTTTTCGTGATCTTTAATGCCCACTTTGTGGATCAGCGCTTTTACTCGGTCCTTACGTTCACGGTTTCGCTTTAAGAAAAACCCGGAGCCTGTTATTTCTGGGAGCGTTTCGGCTATTTGCTCAAATATTTTTGCGGTAGGATCAAGACAACGACTAGGATCTTGATAAATCATTGCGATGTCACTGCCTACAATTTTACGCCGTTGTTCGCTTGATAAGCGCATTAGATCCACACCGCGCCAATGCATACGGTCGGCGGTGATGTGCCAGCGTTTATTTAATACACCCACAATGGCTTTAGCAATTAAGCTTTTACCTGAGCCAGATTCGCCCACTAATGCATGTACTTCACCTTCTTTGAGGCTCAAGTTCACTCTATCTACGGCGCGAATAACGGTATCAGAGGTGCGCAGCTCTATGGTCAGATTTCGTATATCAAGTAATTGCATTTAGTCAGCCTTACGTGCTTTGAGCACTTGGCGTAGCCCGTCGCCCACTAAGTTGGTCGACAGCACGGCTAAAAAGAGTAATACCCCAGGCAAGCCAACGGTCCAAGGTGCTAAATAAATTAAACCCAGATTTTCAGCTAAAATTGCACCCCACTCTGTGGTTGGTGGTTGTGCCCCTAGTTTTAAAAAGCCCAAAGCGGAAATATCTAAAATAGCGGTTGATAATGCCATAGTAAAAATAACCACAATATGCTCATAAATATTTGGAAAAATCCCTCTGGAGAGAATATGCCAGTTCGATGCGCCATCAAGTTTAAATGCAGTAATGTAATCTTTATTAAGCTCAGTGACGATGAGGTTGCGCACCGAGTGAATAAATTGCGGTAATAGCGCTAAAATAATTGCCCACACGGTATTCATCAGGCCTGGGCCTAATATCGCAATAATAATAATCGCTAATAATAAAGACGGTATTGATAAGGTTATATCAAGTAGATGATTTAAAAAGCTTGAGCGAATACCTCGGCTAATGCCGGCAAATGTGCCTACTAACACACCTATGATGGTGGTGATCAGCGCAGCAATGACTGATAAGCCAAAGGTATAAGTTGCGCCATTCATAAGCCGTGAGAGTACATCGCGACCTAAATCGTCAGTACCAAGTATAAAACGTACATCGCCCATTTCATGCCACGATGGAGGAATAAGTAACGCATCACTGTGTTGCTGGTTTACCCCATATGGAGCAATCAGTGGCGCAGCCGCAGCTAAAATAGCAAAGGCGATAAAAATCCATAACCCCACTAAGGCAGGATGATTGGATTTAAATTTGCGCCAAAATCGCGCTAATGGCGATTTGTTTGACTCTTCTGAAAATAAATTAAACTTTGCCATGCGCTTGATTCCGTGACAGCGGGTCGAACAAGGTATAGGTTAATTCTGCAATAATAGTCGCCAGAATTACAAACATCGATACCGCTAATAAGCCACCTTGAATAGCAGGGTAGTCTCGTTGATAAATACTATCAATTAACCAACGGCCAACACCTGGCCATGAAAAAATCACCTCGGTGATCATCGCCAGAGTGATCAAGGTACTAAACTGCAAACCAATTTGTTTTATAACCGGTAATAAGGCATTACGTAAGGCATGATGCATAATTAATTGGGCACGGTTTAAGCCTTTGGCTCGGGCGGTTTTAATAAAACTTTGCTCAAGCACATGCAACATAGACTCTCGTGTAAAGCGCACTAATACAGTGGTTGGGTACATTGCAAGTACAATGGTCGGCAGGGTTAAATGATGCAGAGCATCAAGCATTGCTAGACCAGAATAAGGAAAGTCTGCTAATACAATATCAATCAAAATAAAGCCAGTTTGGGAGGGGATCTCGTACAGTAAGCCCATTCGCCCTGACATCGGGAACCAACCTAGTTGTAATGAGAACACCATGATCAGCAGCAAAGCTAACCAAAATACCGGCATTGAGTAGCCCACTAATGTCGTGGAGTTAACTAGTTTATCTGGCCAGCGCCGATGATAGGCCGCCGCCAAGATACCTGCCGGAACGCCAACCACAACAGAAATAATCAACGCATAAATACTCAGCTCTAACGTGGCTGGGAATAGCTCGATAATATGAGTAAATACGCTGTCGCCCGAAGCGAACGACACGCCCCAGTCGCCTTGCACAATACGCGCAATAAAAGCAAAATATTGCATTAAATAATTATCGTTAAAGTGATATTTTTCTTGTAGTTCACTGGTTTGTGAAAAACTGGTATTACTGATACCACTTAAATTACTAAGCGGATCGCCGGGAAATAAATAACTGAGTGAAAATGTAAATACACTCAAGGTAAACATCATAAATAACAGTAAGCCTAAACGGCGTAAAATATAATTTAACACCATTATTTTTTCCTCGCGTTGGCTAAGGAAATTGCGCCAAATGGGCCAAGTGGAATACCTTCTACATCGGCACTACTTGCTTGAAAACGCATACCGTGGGCAAGTGGTAATAAAGGTAGTTCACGCACTATCATCGCTTGTGCTTGTTGATAATAGGCTTTTCGTTTGGCTAAATCGGTGGTATCAAGCGCTTGTGTCAAGAGTAAGTCAAACTCAGGATCACACCAATTCGCAGGGTTTTTACCACTAAATGCCGCTGTACAACTGAGTAGCGGGCTAAAAAAGTTATCTGGATCCGGTGTATCTGCAGCCCAACCTAATAACACGCTGTCATGGCGGTGTTCACCTATGCGTTGAATAAAGGTGTTCCACTCATACTCAACGATACTGACGTTTACACCAATTTTTCGTAAATCGCTTTGCATTAGCTCGGCCATTTTACGTGCGTTAGGATTATAAATTCGGCTCACTGGCATAGCCCAAATGGTCATATCAAAGCCATTAGGAAGGCCAGCCTCAATCAGCAGTTTTTTAGCTTGATCAGGGTTAAATCCGGGCAGTTTAGCTTGTGGTTGATATGCCCATGATGTTGGCGGTAATAACGATTGCGCACGAATACCGTTGCCGTAATAAACTGCTTGCATGATTTTTTCAACGTCAATGGCATGGGCCAGTGCTTGGCGTACTCTTAAATCGTCAAATGGTGGGCGCTCGGTATTAAACGCCCAATAACCTACATTAAGATTGGTTTCTTTTTGTACGTTAATGTCGTCGCGTTGGGCTAAAATACTTAACTGTGCGCTACTTGGGTGTGCGGTTACATCACACTCTTTAGTGAGCATTTTTGCAATTCGGGTGGTGCCATTTGGGGTGATGTCGTAAACCAACTGCTCCAGCACTACATGGTGTTTCCAATAGCCAGGATTACGATAATAGCGTACTAAGTGATCGCGCCGATACTCTTTATAAACATAGGGGCCAGTACCAACAGGGTATTGATCAAAAAGATTAACTTGGTCGCGCTGTTTTAATTGCATGGCATATTCGCGAGACAAAACCACTGCAAAATCAGTTGCCATATTGGCTAAAAAGCTGCTTTCGGCATTAAATAATTCAAAGCGCACTTGGTAGTCGGACACGCGAACAATTTGCCGAATTAGCTGGTCGATGCCGACACTTTGAAAATAAGGGTAATTGGCATCCCCAACAAAGTGATAAGGATTATACACATCGAATAAACGGCTAAAGGTAAAGATTACATCATCAGCGTTAAACTCTCTGCTTGGGGTAAAGTATGCAGTAGTATGAAACTTCACTCCTTTGCGCAAGGTAAAGGTAACTGACTTGCCGTCTTTACTTATTTTCCAGTCAGTGGCCAGTTCACTTTTAAATTCAGCGGTCACGGGATCGATACTGATCAAACGGTCATACAATTGATTTGCAATAATATCGATCGTCGAACCCGTGGTCGTCACTTGGGGATTGAACGACACAGGGTTAGCCTCAGCGCAATAAACTAAGCCCTGATTCTTTTCTTCTAGCGTTTTTTCTTTGGTATCTAAGCAACCTGTTAGGCATACCGTTAAGATACCAAGTAATAATTTATACACTCGTTTAGCCTCTGACTATTATTGTTGATCTAACAAGTTGTATTTTTTCAAATAGCCTCGTAGTTGATGATACGTTAAACCAAGTACTTCTGCAGTTTTCTTTTGATTAAATTGACTATATTCAAGCGCTTTTTTTATTAAATCAATTTCAAATTCATTTGAGAGGTCTTTTAAGCTACACGGAAACTGAAATTGCGGGGTGCTTGTTGCAACTATCGGTTCATTGGCGACAACTGCAACAGGAGCTGCTTCTACGGCTGTAGTGGGGAGTTTTTTAATTCGTTGCTTAGGTCTAAAGCGGCTTTCAAATGGGTCTAAAATAATCTGGTGAACGGGAATATGTTCACTGCCATGGCGATATAAGCTTCGTTCCACGACATTTTTAAGTTCACGTATATTACCTGGCCAATCATGCCCTTGCAGTATTTCCACTGCACTGCGGGTGAAACCACTGAATAGTTGCCAGTCCAAATCACGGGCCATATTCATCGCAAATTGCTCAGCGAGTAACATGATGTCTTCCTGACGTTCGCGCAGTGGCGGTAAAGTGATTACATCAAATGCGAGCCTGTCGAGTAAATCGCTTCTAAATTCACCTTGCTCGGCTAAATAAGGAAGGTCTTCATTGGTTGCGCAGACTAAGCGAGTATCGACCTTGACGGTTTGTTTACCACCGACTCGCTCAAATTCACCGTATTCAATTACCCGTAATAGTTTTTCTTGCACCATGGCAGAGGTATTTGCTAGTTCGTCTAAAAATAGCGTACCGGCATTGGCACGTTCAAAGCGTCCTTCGTGGCGTTTACTTGCGCCGGTAAAGGCACCACTTTCATGGCCAAACAATTCGCTTTCAAGCAAGTTTTCGTTAAGTGCCGCGCAGTTGAGCTTGATGTAGCTTTGCTCCCAGCGCTTTGATAAAAAGTGTAAACGGGCGGCGATCAGTTCTTTACCTGTGCCACGTTCACCAATAATCAGTACTGGTTTATCTAAACTTGCCAGCTGTGAAACTTGATCAAGTACCGCTAAAAAGCTGTCTGATTGGCCGAGTAAATTATCTTGTTGGCGAAATTGGCTCATATTCCCTAACTCTTAGTCATTTTTACTAACAGTTAGTGTATTTCATAATTAGGGAGAACTAAAGGAATTTGTATTTTTAGTTTAACATTATGAAAATATTACTGTATTTTATGTTTTATAAAGTTGGCAAGCATATTGTAACAGTAACAGCAGACCAATTAAGTTAAACACTACAGAGGTAAATGTTATGGGAATTTTTTCGCGTTTTGCAGATATTGTTAATTCTAATATCAATGCCATTTTAGATAAAGCAGAAGATCCTGAAAAAATGGTACGTCTGATCATCCAAGAGATGGAAGACACATTAGTTGAAGTACGTTCAACCTCTGCGAAAACATTAGCAGAGAAAAAAGAATTAGTACGTCGTGTCGATACATTAAAAGAGCAAGTCGCTCAATGGCAAGATAAAGCCGAGCTGGCATTGAGCAAAGACCGTGATGATCTAGCCCGTGCTGCATTGCTTGAAAAGCAAAAGTCAGCACAAGCGGTTGCTGCTGTTGAAGATGAACTCAGTCACATAGAATCTCACATTGATAAGCTGCAACAGGAAGTAAGTACGCTACAAGACAAGTTAGCGGATGCAAAAGCACGTCAAAAAGCGATTATTTTACGTCAACGCTCAGCTGAGTCACGCCTAGAGGTGAAAAAAGCATTAGACAGCTCTAAAGTTGAAGATGCATTAAATCGCTTTGAGCGCTACGAAACTAAGATTGATGGACTAGAATCACAAGTAGAATCGTACGACTTAGGCAAAAAGTCATTGGCTGATGAAATTGCTGAGTTACAGCAAAACGAAAAAATCGATGATGAATTAGCAGCACTTAAAAAGAAGCTTGCTGATAAATAAAGATAATAAATAAAGGGGGAGTCATCCCCCTATGCTTGATAAATTAATGGATGTGTAGGAGAGGGTTATGTTTGATGCAGAAGTGTTTGTTGCTCCAATTATCATTTTTATGGTTGTGGTAGCACCCCTTTGGTTAATTTTACATTACCGAAGTAAAAAGCAAGTAAGCCAAGGCTTGAGCGAACACGAACACCGCCAGTTACTTGAGCTTGCTCAAAAAGCAGATAAAATGGCTGACCGAGTAGAAACTTTAGAAGCACTACTTGATCAAGAGGCCCCACAGTGGAGGCGTAAGGTATGAGTGCTAAACGTGAACTGCTAAGAGATCCAGCACGTGGTAAAATAGCCGGTGTATGTGCAGGGCTCAGTGATTATTTCAATATGGAATTGTGGTTAGTACGTATTATCGTAGTAACGGCAGTGTTACTAGCTGGTGGCCCGTTGTTTGTTGTGGCTTACATCGCAGCGTGGTTTATTTTAGATAAAAAACCTGCCAATGCACAAAGCAAAACTGATGCGGCAAAACACGAAGATCCTCTTGAAGTAAAATTTAAAGTATGGCAAAAAGGTGAGCCACCACGTCGTGCTTTACAAGATTTAAAAGACCGTTTGGGACGTGTTGATATACGTTTACAAGATATGGAACGTTATGTTACTTCAACCGAGTTTACGGTTAGCCGTGAAATCAATAAGCTGTAAAGGACTTAATAGCACTTTAGCCACCTAATTTATAATGGCGCTGAAGTGCTAGCTCATTATGATAAACACTTCATCTGCAAAAAACGCCTTTAATAAACTCAAAGGTAAGGCTGAAAAAGCTGTTCACCGTAGTTTAGATCAACACGTAAAATTAGCGGTAACTGGCCTCAGTGGCAGTGGTAAAACCGCTTTTATTACCGCTTTAGTAAAGCATTTAACCAGCCAAGCAACAGACAAAAACTTACCGTTTTTTGATGTTATGCAGCAACAGCGCCATATCGCCACAAAAATAGTGCCACAACAAGCGCTGACCATTCCTACATTTGATTACCCTAAAGCCCTGAGTGCTTTATTGCCGCTTGAAGGGCAACCACACTGGCCTGCATCAACCGAGCGCATAAATACTTTACGTCTAGCAATTAAATACCGGAGTGACGCAGGCTTACGTGGTCACTTTGCACCGCAATCAACCTTGTATTTAGACATTATTGATTACCCCGGTGAGTGGCTGCTTGATTTACCCATGCTAGAGCAAAGCTATCAACAGTGGAGTGAGCAGCAATATGCATTACTACAACGCTCGCCTCGGGTTGAAAAGTCGCAGGCATTTTTAACTGCACTGAGCGAGCTTGATTTAACAGCACCAGTAGATGAAAGTGCGCTAAGCGCGATTGCTACGCACTATCAAACACTGTTAGTGAGTCTTAAAAAAGACACTAAATTGGCGATGCTACAACCTGGACGCATGCTGATGCCAGGTGAATTACAAGGTGCACCGTTATTACTGTTTTTCCCAGTTGCGCAGGCTAATGATGAGATGGTTGCAGGGTCTAACTTGGCGCACTTGCAAAAGCGCTTTAATGCTTATGTGAAAGAAGTGGTTAAGCCATTTTATACACAACACTTTCGCAACTTTGATCGGCAAATAGTGCTTGTTGATGTGCTCAGTGCGCTCAATGAAGGGCCTGAGACGCTGCAAGAGCAAGGAGATGTGATCAAACAATTACTTGCGCATTTTAACTATGGCGAAACTGGCTTTTTAAAACGCTTGTTTAAACCCAATATAGATAAACTATTGTTTGCTGCGAATAAGTCAGATCATATTAGTAGTGCACACCATAAAGATTTAGCGCTGTTGTTGGACTCATTAGTGCACGAGCAAAGTAATCACTTAAAATTTGATGGCGTTAAAATAGAAACTATGGCGATGTCATCTATTACGGCAACCATGCCAAAACAAGTGGTTGAGCAAGGTAAAACCCTCAATTGTATTTATGGTAAGCCGTTATCAGAGTCGCAATGGTTGACCTACTTACCACCGCAGCCACCAATACGCATGCTCAATAAAGATGAGTGGCCAAGCCATGGTTTTGAGTTTTTATCGTTTGCACCAATGCCAAGTCCAGACAAGCAACTAAAACACATTCGTTTAGATCATGTCATGCAGTACCTTTTAGGAGACAAACTAACATGAGCAAGACCGCTTCAGGCTTTCAAGCCGGCAGACGTATTGATACTAGTGAACAGCCAATAGACAATGAACTTACCTTGACCCCAGCTAAAGTGATCGATCAAGGGGATTATGAATATGAGCACGTTATCGATGAGCCCCAAGATGAAGAGATTGATTTAACCCCTGTTTATAAAAAGTCAAAATGGCAAACTCTGAAAGGGGTGTTTGCGATTAGCTTTATAACTTTAGTGTTAGCTGAATTTATATTTTCTATGGTTGTGACATTTCAGCAATCCATCATCTTAGGCAGCGTATATTTAATTGCAGTGCTCAGTGGCGTGTTGTTATTGGGGCGCTTGTTATGGCGCGAATATAGAATGTTGCGCAGCTTAAAGCGCAATCAATTACATCGTCATGAAGCGGATCGCTTGCTCAATAGCGAACAGGTTGGTGGGGCACTACCTTGGCTTGAAAAACTCAATAAACATCAGCAGTTAACCGGCTTTGATGAGTTTAAAGCAAGCATTGATAGCCATCATAGCGATAAAGAGATCATGACCTTGTACGCCGATAGTTTGTTAGTGAAACAAGATACTCAAGCTAAAAAGCTGATCAACCGTTTTGCCACTGAATCAGGCTTGTTAGTGGCATTAAGTCCATTAGCGCTGGTGGATATGATGGCAGTGCTTTGGCGGGGCACAAAACTGATTGAGCAAATAGGTAAGATTTACGGTATCGGATTTGGTTATGCTAGCCGGATCAAGCTCTATCGTATGTTGATCAAGCAAGTGATGTTTGTTGGCAGTGCTGAGTTAGTATCGGATTTAGCTGCTACAGCGCTCAGTGCTGAATTACTAGGTAAATTATCAGGACGTGCAGCACAAGGCTTAAGCGCGGGTATATTTACCGCACGCATTGGTTATAAAGCGATGGAACTAAGCCGTCCTTTACCACGACTTGAGCATAAGCGCAGCTTGCTTAAAGGTACTGCGCAATTGATTGCCAGCAAAATTATGAGCCGCAAAGCTTCGCCGTCAGGAGCTGGCACGAAAGAAACGAGCTGACAATAAATCTGTACAGTGGTGAACGGCCACTGTACTAACTACATCCAAATTTATAGCCATCTGAGCATCTGGCATGCTTGTGCTTTATCCTGCGATACGTTTTGATTATGGGATCAATAATAATCAAAAAAGATCAGACAATGAACAAACTCCACATCGACAGCCAATGTATCCATGGACCAGAAAAAGCCAATGATCCGCATGGTGCACTTACTGCTCCTTTATACCAAACTTCAACGTTTCATTTTAGCAGTGCCGCGCAAGGTGCAGCACGTTTTGCTGGTGAAGAACCGGGCTATATTTATACCCGTTTAGGTAACCCGACGACGACAGAGCTTGAACAAAAAGTCGCACAACTTGAAAGTTGCGAAGCCGCTGCAGCAACAGCCACAGGAATGGGCGCGGTTTCTGCATCGGTATTAAGTTTTTTATCGCAAGGCGATCATTTAGTCGCATCAAGCGCTTTGTATGGCTGTACGTTTGCTTTCTTCGCACATATGTTGCCGCGTTGGGGGATTGAAGTGACGTTTGTAGATATGACCGATGAGCAGCAATTACGCGATGCAATTAAACCAAATTCAAAAATGATTTTTGCCGAAACCCCAGTTAATCCAACTATGGCGGTAATTGATTTAGCGTTAATAGGACAAGTGGCAAAACAACACAATTTGATCAGTGTAATAGATAACACCTTTCTCACGCCGTTACTGCAAAAGCCAATTGATTATGGCATTGATTTAATTGTTCACAGTGCTACTAAATATTTAAATGGTCACGGTGATGTTGTGGCTGGTTTGGTGTGTGGCAGTCAAGAGCACATTACATTAATTAAAATGACCGTACTTAAAGATATTGGTGCAACAATCAGTCCACACGATGCATGGCTTATTAATCGTGGTTTAAAAACCTTAGCGATACGAATGCAGCGTCATTGTGAAAGTGCGCAAATTATTGCTGAATTTTTAGAGCAGCATCCCCAAGTTAATACCGTTTATTACCCCGGACTTGCATCTCACCCAGGGTTTAAGTTCATCGGTAAGCAAATGAAAGCGGCTGGTGGCGTTATTGCCTTTGAATTAAAAGGCAGCCTAAAAGATGGCGAGCAGTTTATTAATAATACCCAATTGTGCACACTCGCCGTGAGTTTAGGAGACGCCGAAACACTCATTCAACATCCGGCATCGATGACTCATTCACCGTATTCACCCGAAGAAAGAGCAGCTGCGGGTATTAGCGATGGTCTGATCAGACTATCTGTTGGCCTTGAAGATGTTAACGATATAATTAACGACCTTAACCGCGCTTTTACTTTTATTGTATAGGCTGTAAATTTAATCTTACAATTTACATTGCTTCTAGCCCTTTAAAAATAGCACTGTAAACTTTTTGATCTTAAAGTGTAATGTTTGGTGTACAAAAGGCGGTTTGGTGCTAATAGCTGATATTGTCTCAGCTATTAAACTTTGCCTTACATTTGCTTAGTATCTCCTTAACAGGTTGACACCGATATCGGTTTAACACTAAGAAGGTTATTATGGCTAAAGCAAGTAAATACACCTCCAAGACACCAGATGAAAATGGCGTTATCCATTGGAGCGAAGCAGAAAATAAAATATGGTCAGAACTAGTCGCACGCCAACTAAAATGTATTGCAGGCAAAGCTTGCAATGAATACATGGAAGGGCTTGAAAAAATAAACCTGCCTCATGACCGTATTCCGCAGTTAAGTGAGCTTAATGAAGTATTACTAGCGACTACCGGCTGGCAAGTTACGCCTGTGCCAGCTTTAATCGACTTTGATGAATTCTTTCGTTTATTAGCAAATAAGCAATTTCCAGTCGCAACCTTTATTCGTAGCCGTGAAGAGTTTGATTACCTGCAAGAACCTGATATTTTTCATGAAATATTTGGTCATTGTGCAATGCTTACTAATCCTGATTTTGCCAAGTTTACGCATAAATATGGCCAGTTAGGTTACGCTGCCGAGAAAAAAGATCGGGTTTACCTTGCCCGTATGTATTGGTTTACGGTTGAGTTTGGCCTAATGCAAACAGATGATGGCCTGCGTATTTATGGTGGCGGTATTTTATCAAGTCCAGGTGAAACACAATACGTGTATTCAGATAAGCCCGAGATCAACCCGATGAATGTATTGGATGTATTACGCACGCCGTACCGAATTGATATTATGCAGCCTTTGTACTACACCATTAATTCTATCCATGATTTATTTGATATTTCACAGCTGGATATTATGGCGTTAGTTGCGCAAGCAAAAGAATTAGGGTTACATGACCCAAAATTTCCTCCTAAAGAAAAATTAGCAAGTTAAGGATTTAAGATGTCATCATTAAGCGCACAAAAATGTGAAGCCTGTCACGTAGACGCTCCACAAGTATCAGATATCGAGTTAGCTGAATTAATTAAAATGATCCCAGATTGGGTGCCTGAAGTACGCGACGGTATTATGCAATTAGAGCGTGTTTATAAATTTAAAAACTTTAAACAAGCCATCGCTTTTACTAATAAAGTAGGTGATATGGCTGAAGATGAAGGCCATCACCCGGGCTTGCTAACAGAGTGGGGCAAAGTAACGGTAACGTGGTGGAGCCATTCAATTAAAGGCTTACACAAAAATGATTTTATTTGCGCTGCCAAAACAGATGAAGTTTTCGCTGCTCTATAAATAAAACACAGCAATTGTTCTGCCCAAAGAACATGAAAGGCGCTTAATTAGCGCCTTTTTTATTGTTTTAAGCTTTGGTTATTACATTTTATATCGCAGCAAAGTTAACCCCTGCGGCGAAGTTTGCTACAATCGCTCGTCTTTACTCAAATTTTATAAGGTAGTCGCGGGTGGTTAACCTAGGTCAATTGTTTGGTGAACTAAAAACGTGTTTAAGAAAAGATCAATTCATCTTTAAAAAACGCCTTCACGGCATAAAAAAAATAACCGATGAAACAAAACAAGCAGCCGTGATTGAAAAAATCACTGCAGATATAGCACGTAGCCAACAATTGCGAGAGGTGCGCTTAGCTCAGTTACCTAAAGTAACTTACCCTGAGCAGCTCCCCGTCAGTCAGAAAAAAGACGACATTAAAGAGGCTATCGCCAATAACCAAGTGGTTATTATCGCGGGTGAAACCGGCTCAGGTAAAACCACGCAAATTCCTAAAATGTGTTTAGAACTTGGCCGTGGCGTTGATGGTTATATCGGTCACACCCAACCAAGACGTTTGGCTGCGCGCAGTGTCGCGGATCGGATTGCTCATGAAATGCAATGTGAACTTGGCCAGCAAGTGGGTTTTAAAATTCGTTTTAGCGATCAAGTATCAAATAACAGCTATATAAAGTTGATGACTGACGGTATTTTACTGGCGGAAATTCAACAAGACCGATTTTTAAACCAGTATGACACCATTATTATTGATGAAGCTCATGAACGTAGTTTAAACATTGATTTTATTTTAGGTTATTTGAAAAACCTATTACCAAAGCGTCCTGATTTAAAAATAATTATTACCTCTGCGACCATTGATCCAGAGCGATTCTCAAAGCATTTTAATGATGCACCGATTATTGAAGTGTCAGGACGAACATTTCCGGTGGATGTGCGTTATCGTCCTTTGGTTGAAATTGATAAAAATGATATGGAGGCTGAAGGCGACCAGCTGCAAGGTATTTTTGATGCCGTTGATGAGCTGTGCCAAGAAGGCCCAGGCGATATTTTAATCTTCTTAAATGGTGAACGGGAAATACGCGATACTGCTGATGCCCTTAGTAAACGTAATTTAAAAGGAGCGGATGTTTTACCTTTGTATTCGCGCCTTTCTAACGCAGAACAAAACCGTATTTTTGCTCCCCATAGTCGTCGTCATATTATTTTATCGACCAACGTTGCTGAAACCTCACTTACTGTGCCGGGTATTCGATACGTTATTGATCCTGGTACCGCGCGCATTAGCCGTTATAGTTATCGTACTAAAGTGCAGCGTTTACCGATTGAGCCAATATCACAAGCCAGTGCCAATCAGCGAAAAGGCCGCTGTGGCCGTGTGGAAGCGGGTATTTGTATTCGTTTATATGCTGAAGATGATTTTAATTCGCGCCCAGAGTTTACTGATCCAGAAATACTACGTACTAACTTAGCCTCCGTTATTTTAAAAATGCTTGGCTTAGGGTTGGGCGATATGGCCGAGTTCCCATTTGTACAAGCACCAGATAGCCGTAATATCAACGATGGCTTAACGTTACTAGAGGAACTTGAAGCGGTTAAACCCACTCGTCATAATAGCAATACACAGCTTACTAAATCGGGTATTGAACTGAGCCGCTTACCGGTTGACCCGCGTTTAGCTAAAATGGTACTAACAGCACAAAAGCTGGGTGCGCTGCGTGAAGTGATTATTATTGTGGCGGCGTTATCGATTCAAGATCCACGCGAGCGCCCGCAAGAAAAACGCGCTGCTGCAAACGAAAAGCATGGCCGTTTTGACGATCCTGATTCAGATTTCATCGCCTTTTTAAATTTATGGAATTACTTAGAAGAGCAGCAAAGTGAGCTAAGTAACAGCCAATTCAGAAAGCTGTGCCAAAAGGATATGCTCGCTTATATGCGTATTCGTGAGTGGCAAGATATCGTTTATCAGCTCAGTACTGTGTGCAATGAAATGGGCATGAAAGCGACCAGCAATGTTGCCGATGGCGATAAAATCCATCAAGCGCTATTGAGTGGCATGCTCAGTCACATTGGTTTTAAAGATGAAAAGCAAGTATATAAAGGCGCTCGCAACAGTCAGTTTCATGTATTCCCAGGCTCTGGATTATTTAAGAAAAGCCCAAAATGGTTGATGTCGGCAGAGCTGGTTGAAACCAGTAAATTATATGCACGTATTAATGCCAAAATTAACATCGATTGGGTTGAACCATTAGCACAACACTTAGTAAAACGCAGTTACAGTGAGCCGCATTGGGAGAAAAAGCCCGGCGCAGTGATCGCTTTCGAACAGCAGGTATTATACGGGCTGATCATAGTGTCAAAGCGTCGCTGTGTGTACAGTAACATTGACCCGAAAGTTAGCCGCCAGTTGTTTATTCGCAGTGCCTTAGTAGAGCAAGATTTAGGTCAAAATGAAGGGTTTTTGCAGTTTAATCGCGAACTGATTGAAGATATTCAAACTCTAGAAAATAAAAGCCGCCGTCGTGATATTTTAGTTGATGAGCAAACCTTATATGAGTTTTACGATAAGAAAATTCCTGCTCAAATAAACAGTCGTGCAGCATTTAATAAATGGTATAAAACGCAAAAGCAGCAGGATAAACATTACTTGCAAATGACACGTGATGATTTAATGCAACACGGTGCTGATAGTGTTACTGAGTTTGATTACCCCGATGTATGGCAACAAGGCAATTTAATGTTGCCGTTGAGCTATCATTTTGATCCAGGCCAAGCGGTCGATGGGGTTGCAGTGCATATTCCGGTGGCCTTACTAAACCAAGTAGAAGAAGCTGGCTTTGACTGGCATATTCCGGCATTTCGTCATGAGTTGATCACCGGTTTAATTAAATCTTTACCTAAATCACTACGTCGTAATTTTGTGCCTGCGCCAAATTACGCAGATGCGGTTCTTGCAGCAATCGAGCCTATGCAAGGTAACTTCATTGAGGCACTCAGTACGCGTTTATTACGTATGACAGGTGTAAAAGTTGATCCAGAGGCCTGGGATTTAACCACCCTTGCGACTCACTTAAGACTGCAGTTTGAAGTTCGTGATGAAAAAGATAATGTACTTGCCCGAGGTATGGATTTAGCGAAACTCAAAGCGCAATTGCAGGGTAAAGTGACGCAAACGCTGTCTAAAGTGGCAGATAAAGGCATTGAAAAAGCTGACCTATTGCAATGGGATTTTGGCAAGTTACCGGTATCCTATGTGAAAAAACAAGGCCAGTATGAAATCAAAGCGTACCCTGCGCTGGTAGATAAAAAATCATCGGCGGCAGTGGAGCTATTTGATAACGAAGTTAAAGCGCAAACTGCCCATCAGCAGGGGTTACGCCGTTTGGTATTACTGAATGTACCTTCGCCGATAAAATATTTGCAACAAAACTTACCCAATAAGGCTAAATTAGGTCTATATTTTAATCCGTTTGGTAAGGTTGCTGATTTAATTGATGACTGTATTGCCGCAGGCGTTGACAGTTTATTGGTAAAATTAGGCGATGTACGCACCGAACAAGCGTTTGAGCAAGTAAAAGAGCACGTGCGCGGTGAGCTCGGCGATGCGGTTGTTGCTATTGCAACCCAAGTTGAGCAAGTGTTGAGTATTGCGCATGCGTTACATAAAAAAATGAAAGGGCGAGTTGATTTAACCATGATCACTGCACATGGAGATATAAAAAGCCAACTGGGATCTTTGGTATTCAAAGGCTTTGTTTCAAATCATGGCGCAGACAAACTTAGTGATTTAATTCGTTACTTAAAAGCAATAGAAAAACGCTTAGAAAAGTTGCCAGTTGATCCAAATCGTGACAGATTATGTGTACTTGAGTTAGAAAAGGTTGCTCAAGAGTATCAAAAACAGCTGAAAAAAGTGCCGCCTGGAATGCCTGCTCCGCAACAATTGCAGGATATTTTTTGGATGCAACAAGAGCTTAGAGTATCCTTGTTTGCGCAAACGTTAGGGACACCGTATCCGATTTCAGCTAAGCGTGTATTGAATGCTCTGAAAGAAATTGATTGAGTTTGGTATTTAGTAAACATCGAATACCTTGGAAGGAAATATTTGTTAGATGAGAAGGAACTGATATTAACCATGCGCTCATCCGCTAATACACACCCGCGTTTACTAGTTGTAGATGACGAGTACTTTAATTTTGAAATGCTCAAAGTCGCTTTATCAGCGGATTTTGAGCTCAGTTATGCTGAATCAGGTAAGAGCTGTTTATCGTCGGCTATTGCAAATCCACCGGATGCGATTTTACTCGATGTATGTATGCCCGGCCTAGATGGTTACGACACATGTCGAATGTTGAAGAACACCCCTGAAACTCGTAATATTCCTGTTGTTATGGTGTCAGGCTTAGAATCCGTACAGGAACAACAAGCTGGTTTTGATGCCGGTTGCGATGCCTATGTGGTGAAGCCTTTTTCGGTCGTGGGGTTATTAGAAAAAATCAATACGGTTGTTTAGGAGTTATTATGCTAAATGAAGATAAACGTAATTTTAGACGTATGCAATTAAATGCACAGGCAAAATTAACCACACTTGAGCCAGTCGCTGATCAACATTTTGATGCTGTATGTGTCGATTTAAGTGCAACTGGGTTGTCACTGCAGTTGGATGAATTACTTGAACTGGGCACCATTGTGAAGGTGAATATTGATTCGACCAGCCCTGCCATTGCACCACTTGATGCAACAGCAAAAGTCGTTCGTGCCAGCAAAGAAAGTGATGGCACGGTAACCGCTGGGCTAGAAATAATGCAGTTTAATTAACCTGATGAACTCAGGTTAATTAGTTGCAGTCAGTTTAGTAAACTTTACAGATCAGGCCTTTTAGGTAAAAACCTTCAGGGTAACTGCCTGCGATTGGATGATCAGCAGCTTGGTTTAAACGCTCCATGATCAACAAATCCTTACCAGCATCAAGGGCTGCATCAGCAACCACTTTTTGAAATAAATTTTGCTCCATTAAACCTGAACATGAGAACGTAAGCAACGTACCACCTGGTTTAAGAATTTGCATGGCAATCATATTGATATCTTTATAGCCACGACACGCACCCGTTAGTTGTGCTTTGTTATCAGCAAATTTAGGTGGGTCCATAACGATAGTATCGAATAACACCCCATCTTCACGGTATTGGCGTAGTAATTTAAATACATCTTGTTTTATGAAGTCAACTTTATCTAAATCAAGATTATTGTGCTCGACATTACGTTTTGCGGTATCAAGCGCGGGTTGCGATACGTCAACGTTAGTAACATGCTCGCAGCCGCCACGCAGTGCATACAATGAAAAGGTACCTGTGTAGCTAAAACAGTTAAGTACTCTTTTATCTTTTGAAAAACGCTCTAATGCAGCACGGCTATCACGTTGATCAAGGTAGAAACCGGTTTTATGACCTTCGAGAATGTCTACTTCAATTTTAAAACCATTTTCTTCAATTAATACTGGCTGCTCAGGCTTATTACCCCATAACACGCCCATAGTCGGCTCTAAGCCTTCTTTGGTGCGCACATCGACATCAGAGCGCTCATACACGTTACAGCCTGGGAAAATAGCGATTAAAGCGCCAACTATTTCACCTTTATGGCGCTCAGCACCGGCACTTAATAACTGACACACTAAAAAGTTGTCAAATTTATCAATGGTTACACCTGGTAAAAAATCAGACTCGGCGGCACATAACCGAAATCCCGTTAAGCCACCTTCAGTAATTACTTGCTCGCGTGCCGCAAAGGCACGACGTAAGCGACGTTCAAAAAAAGCTTGGTCGATGATTTCTGTTTCATCAAAGCTCCAAACACGCGCGCGGATCTGTGAGTGCGGACTGTAAGCCGCTGTAGCTAAAAATTTACCATTACTATCGTGAATGGTCACTGTGTCACCTAAACCTGGCTTACCTTTTATTTTTTTGATGGCTTTTGAAAACAACCATGGGTGTTTTCTTTTTAGTGATTTTTCACGACCAGCTTCTAGGTATACGACAGATGACATTAGGCTTCTCATTACGGATAAATTAAGAGCGTATTTTAGTGAAGCAGGCTCGAACATACAATGAATGTTTTGCACAACAGCCTATAACCGCGGTAAAGTAACAGTAATTCAATGCATTAATTTGAAATTACAGGATTTATGGAACAACGTTTGCCCGTTTTAGTATTATCTGAGCCGTTGCAACAGCTAGAAAATCATTGCCGTGCTTTTATTTTGTCGTTAGTGAGTGCTGATGTCGCCCACGATATTACCCATATTGAACGAGTCGTGCGTGTTGCAAAACAGCTCTGCTTTGCTGAAGATGCTTCGATGGACGTGGTGTTACCCGCAGCATGGTTGCATGACTGTGTTGCAGTGGCTAAAAACCACCCGGATCGCGCTAAAGCTTCAACAATGGCCGCAGATAAAGCAATTTCATTTTTAGCGTCAATAGGGTATGACGCGCAATATTTTGATGCCATTCATCATGCTATTGTAGCCCATAGTTTTAGCGCTAACATTGCAATTGAAAGTGTGGAAGCACAAATCGTTCAAGATGCTGATCGTATGGATGCCTTAGGAGCAATTGGTGTCAGCCGCTGTATGAAAGTAGGGGGCTCAATCGGACGCAATTTATATCACCCTGACGATCCATTTTGCGCCCACCGCAGCCCGGATGACAGCTTGTATACATTAGATCACTTCTTCATCAAGCTATTACATATTGCACAGAGTATGAATACACCTTCAGCAAAAGCAGAAGCGGTGCGTCGTACTGAATATATGCAGGTATTTATTGAACAACTTAAGTCGGAGATTGGCTAATGGCAATGCCTACTTTATCTGGTGTCGATCATTGCCATTTAAATGTGACTAACCTTGCGCAAGCCGTCACGTGGTACAAAACAGTCCTTGGATTTAATATTGTGCCAGAGCTTGCTTTTTGGGATGAGGGTACTGGGCCTTTAACACTAGAAGATCCTGCGGCAACTATTCGCTTAGCGTTATTTGAGCGAGAGGGCAGTAGTAAAGGGATTGCATTTGGCGCATCTGGAGAGCAGTTTATCGCTTGGCTTAAGCATTTGGCTGACTTAAATATTAAAACCGTGGTTGCTGATCACAAAGTTACATACTCTGTTTATTTTCAGGATTTAAGTGGTAATAGTCATGAAATCACCTCTCATGACTATGCATATATCTCGGCCAACATCTAGCATATGGTTAGCCTTGGTAGGCAGAGTACACTGCTAAAACAGCATCTAGCTGGCCTTCAAATAGTGCGATAAGCTGAGGATCAAAGTGTTTACCAGCTTGCTCGCGCATATGACTTATGGCTTCATCAACGCTCCAAGCTTGCTTATAGGGACGTTTAGAGGTAAGTGCATCGAATACATCGGCGATTGCCACAATACGTCCTTCAATCGAAATTTCCTCACCTTTAAGACCGTTTGGATAACCTGATCCATCCCATTTTTCATGATGCTCCATCGCAAGTATATAGGCGAGCTGCAATAACGGCGATGACGAGTTTGCTAAAATTTTAGCGCCGATTTTGGCATGCTGTTTCATGTGTTCAAATTCTTCGGCTGTTAATTTCCCTGGTTTAAGCAAGATTGCATCGGGAATGCCGATTTTACCAATGTCATGCATCGGCGCTGCTTGTTTGAGAAGCTCAGCATGTTGTTCATTCATTCCATAGGCTAGTGCTAAAATTTTACTGTATTTACTCATGCGCACAATATGCTCGCCAGTATCGGTGTCTTTATACTCGGCAGCGCACCCTAAACGATGGACTAAATCAACGTGAGCCAACTTTAGCTGCTCAGCCTGAACTAGGGATAAATGAGTTTTAACACGCGCTCTTACGATTGCAGGACTAATAGGCTTGGTTATGTAATCTACCGCGCCAATTTCAAAACCTTTAAACTCATCACTTTCATCCGCAAGTGCAGTCACAAAAATGACTGGAATATGCTCAGTAGCAGGGTTTTGTTTAAGCAGCTGACATACTTCAAAACCACTCATATTTGGCATCATAATATCGAGTAGAATGAGTTTGGGTGGCTCTTTTTCAACTAACGCGAGCGCGGCATCACCCGATTTAGCAAAAGAGAGGCGATATTGATTCCCTAATACTTCGCGCATGACTTTAAGGTTGGCGGGTTCATCATCAACAATAAGAATTCGTGGGCGTTCGGTTATTAAGTCCATCAGTGTGTTTCCAAATTTGCTGCCTGATTGAGCAGCTCTATTAATGCAATAAGAGTACTCTGGGCATTGTCAAAGTCAAACTGGTCGAAATATTCGATTAATGCATCCACATCA
This sequence comes from Pseudoalteromonas sp. SR41-8, assembly GCF_014163915.1. Classification (NCBI taxonomy): domain Bacteria; kingdom Pseudomonadati; phylum Pseudomonadota; class Gammaproteobacteria; order Alteromonadales; family Pseudoalteromonadaceae; genus Pseudoalteromonas; species Pseudoalteromonas sp. SR41-8. Next base: position 31,291 of record NZ_JACJEE010000006.1, read on the forward strand.
CTTTGATAAGTAGCGGGGGCATTGTCTGCTAATGTTGCTAACAACTCATCATTGAGCTCTGCATTTTCTGCGTCTTTACGCAGTTGTTCACACAGTATTTTAAATTCGCTGAGCGATAGTACTTGGGTATTTTTTTCGCTGCTTTGCACTGCTATACAGCTGCTGGTTTTTCTAGCTAACAACTCATTGACCGCATTAAACTCTATCTGCAATTGCTGAATTATTTGCGCCTGCTGCTCAGGGGCTTGGCTGTTTTCTAAGGTTGAAAGTAGGGCCATCATAGTCGGTAAACCTAAATTACCAGATAAGCCTTTAAGGGTATGTAATGTGCCATTAATATCTTTTAAGGCATTTAGTCCATCATTAAAGATAATGTCACATGTTGCCTGCTGCTCTTTAAAAAAACGGTGTATTTCGCTCAGCTGTTTACACTTACTGCCCCAAAGTTGCTGTCCTTTTTTAAAATCAATATGCTGTGCTGCGGGATCAATGTGAGCAATTTGCGTTTCTATATTTAAACCAAAGCCAAGCACTTGCGCAATCTCTTGATTCAATTGATTGATATCAACAGGCTTATTGGCGAAGCCATTCATACCCGCTTTTTTAGCCGTTAATTTATCTTGCTGTAAGACACTGGCGGTGAGCGCAATGATCGGAGTCTTTTTTAGCTGTCGTTGTTGCTCAATTTCACGAATTTTTTCGGTCGCGGCAATACCGTCACATTCAGGCATATGGATATCCATTAAAATGACATCAAAATCTTGTTTTTCAAAAATAGCGATCGCTTCTAAGCCGTTGCTTGCAGAGCTAATCGTATGCTGATCTCGCGACAATAATAACTGTAGTAGCTCAACATTTTGTGCTATGTCATCAACGACTAAAATGCGCAGCTTAGGTAATTGCGTATGCAACTTATCAAAGTAATTGACTTGGGTTTCATCACCGACCTCTAAAGGCAATGAAAAATAAAAGCAGCTGCCTTTATCTTCTTCACTGACTACGTTGATTATGCCACCCATCAGCTCAACGAGTTGCTTACTGATAGTAGTACCAAGTCCAGTGCCACCAAAACGACGTGTAGTAGTCCCGTCAGCTTGTTCAAAAGGCTGAAATACCGCTTTAAGACGATCTTTAGCAATACCAATACCGGTATCTTGTACTTCAAAAAATAAGTAATTATTTTGTGTCGTACTGACAGTGACATTCACTGAGCCCTGAGCTGTAAACTTAACTGCATTACCAATTAAATTTGTTAAAACTTGGCGAATTCGGTCTGGATCACCGTAATAAGTAGGGTGAACAGACTCTTTGATGGTAAGTGTTAGTTCTAGATCTTTCTTTTTTGCTTCTAACCAAAATGTAGAAATAATACTATCAAGCACCGCTTGAAGATTAAAATGCACTAATTCAATGGTCAGCTTACCTTTTTCAAGTTTTGCAGAATCCAATATTTCATTTAATAGCCGTAACAGCGAGCGAGCCGCATTATTTACGATAATTAAGTGCTTTTGTTGGTCTTGATCAAGTGGGGTATCCATCAATAAATCACTAAAGCCAATAATCGAATTCATCGGTGTGCGAATTTCGTGACTCATATTCGCCATAAATGACTGTTTGGCTTGAGCTGCATCTTCGGCGGCTATTTTCGCCAACTTTAATTTATCTTCGTATTCACGACGTTCACTAATATCGATAATAACGCCGTCGATCCAAATCGCTTCACCTTGCTTGTTGAACTCAAAGCTACCTTTCTCAAGCACCCAAATTAGCTTGCCACTTCGATGACGTAGTCGGTATTCAATTGAGTATTGCGATTTAGCAGCGATCGCTTGCTCGACCGATTTATTGATGCGTTTGTTATCATCTTTAAAAATCAAATCACTAAACTGAATATGCTGATTGATAAATTCCGATGGGACATAGCCAGTTACTTCATTAATGCTAGGGCTAATAAAAATCATGCTCCAGCTTTTATCCAACTGGCAGCGAAATACCACGCCAGGCATATTATTCATCAGCGAGCGGTATTGTTGTTCTTTCGCTATGAGGTTTTGTTGTAGTTTGCGTTGCTCAGTCAAGTCAGTAATAAAGCCAACAAATATTGACTCTTGTCCTGGCTGGTTTGCTTCACCAATACCTAAGCGAATAGGAAATAGGTGACCTTGTTTATGTTTAGCAAGAACATCACGATTGACGCCAATAACTTTACCTAAATCGATGTGATGTGCCTTTAATAGATATTCATCATGCTCGGCTGCGATATCATCTGCCATCAGCATTTTTATGTTTTTACCCTTTACATCAGTGCTATGCCAGCCGAAAATATTCTCTGCAGCGTTATTAAAGCTTAAGATAATACCGCGATTGTTAATTGTTACTATGCCATCTATAGCGGTCGATAAAATAGCCTCTAAGCGAGATTCATTCCCTGTTTTTTCTTCAAGTAACATGCGATAGCGTACCATACCGTTAATGATAGCAACTATCGCGGTTAGAATAATGGTGGCGAACACTACGCTAATAGCAACAAATGTAAGTTCTGAGCTGGCGCTGTCATTACCAATTAATGGCGAGGTTGCAACAAACCGTGTTGCCGCCATTCCCATGTAATGCATACCTGCAACAGCAAAACCCAAAATGATTGCGCTGATCAACCGCGTCTGCAAAGAATTTAGTGTTGGGAGGTGCTTTTTAATATTAAAGCGAGCATATAAAGATATAAACGCCAGTACAACGGCAACGATAATTGACAACCCAAACATCAATGGATCGTAGCGTAGCAGCGGGCTCAATTCCATTGCTGCCATACCACTGTAATGCATAGTGCCGATACCTGCGCCGAGTAGTACCGAGGGCAGTATTAAACTGAAAATAGTGGCGTTATTTTTTACTAATAATGACACGCCAGTTAGGCAGGCTAAAAATGCTGGAATGAAAGATAAAAAGGTGAGTGTTGGGTCGTAGCTGATATTTGTACACAGTGAAAATGCCAACATACCAATAAAATGCATACTCCAAATACCGCCAGAAAGTACCAAGGAAGCCGTTGAGTTGGCTAATTTTTGATAACTTTTGAAGCGTGTTTCTTTGGCCAGATCGATCATGTAAGTTGCAAAAAATGCAGAGAAAATAGCCGTTAAAACAGACAGAGCGACTAAAAATGGGTCATAAACACCATTAATAAGAAGGCTCGGATCGTGATCGGTAATAAAAAAAGCGGTAAGCATAACGGCTCAATACACTGTTATTTCAGTAATAACTAATATCACCTGAAATATATGTTAAGACAATTAATTAATTTTGCGCAAATGCCTGTTATTTGTTTACATATTTAGCTGCAAAATTTAACAAAATCAAAAATTTTTTAAAATCAATTCGCTAAGTTTCATTGTGCGTAATGATAGCATCATTTATAACCAGTTTTATAGCAGGTATTTAGCTGAACTATTTATTTTCGCAGATAAAGTAATCGGTAATTATCGGGTCATACGTTTGACAAATACGACTACGAATAGTGCCAGAGAGAAACTCCCGCAAAACGCTTCAACTGCAGCAACGAATCGGGAGAAACCAACCGGAGTAATATCGCCATATCCTAAGGTTGTAAAAGTAACCACGCTAAAATAGAAGCTATTAAGTAGGGCTAATAAATTATCACTTAATGTTGCCGCCGGATTGAACTGCATAATACGACCAGCATCCATCACCCCAAAAATAAAATAACACAGGGCGCAGCAGATGATCAGTGACAAACTAAAACGGATCACATTTTCAGGCTTTTCACCATACCCGCACAACATATCAATACAGCTCGAGGCTAATCGTTTTTTTGAACCCCGTGGATATTGTGCGTGACGCATCCGCAGTTCTTTGTACGTGAAATTACCCGCCAGTTCAAATAAGCCTTGTTGTTCTGATGCTTTACGTAAATTGCGAAATATTTCTTCTGATTGTTCAAATAAGTCAAGGGCTGCGCTTTTATCTGTATGTTTAAGCGCTGCTTTAGCTTGTTTTTCCTGTAATAGTTCAGCGCCTAGCTCAATGTTATCAATACGGGTGTTGTTTAGTTTTATACCCAATAAATTTGTATCTTGTAGGTTGCAGTAATGCAGGCTTGCTTCGTGCAAGTTGGCTTTCATCAGTGAACTGTGGGCTATTTTATTATTAAACAGGTGAGCGTTGGTGAGCGTTGCACGATAAAAATTACTGTAAGATAAATCAAAACCATCCTCATCATCTTGTTTTATCAAATTAAGCCCATTGAGGTTAGCGCGTTTTAATTGCAATCCCTGTAATAATCCTCCCTTTTTTGCATAGCGCTCTAATTTTTGGGTCAGATCTAAGCCTGACTTATCAAATTTGGCATCATGCCAAAAACAAAAACCTGAGCCCATGTCTGTTTCTTGACAATGATGGCCATCGGGAGAGGTATAACGACAACAAGGCTTATCAGGCATGTTTGATATCGCTTTATTTAATTCTACTTAGTTATAGATTAGCAGTTATTTTGCAAGGTATTATAGTGACCTGTTAATTAGTTCAATGACTGTCGGTCAATTACAAGAGTTAGGTTTGTTTGAATATACATTAAAACGTAGTCGCCGCCGCAAAACTGTCGCTATCAAAGTCCAGCAACAAAGTGTCACAGTTTATGCGCCTGTTGGGGTTGCTAAAAAGGAACTTGAAAGCTGGCTGCTAAGTAAAACTGACTGGATCAATGCGCAAATTAATAAGCAAAGTCAAATGCTTGATACTCGCCAATACCCATTACAAGATAATCGCGTACTGGTTTTTTCACAACCTATGATACTGACTTATGGTGTCAGCTCGCGCAGCGCATGGCAGCTAGTAAAAAATCAGCAGGGGAATGTGTTACAGCTAAATCTTTCTGGACGGGTTAAGCATCAGCAGCCAATGTACCAAACCTTGCTCGAAAGTTTTTTACATGAGCAATTAGAAAACTATATTGAAATGCGTGTACATGCTTATTGCCTAAAAATGGCAGAGGCTTTACCTAGCAGTATTCGCATTCATACTTATAAGCGTCGTTGGGGCAGTTGTAATCGACGACGAGAATTGACCTTTAATTTGTTATTAGCCAGTGCGCCGCAGAGTATTATTGATTATGTAATTGTGCATGAACTAGCTCACTTGAAATATTTAAATCACAGTGCCGCATTTTGGCAGCGCGTCAGTGAGTTTTATCCTGATTATAAGCAAGCAACAAAATGGTTAAGGCAACACGGTGCGAGTTTACAATGGGTAGTCGAATGAGTTAGCGAGGATAAAGTTAGCGAGGATAAAGTTAGCGAGAATAAAGTTCGAAGAATGAAGTTTTGCTGATAGATAAGAAAAGTGGTGGAGGGAGCTGGATTCGAACCAGCGAAGGCTGAGCCGTCAGATTTACAGTCTGATCCCTTTGGCCGCTCGGGAACCCCTCCACACTAATTTTGTCGCATTTGGCCCCACTTAACTTAGCGGTAAGAAAAGTGGTGGAGGGAGCTGGATTCGAACCAGCGAAGGCTGAGCCGTCAGATTTACAGTCTGATCCCTTTGGCCGCTCGGGAACCCCTCCAATGCAACGGCGCTGATAATAGCAAAGTGAGCATTTAAGTAAAGAAAAAAGCTAAAGAAATATTAAATAAAGCCGATAAATATCTATTACTAACTGCAATCGGCTAAAGTCTATGCAAATCGATGATTTGTTAATCACAGAGAGTCAACTTAACAATCGTCTTGCCAAAAGTGTCTCAGAACACCGTCGTGGCGAGTTTGCATTATTATTGGCAATGCTTTCTCATGACGTGTTAGATTTTAGTCAATTTCATCTCCCTAAAACCCCATTTGATGCACATGCTTCAACACCAACTGAAGCGCAATTACGTGAACAATTAGGGGCAGGGCCTGAGCAAGCATTGGCTCCAGATGAATTTGATATGCTCATTGGCCAACATAATGCACAGCTATTACAACAAGGCAGCATGGCAGATATTCGTTTACGCTCGTGCCTTGCGCCGGAACCATTAGTGATCAGAGATGATAAAAACCATATTCCACTAATGGTGATTGATAATTGCGAACTTGTCGTGCGAAAGCGTCATTTAGATAAAGAAACACAGCTGGATCATCCGCAAATGGATGCGGCTGCATTTTACGATAGCCTTAATAATGCTGAGCTTCATCAACCCTTACACCTTGCCCAAGCGTGATATTAAGCTGTAATAATTATCGGTAAAAATATTTTATTTATTTTAGTGAAAAAAAGCATCCACAAACTAAATGCAATTGCTATAATGACCCCAAATGGCATTTCCAATTTACTTGGTATTATTGCCATCATCATTAAATCAAGGTAATTAGGAACGTAATGAAGAAAACATTCACGCTGAATCACGAGAAAATCAAATACCCTCGCATGGTAGATGCTGCAAAGCATGAAGTAAAAAAGTATTTGAAAAGAGAGCGTAACAAAACGTTGCCAATTGATGCTGATTACTGGGCATTTGATTGTAAATTTGGTAACACTGCTGAAGATGCCCAAGTGGTGCACGTTGCTGAAATTAGCAACTCAATCAGCGAAATTGAAAAACAAGGCTTAGAGTCGTTTTATGTTGAAATCATTGCTAGAGCTGCACAACGTCAAGTGCAAGACTCTGATGATGAAATTTAAAAGTAATTGATTTAATGAAAGAATGGGCTAAGTAGCCCATTTTTTGTGCTTGCAAAAAAGTAAGTCCAGCACTTTATTTTGCACCTGGTTGGTGCGAAATAGATTTTTTATTTTATTTAAATAATACAACTAATTGATTTATAAGTTTTTGTAAAGTTGGTTCTGTAATTGCTATTACTTTTAATTATGCAGTTAGGAGCAAACACATGGCAAGAATGAGTTATATCAGTAGCGTCGAACGTTACCAAGAATACCAAACCGTGATCCACGACTTACTTGACTCAGTGCTAGCAAGCTTAGAAGACGGTGTTAAAAAACAACAAGATAATCGTTACTTAATCGCTCAATACCCATTTTTAGAATTACAATACTGTTTAGATAAAAATGGCGTGCAGCTAGGTAATAATGTCTGCTTTAAACGTCAGTATATGAAAACCTTAAATAATCGTGGCGATTCACAGGATTTGAGTGAACGGCCGTATTTTCAAGGTATCCAACAGCAGCAACATACTCGTTTTACGCCGCCCTATATTTCGATCGCTACCAATCACTTATGTATTTCAGCAATAAAATCGTTACATGCTTCATATGGCGAAAATCGCTATTTAGTGATTGATGTATGTCTAACGCAATTAATCGAATTTATTATGGGGGATCGTACTCGCGCCACGATGACGCCATTTTTTAAAGCGGGTTATGGCATTATTGTCAGTTGCTTATTTATCTTAGTGTTATTTTTACTTGGTAGGGTGTTTGGTGATATTTATAGCTTACTGTTTGTCCGCTCTATAGAAAATGATCCGCTCGAACCGTTTACGATCATCATTTTTATCACCCTCGCGTTAGCAATATTTGATTTAGGTAAAACGATTCTCGAAGAAGAAATTTTAATGCATAAAGATATCTTTAGGCACAGTTCAACGCGGCGCACTATCACACGGTTTATTTCAACTATTTTAATTGCAGTGTCTATTGAAGCGTTATTAACGATGTTTAAGGCAGCGCTGGGGCAGTCGCAGTATTTATTACCGGCAATTTATATGATGTTGGCGGTTGTAGGGCTATTGATTGCGTTGGCTATTTATGTGTATTTAGGGGCAAAAGCCGAAACCTTATTATTGAGCGCACAACGCAATAAGAAAGGGCATTAATAAAAATGGGGTAGGCGATGAATGCCTACCCCAACTCAACTTAATTTATTCTGCGCGGTCTTGGGCGCGACGAGTTTTAAAATCTGAATCTGCTTGCCATTTTGGCCAATCACCGTTGTTTGCCAGTTGTGATGCGATATCAACAATTAACTCGATGTCTTGTTTTACACCACCTAATGACCACTGAGCAGAGTAATCATCAGCTTCTTTATGGTATTTATGAGCAATATAATCTGGATCTGTATCACCTAAACTCATAAACAGTAAACCAGGTACGCCTTGTTTAGCTAGTGAGAAGTGATCTGATCGGAAGAATAGGCCGTTTTGTGGCACGGGATCCATTTTTACATGACGGCCTTGTTTGCTTGCGGCTTTGCTAAGGTAGTCTTCCATTTGTGATAAACCTTTACCGTATTGCAGTATGTAATCGGTGCCATCTAGCACATTCATACCATCAATATTTAACAGAGCGACCATCTGCTTGGTAGGGATAAGTTCGCCACTGGCAAATTGCTCTGAGCCAATTAACCCTGTTTCTTCGGCGGTAAAGTTTGCAAAAATAATCGAGCGCTTAAACGGTTTTTGTTTATGCATGTTACTTAATATACGAGCGATTTCAATTGTGGCAGCACTGCCTGAGGCATTATCAACTGCACCATTATAAATTTTTGGCCCGCTATCAGTTTGCTTAGTGCCAAAATGATCCCAATGTGCGCTGACCACAATATATTCATCAGGCGCTTCACTGCCCGTTAATTGCGCAACAACATTGTGTGATTTAGCGTGTGACACTTCGTTTTTAAATGCAAGGTTTGCTGTTAAATTAAGCGCAGTAGCTTTAAAGTCGTCGTTAAGTGCTTGTTGCTTTAATTGTTGATAGCTCAAGTTTGCTGATTTAAATAGCTGCTCGGTTGCATCGAGTGTTAGCCAACCCATTACCGGTAGTTCTGATGCGTTTAGGTTGTTATCCATCAAGGTATATTTTGTGCCTGTATTTGAGCTTTCAACTACGCCCCAAGGATATGCAGCTGGCGCTGTTTCGTGCACAATAAATACTGCGGCTGCGCCTTGGCGAGCGGCTTCTTCGTATTTGTAAGTCCAGCGACCGTAGTAGGTCATGGCGTTGCCGGTAAATAGCGCATCGTTTTGCGTAGCAAACCCAGGATCATTTACTAACACAACAACCGTTTTACCCGTTACATCAATATTTTTATAATCATTCCAATTATACTCGGGCGCATTAATGCCATAACCAACAAATACTACCTCTGAATTACGAACATCAATAAGTGGCTGTAATTGTTTCGTTCGCGCCGTAAAATCTTTTCCAGCGGTAAAGCTCAAGTCGCCAATTTTTAATTGCATGTTTTGATCAGCGGTTACCATCGCCATTTTTACCGGCTGTAAAAACTTATTATTATATGCGCCAGTTAATCCAAGCGCTTGGTATTGGTCACTTAAGTAACCCACAGTTTTTACTTCACCGCGCGTTAATGGACCGCGTCCTTCAAATTCGTCTGAGGCAAGGGTTTTAATATGTTGTTTAATATTGCTTAAATTTACACTGGTTGTATTGTCAAGCGTTGCCTGTTCTTGAGTAGGCTCTGAACAGCCAGTTAAGCCCAATAATAAAGTTATACTGAGTGATTTAAAAAGAGGAGACATAATTGCAGGTTTTTAAGGATACATACTGTGACTATATGGGGTGTCGGTTTTGCTGTCTAGTTTTTTGCCATGAAGCGCAGATATTTTTATAAAATACAATTAGTTGATTTTGGGTACTATGATTTAGTGATTGAATTAAATTTCGTTGGGTGAAAGGGACTGGCGCAGAAGTTGTGTGGGGAAAAGCTAAAAGCCAGCGAAGAGTGCTGGCCTTTTGCAACAAAATAACACGTTTAAGCGTCAGCTTTCTTTACGCGGATCTTGCTTTTATCAACAGTACTTTGATTCAATGCTTTTATTGCTACAGCAGCTTCTGCATCGTTTGGCATTTCTACAAAGGCAAAGCCTTTCGATTGGCCGGTTTCTTTATCTAGTACTAAATTACAATCGGCTACTTTACCGTGTTCAGTAAAAAGTACGCGGATCTCATGTTCAGTGATAGTACGTGATAAGTTTCTAACTAATAGTTTCATAAAGAACCATGTTTTAAAAATAACAGTGTGGATTGTCTCAAGGAAAAGCCGTTTGACCTAATGATTAATTGCAAACCGCAAAAATAGTTTTAAGCTGATAGCCAAAGAATAAAAAACAATTGAGAATCGCGTAATGAGAGCAGCGACGAATAGCGAAATTAAAACGGCACTGATTGTTTTAGGTGGGCCAAATAACAACGATGGTAGTTTATCAGTAATAGCAAAAAGCCGTTGTCAGCGAGCTTATCAAATATACCAAGCAAACCCCTCTGTTAAGGTATTGTGCACCGGCGGGTTTGGCGCACATTTTAATACCACTAACCACGCCCATGGTGAATATACTAAAAGTTACTTAATTGAACTTGGCATACCCGAATCTGCTTTTTTACCGGTGGCACTAAGCCGCTTTACCTTTGAGGATGCGTTACTCACTAAGCCAATACTTATAGCGGAACATATAACCGAAGCCATTTTAGTCAGTTCAGAATTTCATATTGCGCGAGTTCATTATGTATTTAGTCATGTGCAGCCTAATTTAGAGCTAACTCTGGTAAGTGCTAAAACGCCATTGTCAGAGATTAAATTAGCGCAGTTGTATGCCCATGAACGTCAGGCAATGCAGCGTGAGGAAGCGAATGTGCTTAAGCTGCTCAGCGCTTAAATAAGTCCGTTAGTTACTTGTAATCGATTGAAGAGCCTCTTTATTTGATGTTTATTCATAATCAACTATGAATTTGTCATGCAAGTTTCATTGAAAGTTCAAGTTAGTAATTATTAGGCATTAATTGCTGTCATTTTTACTGCTTACTATGACCACTCTAATTATAAAAAGTATAAATGGAGTTGTTGTGAAAAAATTTAAACTAAACCTATCGTTCGTTTTAGTAACAGTATTACTAGGCGCATGTAGTGATGGTAAAGACGGTGCTAATGGGACAGATGGCACGAATGGTAATGGCGGTATAGACGGTGCTGTTGGATTAAACAGCTTAGTTATGCAAACAGAGTTGAATATGGGCGATAGCAACTGTTGGATGGGCGGCATAAAAATTGATTCGGGTTTGGATGCCGACCGCAATGGTGCTTTAGCCACAACAGAGGTTACAAGTACGTCCTTTCTTTGTAACCCTGATAATTTTGGGACTACCGGTGAGCGTCTATCTTATACCGTAATGCGCAACGAACTAGAAAATTATTATTACCCAGGATCTACTTTTGAGGTACGCAATGGTGGTTACGGCTCTGATATGGATGGTCACCCGATGAATACGACACAATTTTATGCTTTAACTGATCGTGGTCCTAATTCTAATTATCGAACCTCTCAAGAGGGCGCACCTCACGGTAATGGTAAGAAGTTCCCAACACCTGACTACACGCCGCGTATTGGTTTATTTGCAGTTCAGTCAACGGGTGATATCGCTAAGATTAAAGATATTTTGCTCAAAGATCGTGATGGTAACAATATTAGTGGCCTACCAAATTCAGCTGCATTAGGTGGAACAGGTGAAGTACCGTATACGACTGATGGCGAAGTTATTCGCGCAGATATGACGCAGCCGTATGACGAAGTTACTAACCCTGCAGTTTATGATGATTATGGTTTGGATGCCGAAGGTTTAGCTGCTTTAAAAGATGGTACTTTCTGGGTTAGCGATGAGTATGGTCCACACATGGTGCATTATGATGCTAACGGTAAAGAAATTGGCCGTATTAATGCATTTACCGCAGACATACGTACAGATGCTATTAATACTGATTACGGTTTGAAGATTAACTTACCAGCAGAGTTTGCTAATCGATGGGCTAACCGTGGTATGGAGGGGTTAGCGATCACACCTGATCAGAAAACATTAGTCGGCATTATGCAATCAAGCTTGGATAATCCGAGTAAAAACCGTACAGATTTAACTCGTATTGTCACTGTTGATTTAGAAACTGGCAATATTTCGCAATATTTGTATCGACAGGTTAAAGGGTCGAATTCTAACTCAGCAATTAAAGCGCTGAGCAACACGAGCTTCTTAGTACTTGAACGTGACGGTGCTTTTTATAACAAAGGTGATGAGACAGCACAAAAGCATGTTTATAAGATTGATATCAGCGGTGCGACCGATTTAGAAGCAGTTGCAGCAATGGGGGATATTGAACAAAATAGCAATTTAGGTTTAATCATTGCAGGTAAAACAATAGAGCAAGTTATAAATGATGCAGTTGATTATGATGCAGGTTGGGCTGAACTAGCTGCAAAGAATATCTTACCAGTGACAAAAAGCACATCGCCAGTTGTTGATATGGTTAACGAAGTTTCTTACCCACATGACAAGATGGAAGGTTTATGGCTTATCGATAATACGCGTTTGGGGGTGATTAATGATGATGACTTTGCTACTTGGTCTGAAGCCACTATTGGAGGGCCGTTAGGGCAAAAGTATTTAGATACTAATAATACTGTCGTTGATGGTAATACCTTGTATATAGTTGATGGTCTGGATTTATCACCTATTCAATAATCATAATGAATTCAAGCCGATTCACGTCGGCTTTTTTTATTACAATTTATAAAGGTTAGTGATGAAACATAAAAGCGAATTTGTCAGTGGTTTGTCATTATTATTAATTTGTAGCGCTGTTAGTGCCGATAATCCTGATGTGATTTCTCGATAGTATAAGGGTTTACTCGAGCCTAGCAAACTCACTTATAGTAATGAGTCGGCTAACGTAGACAGTTATTTTAGTGCATTTAAAGCCATAGTAGAGGCGGCAATCTTACGATGTAAATGGCTCATTATCACTTGATAAGAACCGTACAGTTAAGTTTTTCGATACTCTAGGTAGCTGTCAGCTGCAAAATTTAGGTTATTCGTTTCGTGAACGAATCGAAAATGGTAATTCAGAAGTGACATTGAAATTTCGCAGTCGGGATCGCTATATCGCTAATTTCGAAGATTTATCATCAGCGACTAACGGCACCAAGACTAAGCTAGAGGCTGACTGAGGAATAACCAATTCTGATTACCAAGTAGTTTATAGTCATTCAACTAAAGCACCAAATACTCGTACAATCAATGACTTTAAAGATATAAATACGCATGACTCTGGCTTTGAATCAGAGTTTAGTTTTAATGATAATTTGATGCTGGCACAAGTCGGCAACTTAACTATTTACGAGCGTGTTTATAAAGGAGCACAAATTGACTTAGGCTCAATTGATGCACAAGTCAGTGTAACACTATGGTACAGCGGTATTCCCTCGGCTGGTCAACAGCTAATCATCGCGCAGCCATCGTTTAAATATGAAGACTTCATGGCTAATTATACGCAAAAAGTAGTGCAACGAGCTTTGATTGCGTTCGATGGTATGAATAGTTTAAGTAGTTGGAACCTCACAGGGGGGCTGACTAAATCACAAGCCGTTTATCAATATAATCCTAGCTTTAGTAATTAAAGACATGCGAGATGAGTGTCGGTATCGATATAAATTGCACGTGATTAAGAAAACAAAAAGCCGTTAGTGATTTAATCCATTACTAACGGCTTTTTCAATTCTGTAAAAATGATTACTTCACTTCTTTACCCGCAGCTTGTTGATCAGCATGGTAGCTTGAACGAACAAATGGACCTGATGCGGCATGAGTAAAGCCAATTTCATCAGCGTACTCTTTAAGCGCGTCAAACTCTGCTGGTGGCACGTAGCGTTTTACAGGTAAGTGATGCTTTGATGGCTGTAGGTATTGGCCAACCGTTAGCATATCGACATTATGCGCGCGTAAATCACGCAGTACTTCTTCGATTTCGCTAATTTCTTCGCCAAGACCAACCATTAGACCTGATTTAGTTTTCACTTCAGGGTGTGCTTCTTTAAAGCGACGCAGTAATTCTAATGACCATTTGTAGTCAGCACCTGGGCGCGCAAGTTTATATAAACGCGGTGCAGTTTCAAGGTTATGATTGAATACATCTGGTGGCGTTTCTATTAAGATTTCAAGCGCTCGGTCCATGCGACCACGAAAATCAGGCACTAAAATTTCGATGGTGATTTTTGGGTTATACTTACGAATTTCACGAATACAATCAGCAAAATGTTGTGCGCCGCCATCACGTAAATCATCTCGATCCACTGAGGTGATCACTACATAGCTTAATTTCATATCGCGAATAGTAAGAGCCAACTTTTCAGGCTCTGCGGCGTCTGGTGTTAACGGACGGCCATGGGCAACATCACAAAATGGGCAACGACGAGTACAAATTGCGCCTAAAATCATAAAAGTTGCTGTACCGTGATTAAAGCATTCTGATAAGTTAGGGCAAGAGGCTTCTTCACACACTGAATGCAGTCCGTGCTTACGCATGGCTTGTTTAATGCCGTCGATCCGCTCGGTTGATTTAGGTAAGCGAATTTTTAGCCACTCTGGCTTGCGTAACATTTCGTTTTTTTCAGTGGGTAATACTTTTACTGGGATCAACGCCATTTTTTCAGCGTCGCGTAGTTTTACCCCTGGTTCCATCTTGACTGGTTTATTCATTCGTTTTCAAACCCTTCAGTATACTTAACCTGTGTCGCATTAAGTTTTTTAATCATATGTTTTACGAGACCAGCACCTGCTTGCGCAAGGTTTTCTGGGCCGTTCAAGTCGGTTGTTTGCACCATGTTCATACCGGCGTAACCACATGGGTTGATACGTAAAAACGGACTCATGTCCATGTTTACATTCAATGCTAGACCATGAAAAGAGCAGCCACGGCGAACACGAAGTCCTAATGATGCTATTTTGCTATCGTTAACATAAACCCCTGGGGCATCTGCTTTTGCGTAGGCTTTAATACCGTAATCATTGAGTGTATCGATAATACACTCTTCAAGCCATGTGACCAATTCTCGTACGCCAATTTTCAAGCGACGTAAGTTAAATAATACGTACATCATTTGCTGGCCCGGTCCGTGATAGGTTACTTGACCACCTCGGTCAACCTTGATCACTTCTATGTCGCCAGGGGCAAGTAGGTGTTCATCTTTACCTGCTTGGCCTTGCGTGAATACTGGCTCATGTTCAACGAGCCATATTTCATCCGCATCATGCTCAGTTCGAACATCAGTATAGTTTTGCATTTGTTGCCAAATTGGCATGTAACGCTGTTTACCAAGTTGACGGACGATTAAGGTATTTTCGCTCACAGCTTACTCCGCTTAGCGTTTAAAGCATGTGTCGTACGTCATCAATCGCACTTATCACGTTATAAATTTCTTCAATATGAGTGCCGCTGGTCACGGTAACGACTAAGCTAACTGACTCATAATTACCTTTGCTGCTAGGTTTAACTTTTGGCGCGTAATCGCCAGGGGCAATAGGTTGTAACTTAGTTAGAATTTGGTCAGTTAAGTTGACGTTTGCCAACCCCATTACTCTAAATGTAAAAGGGCAAGGGTATTCTAAATATTCATCAAATTTAGTATTTTTTACCGGTGTAGCCACGACGTTGACTCCTCATACTTATGTGCGTTTAGTACTATTTTACTAAACAATAAACCGATTAGATAACCTGTTCTCGACCTTTATAGCAATTGAATTAATCGCTTACGTAAGACAATTGGTATTCTGGTTATTTGCGGGTTAGATATGGGGCGCATTCTACCATCTTTAAAGCAAAAAAAAACGCCTTGCTTTGCAAGGCGCTTATATTATTTGGTAGCGTTTTACATTATTTGTAAACGTAGGTAATCATAAATTTTACTAAAGAAGCTACCTTCTTCAACTTCTTCAAGCGTTACCAGAGGATACTGAGCAATTACTTCGCCTTCAAGTTGTAAAGATAAAGTACCTACGGTAGAGCCTTTCGCTAATGGCGCCTCTAAAACTTTATCAAGTTTAAAGTCGGCTTTTAAATTTTTACGTTGGCCACGCGGAATAGTGATCGGCGTATCAACTAAAATGCCTAACGATACATTTTCTTTGTTACCCATCCAAATACGTTGCTCGGCAAAACTGTCGCCGGCTTTGTAAGGTGTGATTGTTTCAAAAAAACGAAAACCATAGTTAAGTAATTTTTTACTTTCTACTTTACGTGCACGTTCACTCGAAGTACCCATAACCACGGCGATTAAACGCATATCATCTTTAGTCGCTGAACTTACTAAGCTGTAACCGGCTTCCGATGTATGACCGGTTTTTATACCATCAACGTTTAAGCTTTCATCCCATAACAGTGAGTTACGGTTGTATTGCTTAATGCCGTTAAAAGTAAATGATTTTTGTGCGTAAACTGCATACTCGTCAGGCACATCACGAATAAGTGCTGCACCTAAGGTGGCCATATCTCGAGGGGTTGTGAAGTGTTCGTTGGTATCTAAGCCATGGCTGTTAATGAAGTGGCTGTTACTCATACCTAATTTCTCAGCATGGGCATTCATTAAGTCTGCAAATGCGCTTTCGCTACCGGCAATATGTTCTGCCATAGCCACACAGGCATCATTACCTGATTGAATAATTATACCGTGGTTTAAATCATCGACAGTGACCTGCTTACCGACTTCGATAAACATTTTTGATGATTCAGGAAAGTTTTTAGCCCACGCTTTTTCGCTCACTGTGACCATATCGGTTGGGGCAATGTTACCCGCTTTGATTTCGGTACCAATGACATAGCTGGTCATCATTTTAGTTAAACTGGCAGGTGCTAGGCGAGTATCAGGTTCACCTTCAGCTATAATTTTACCTGTAGTAAAATCAACAAGAAAATAACCTTTTGCATTAACTTGAGGTGGGGCTGGGATGATTTGGGCGGTCGCAGAAAAAACGGCAGCAGAGCAAACAACGCTACACACACCGCTAATAATTTTGGATTTAATAGATTTCATCATACTCATTAATGGTTAAAGTTAAAGATTCGCGTTTACCTCATTCTAAAGGTGTTATTCACTATAAAGCAAGAACGCGTTTTGAAATTGATCCTGTTTTAATTTTTCAAGTACTTGCTGAGCTTGCTCAGCATTTTTAATTGGCCCTAAACGCAGCCTATAAATAGCATCTTTTTCCACAATATTAGTGGGTAATTGATATTGCTGGCGTAGGGTGTACGCTAATGCTTCAATATTTTCTAAGGTACTGCCTGCAGCGACTTGAATATAACTCAAACGCGCAGTCGAATCGGGCATTGTGATAGCCTCAAGCTTAACCTTGGCTGTACCATGATGATAGTAACCAAGTTTATACGCTGCTGCATAGGATAAATCGATTAAGCGGTCATCATGAAATGGGCCACGATCATTTACACGGACAATCACAGACTTGCCATTACTGGTGTTGGTTACTTTTACAAAGCTTGGTAAGGGTAACGTTTTATGAGCGGCAGTCATCGCGAACATATCATATATTTCGCCATTTGAGGTGTGGTAACCATGAAATTTGCGCCCATACCATGAGGCGATACCTTCTTCGCTATAGCCAGTTTCATCCAGCATCGGAGTATAGTTTTTGCCATTAACGGTGTAAGCGCGGCCAGCACTGGCACTTTTGGTAACTTTAGTGACTATGGCATCTTGCATTTCTAATTCAGTTGGCGCGCGAAGTGGTGCAGAATCATGGCGCATACTATACCGGTCACTGTGATTTATGCCTGAGGAACTACAAGCGCTTAAAACAATCATTAACCATGAACAACTGAACAACTTTAGACAGTAACGCATTACTTTAATAGCATCCTTTTATCAGTTGCGATAGACATAATAATGCCAAATCCAGCCATTAAGGTAACCATCGATGTACCGCCATAACTTATTAATGGCAATGGTACACCCACTACAGGCAGTAACCCTGATACCATGCCAATATTTACAAATACATAAACAAAAAAAGTCAGGGTCAGTGCACCTGCCAGTAATTTACCAAATGCATCTTGGGCATTAACCGCGATATATAAACCGCGACCAATGATGAATAGATACATGCATAATAAAACACATACACCAAAAAGACCAAACTCCTCACTAAGTACAGAGAAGATAAAATCAGTATGGCGTTCGGGTAAAAATTCTAATTGTGATTGGGTGCCTTGCAACCAACCTTTACCTTCAATACCACCGGAGCCAATTGCTATTTTTGATTGAATAATATGGTAACCAGAGCCAAGAGGATCGCTTTCTGGATTGAACAAAGTTAGTACCCGCTGTTTTTGATAGTCATGCATACCGTAATGCCAAAAAGGCCACGCAGCTAAAGCAACCAAAGCGCTCAAAAAGCCGATTAATCGCCAGCTTAGACCAGACAAAAATAATACAAATATCCCTGAACTGGCGATTAAGATAGATGTGCCTAAGTCGGGCTGCTCTTTGATCAGGAGTGTGGGAACCATAACAATGGTAAAACCAACAACTAAGTGTAGTGCTCTAGGCGGTAAATGATTACGGCCAATATACCAAGCCACCATCATAGGCACGGCTATTTTCATTAATTCAGCAGGTTGAAAACGGGTAATACCTAAATCTAACCAGCGCTGAGCGCCTTTGGAGCTGACGCCAAATAACAGCACCGCAACTAGCATCAGTAACCCAGCACAATATAAAGGAATAACTAAACGCTTTAAGGTCGCTGGTGAAAATTGCGCCAAAATAAGCATGCCTAAAATTGCGCCGCCCATCCTGGTAATATGGCGGATCATCATTGCCGGGTCTTGACCACTGGCGCTATAAACAACGGTTACACTGCCTGCCATCATTAATAGCAATGCCAGTAGTAGCGGCAAGTCAAGATGCATACGCACCCAGATTGAACGACCATCATGTAGAGTAGTCATGGTGTGTTATTCCTGGCAAGATTAACGGGATTTGCAGCAAAGTAGTAATCCATTAGTTGGCGAGCAATTTGCACACCGCCATGATTGTTTTCTAGAACAACAGAAACAACGATTCTGGGATCCTCATAAGGTGCAAAGCCTACATAGATAGTGTTATCACGTTGACGCTCTTTGAGGGATTTTGCATCGTAGCGTTCACCTTGAGCAATACTGACTATTTGTGCGGTGCCTGTTTTACCTGCTGAATCGTAATTTGTTCCTTTAAATGCTTTGTGAGCGGTACCAGAGGCTTTTTGTACTGTGTTATGCATAGCATCTAAAGCGATTTGCCAATGGTGAGGTTCTTTTAAAAAAATCGGGGGTTTTTCTTCATTATTGATTTGTGTAACTTCATCGTCTTTTTTCACAACTTGTACTAAGTGTGGTGGGTGGTTAATTCCACGGTTCACTAATATATTCATCGCGTTTGCGATTTGTAGGGGGGTTGCGGTCCAATAACCTTGGCCAATGCCAACTGAGATTGTATCGCCACGCCACCATGATTCTTTAAAACGGCCTTCTTTCCATTCTTTTGAGGGCAAAATAGCCGTGGTTTCTTCATGAATATCAATGCCGGTTAAATCACCGTAGCCAAACTGTGCCATAAAATCACTGATTTTTGTGATCCCTAATCGATAAGAGACATCATAAAAGTAGGTATCGCACGACTCTTCAATGGCTTTGTAAACATCAACATGACCATGGCCCCAACGTTTCCAATCTCGCCATTTATGATCAACATTCGGAATTTGAAAGAAGCCAGGATCCCACATTGACGTTTGCTCGGTAACGAGACCTTCTTCAAGAGCAAGAACTGCCATGTGAGGTTTTACCGTCGATGCTGGTGCATAACGTCCTTGTGTGGTTCTATTTATAAGAGGTCGGTCAGGGTTTAATAGGGCTTTATAGTTTTTACTGCTAATACCGTGAACAAATAAGTTCGGATCATAACTGGGATTAGAATACAGTGCTAACACGCCACCGTCTTTAGCGTCCATGACGACTACAGCGCCACGCATATCTTTAAGTGCATGTTGGGCAATCTGCTGCAAGCCAACATCAAGGGTGAGCACTAAATCATTACCTGGTTGCGGAGGAGTCATGCTTAAGGTACGAATGACACGACCACGATTATTGACTTCAACCCGCTGCGAGCCTACTTGGCCATGCAGCAGTTGTTCATAATATTTCTCAATACCGAGTTTACCAATATCATGGGTTGCACGGTAATTAGTACCTTGCTCTTGTGATTCGAGCTGAGCCAGTTCTTTTTTATTGAGTTTAGCGACGTAACCTAACGCATGAGTTAGGGTGTCTGCAAACGGGTAGTAGCGTGCCAAACGTGCTTCGATACTAAACCCAGGGAATTTATACTGATTAACTGAAAAACGCGCTACTTCTTGTTCGTTTAAACGTGCTTTTAATACTTGGCTCTTAAAGCGACGGTTATGCTTTATATCATCAAGAAAATCGTTTTTTTGTTGCTCTGAGATATCAATAAATTGTGTCAGTGCTGACAGTGATGCATCAAGATCGTCAACTTCTTCAGGAATGACTTCTAAATTATAAACCGGTTTATTTTCAGCAAGCAACACACCATTGCGGTCATAAATAAGGCCTCGGTTAGGAGCAATAGGAATAACTTTAATGCGATTGTCGTTAGAACGTGTTTGATAATCTTGGTGATCGTCAACTTGAATGGTATATAAATTGGAAAGTAAAACCGCGACTAAAATAGTAACAAATACAAACCCCACAAAGGCGCGACGAGCAAATAGGTTAGCTTCTGCTGAGTGGTCTCTAATTGTGGGTCTGTGTTTGCGCATGAGTAAATGTTACTCGCGATGATACGGGTGGTTATTGTTTAAGCTCCAGCCTCTATATAGACTTTCAGCAACAATAATACGCACCAATGGATGTGGTAGGGTCAAATTTGATAATGACCATTTTTGCTCTGAGGCAGCAATACATTCTGGTGCTAAGCCTTCAGGGCCGCCAATTAGCAAACTTACATCGCGGCCATCCAGTTGCCACTTCTCCATGTCTTTTGCTAATTGGTGAGTATCAAGCGCTTTGCCTGTTACCTCAAGCGTAACAATACGATTGCCTTTAGGGATAGCGGCTAAGGTTTTTTCGCCTTCAATATGCAAAATACGTTTAATATCTGCATTTTTACCACGTTTACCTGCGGGAATTTCAATTAACTCCAGCGCCATATCTTTTGGAAAGCGGCGCTGATATTGTGCAAAACCCGTTTCTACCCACGCTGGCATTTTGGTGCCAACGGCAATCATCTGTATTTTCACGTGTTACATCCAAGCTCTAGTAAAATTAGTGAGCAATTAGCTCCATAGTTTTTCGAGGTCGTAATAGCTACGTGCTTGATCTTGCATTACGTGTACGATTACATCGCCTAAATCAACCAGTGCCCATTCACCATCGCTTTGGCCTTCATAACCTAGAGGCTCTTGACCTGCGTGACGAGCTTCTTTTGCTAAATGATCAGCAATTGACAATACATGACGTTTCGAAGTACCAGAGCACACGACCATAAAATCGGTGATGTCTGAGCTTGCGCTTACATCAATATTAACCACATCACGTGCTTTCATATCGTCAATTTTGTCTATTGCAAAGGCGAGTAGTTGTTTCGTATCCAAGGTGTTATCTCATTTAAAAGTGAATAGCTGTTATTTTATCACGCAACTGGTATTTATTCATCACTTAGATAAAGTTGCTGTGATTGAATATACTGACTCACGCCAGTAGGAAGAAGTTCATTGTAATCTATGGCATTTTTAATCGCCTTGCGAATATCGCTTGAGGCAATAGCCATTTCTTCGCCAGCTAAAAAATATAATTTTCCACCAGCTTGCGTTGTAAGCTCTGCGCTATTACTACATTCTGCGGCTTGTTGGTATGCGAGTAACTCGCCATGGGCAGTGCATTTTAGGCCCGGGCGTTGAAATACCACAATATGACAAAGCTGAGTAATTGTTTGCCACTCAAACCATTTATCTAAGTTATTAAACGAATCCATGCCAATTAAAAATAATAATGGTTGATCTGGAAATTGTGTGCGGATCTCTTGCAGGCTTAATAATGAATATGACGGGCCACTGCGATTGAGTTCGCGTAAATCGAGTTGAAAATATGGGTAAGGTGCAATCGCTGCATTGAGCATTGCGATGCGATGCTGCGTACTTATCCCAGGTGCAGTCTTATGAGCTGGAATAGCACAAGGCATAAAGTATAAAGTCGCTAAATTAAAGTGTTTTACACAGTGCTTCGCCATATTTATATGGCCTAAGTGAACGGGGTCGAAGGTGCCACCAAACAGTGCAATCATTATAAACGCCTAATAATTAGTTAAGTGGGTGCGCAGGCAGTGGGATCACCAATGGCTGACAAAACAC
Organism: Pseudoalteromonas sp. SR41-8; assembly: GCF_014163915.1. NCBI lineage: Bacteria > Pseudomonadati > Pseudomonadota > Gammaproteobacteria > Alteromonadales > Pseudoalteromonadaceae > Pseudoalteromonas > Pseudoalteromonas sp. SR41-8. The sequence goes on from NZ_JACJEE010000006.1 coordinate 53,495, forward strand.
CAAACAAATATGTGCCAAAGCTTGATAAGGCTTGATTAAGTTACCTTGTTTATAGCTGGCATCAAATTGTGCGAGCAACTGGGTGATTTGCTCTAAAGTATGTATCGACAAACGATTAAGTGCTTGTTGAATCGGCCCTTGCTGATTTTTCCAGATGGCTTTTTGTTTAAATAGCGTTGCCAGTTGTTCACCTTGTTGTAAGCCTAATTGTAGGCTTAGTAAGGTATTTGCTTCTTTAGTAATGGTCCATAAGATACTCACAGCTTCAGTGTTATCGCCAGCGAGTTTATTTAATACTTTAATTGCTTGGCGACTATTACCTTGTAGCAGTGCATCACTTAAATCAAAAATATCAAACTTGGCTTGATTAAGTAGGCCTTGTAAAACCTGCTGTTGATCGATCATAGCAGTGCCATGCAATAACGACAGTTTTTCGAGCTCTTGAAAACACGCTAACAAATTACCTTCAGTAGCATCAATTAGGGTGCGTTTGGCATCTGCTTGCATATTGATTTTTAAGCGCTGGCACTGCTCATCAAGCCAACGGCTTAAATGATTGCCGGTCAGGGGGTAGCAGGGTACAAATACGCCCAGTTTATCTAACGACTTAAACCAAGCACTGCGCTGAATATCTTGACTGGCCTTGGCCCCTTTTACAATAAGTACGGTGTCGGGGTTATTTAGTGCTACGAGCTGTTTAAACGTTTGGCTACCAACAATACCTGGCTTTTGAAAATTAAGATCTAGCTCGATTAAAGTGCGAGCACTAAATAACGACATACTTTGATATTGCGCTATTAGCTCTTGCCAATCAAAACCGGGCATTAAGGTAAATTTAACAACCTCATCAAAACCTTGCTGTTTCGCAATCTGACGAATTTGTTGAGCGCATTGTGCTACTTGAAAGGGTTCTTCACCAAATACTAAATAAAAAGGCTGTAAGCCTTTTTTTAATTCATTGGGTAATTGATTCGCATAACAGCGCATTATAGTTGCGACAGCTCTCTAACAATACGACGACTAGCTTGCATGCGAATTTCATTCAGTAGCAACTCTAACTCTTTTGCTTTTGCTAAAGCGTTATCTGGGTCGTCTTGATAATTACGATAAAGCTCAAAACGTTGTTCAATTGCTTCTTTGCCTGGGCGCTTGAGTAAGTAGCGAACACTATAAGCTAACTCGTACTCGGCAACCTGACCATTTTTAAATAATGATAAGGTTTGGCGTTCAAGACGATCTTTATATAAATACAGCTGAGCGACGTTTTTCTTAGGCGTGTCGAGTAACTCAACTTTGCTCAATGTGAGTTCTTTGCCAAGCATCGCAAATAACGCTGATTTTTCATCATCACCGTTTAAAGTTAAGGTGGCCAAGTCATCAGGCAGACTTGAGGCTTTTTTAAGGTGAAAGCCGCAGCTAGATAACAAAAAACAGACTAGCGCTAAGGCTAGTCCGTTTTTAATGGCATGAATAGCAGCCATAATTAGTTAGCAACCACGTTAAGTAGTTTACCTGGTACGTAAATAACCTTACGGATTGTTACGCCATCAGTGAACTTAGATACGTTAGGTTCAGCAAATGCTAGTGCTTCTACTTGCTCTTTAGTAGCATCAGCTGGCACCGTTAATTTTGCGCGTAGTTTACCGTTAACTTGCACGATGATCAGTTTTTCATCTTCAACAAGGGCAGACTCATCAACTACGGGCCAAGACGCATCTAAAATATCGCCTTCTTTACCCAATTCTTGCCACAATTGATGTGACAAATGCGGCGTAATTGGTGCAAGCATAATTAGCAGCGCTTCAAGCGCTTCGTTGGCAATCGCTACATCTTGTTTGTCAGCTAAAGGTGCTTTTAACAATTTGTTTGAGATTTCCATGATTGCCGCAATGGCAGTGTTGAATGTTTGACGACGTTCAACATCATCAGTCACTTTTGCAATTGCTTTGTGCAGCTCACGACGAAGCACTTTTTGCTCGTTATTTAATGCTGATTTGTCTAATGCTTGGAAACCAACAGTGTTTACATCAACCGCATATTTCCATACACGTTTAATGAAACGATGTGCCCCTTCAACACCTGAATCAGACCATTCAAGCGTTTGCTCTGGCGGTGCGGTAAACATCATAAATAAACGTACCGTATCAGCGCCGTATTGAGCGATAACTTGTTGCGGGTCGATACCGTTATTTTTTGATTTAGACATTTTGCTCATGCCTGATGAGAATACTGGCTCGCCGTCAACTTTATGCCATGCTTTAGTCACGCGGCCTTTGTCGTCTGTTTCAGTATTTACATCACTAGGGGAAATCCAAATGTCGCCACCTTTTTCATCTTTACGATAAAATGTTTCGGCAAGTACCATGCCTTGGCATAATAAGCGGTCAAATGGCTCATCTGAATTAACTAAGCCAAAATCACGTAATAATTTATGGAAAAAGCGCGAATACAATAAATGTAAAATAGCGTGCTCAATACCACCAATGTATTGGTTTACTGGTAACCAGTAGTTTGCCGCAGCTGGATCTAGCATACCTTTGTCATGGCGTGGACTACAGTAACGTGCGTAGTACCAAGATGATTCCATAAACGTATCAAAAGTGTCAGTTTCATGAAACGCAGGTGCGCCATTAACTGTGGTTTTAGCCCATTGTGGATCTGCTTTGATTGGCGATGTTACACCGTTCATTACCACGTCTTCTGGTAAGCGCACCGGCAGCATATCTTCAGTCGCAGCAAGTTCGTTACCGTTTTCATCGCTTAACATTGGGATTGGTGAACCCCAATAACGCTGACGGCTAACACCCCAATCACGTAAACGGAAGTTTACTTTACGCTCACCAACACCCAGTGCTTCAAGTTTGTCAGCAATAGCCTTAAATGCGCCATCAAAATCAAGGCCATCAAATTCAGCTGAATTTACCAGCACACCTTTTTCAGTGAATGCCGCTTCATTTAGGTTTACTTCAAGATCTGAACCTGCGACAGGTGCAATGACTTGTTTGATGTCTAAACCGTAAGCGGTAGCAAATTCAAAGTCCCGTTGGTCGTGCGCGGGTACGGCCATTACAGCACCTGAGCCATAATGCATTAATACAAAGTTGGCAACCCAAATTGGTACTTGCTCACCGGTAAGTGGGTGAGTAGCAAAAAAGCCCGTTGCGATGCCTTTTTTCTCCATCGTCGCCATATCAGCTTCAGCTACTTTGGTGTTTTTGCATTCATCAACAAAGCGTGCCACAGCGTCGCTATTTTTAGCTGCTTCTTGTGCGATAGGGTGTCCGCCTGCAACAGCAACATAAGTCACACCCATAAAGGTATCAGGGCGAGTGGTATAAACGCTGAATGTTTCGTTGTTATCGGTGCGTTTAAACTCAATATCTACCCCTTCAGAGCGACCAATCCAGTTGCGCTGCATGGTTTTAACTTGCTCTGGCCAATCTTCTAACTTGTCTAAGTCGTCAAGTAGCTCTTGCGCGTAGTCAGTGATTTTAATAAACCACTGTGGAATTTCTTTTTGTTCAACTACAGCACCTGAACGCCAACCGCGACCATCAATAACTTGCTCGTTAGCAAGTACTGTTTGGTCTACTGGATCCCAGTTTACCGTTGACATTTTTTTGTACACTAGGCCTTTTTCGTAAAGCTTAGTGAAGAACCACTGTTCCCATTTGTAATATTCTGGATGGCAAGTTGCGATCTCACGATCCCAGTCATAACCAAAACCTAATTGCTTAAGTTGGGTACGCATGTAATCGATGTTCTCGTAGGTCCATTTTGCTGGCGCAGTTTTATTTTTAATTGCCGCATTTTCAGCCGGTAGACCAAACGCGTCCCAACCCATAGGTTGCATTACGTTTTTGCCTTGCAAGCGTTGGAAACGAGAAACAACATCACCAATCGTGTAGTTACGCACATGACCCATATGGAGTCGGCCGCTTGGGTAAGGGAACATAGAAAGGCAATAATACTTTTCTTTGCTCTCGTCTTCAGTGGCTTTAAATACTTGGTTTTCTTCCCAGTAGGCTTGGACTTTTGACTCTATGTCTTGCGGGTTATATTGCTCTTGCATCTACGGTTCCAGACTTCTTGCAAACTAATAAAAAATTGCCGTTAGGATACCCCAAAAAAAGCACTAATCACAGCGTCAAATCAGTGGATTTTATATGAAATTAGTTTTCAGGGCAGGTTAACCTATACTTGTGTAAGGTATAGGTTCGCTAAACACAGTTCTGAAGGAGTAAACAATGGCTGATTATAAGACGTGGTTAACAGATTTGAGCACATGGTTAAAAGACGTAAAAGATCATGAGCTAAAAGATGCGATGGATAAGTTTATTGAATCTGAACAAGCGCTAAAAGATTTAGGACAAGAAAAATTAACTTTATACAGTGAATATTTAAAGCGCGATATTGAACACATCCAAGAGCACGATCAACACTATGGTTCCCTTGCATGGCAAGAGCTTAAAGAGTCTTTGTGGTTTGAACTTTCACATATCGAAGACAAAACTCAACTTGAGTGGCAAGCATTAAATCAAGATTTTAAGCACAATGGGGTATATCACCAAGGCGAATGGATAGCCATGGGCACATTAGTATGTAAGAATTGCCAATATAGTTATGATATTTACCACGCTACGCAAATTACAGCGTGTTCGCAATGTGATGGTATCTACTTTAGCCGCAAGGCACTACAACCTTAAATAGTTAGTGAACAGTGCCTTTTAGTGCACTGATGCCACCTTACAAAATCAACGAATATGTTGGTATAAAAAGAAGTTAGAATGACGAAGAAACTGCTGCCTTTATCTGTGTCGGCCCTTGCGCCGACAATTTCACTTAATCATGTACAAACGTGCATGAACAATCCATATCCTGAAACCTTGACTTTCATCGGTCAACAGCGGGCGCAAAGTGCGCTTGATTTCTCGTTAGGGATGGAATTACCTGGTTACAATGTGTATGTAATGGGGGAGGCCGCGCATGGTCGGTTTACCTTAGTCAAAGATAAACTTCAAGCACACAGCAAAGGCCGGCCAACACCAAATGAGTGGTTATACGTTAATAATTATGACGACCACCGCGAGCCTATCGCAATGTTTTTACAAGCAGGTCAAAGTAAACAGTTAGCTGATGATATTGACTCATTTATTGATGAAGTACTCGACACCTTTCCTGCAGCGTTTGATAACCCAGCGTACCAGCGTAAAAAGAAAAAAATCGACCGTGAATTTAACGACGCTTACGATAGCGCAATTACTGCTGTGGAAATTGCCGCGCTTGAGCAAAGTGTTGCCTTAATTGAAGAAAAAAGTGTGGTTGGATTTGCCCCGCTGATTGATGGCAAACAACTAAGCGATGCTGAATTTGCTGAGCTTGATGATGAATTGCGTGAACAATTTTATGAAGTAATTGAAAAACTCGAAGATGCACTCATTGAGGCACTGATTGAGTTGCCTCGTTGGAAACGTGAATCATCTGAAAAACTCCGTAATTTAAAAAAATCCACCGCAGAGCTGGCTACTAAGCCATTACTAAAAGATCTTGAACATAAATATGCTGCGCACATTGGAGTATTACGCTATCTAAAAGACATCCGCGTGGAAATTATTGATGCGGTACTTGAGTGGCTCGATGATGAAGATGTTAGCGACGAAAACAAAGAAGATTTTGACCGTAAAGGGATGCTTACCGACTTTTTTGCACCTAATATTTTAGTTGAATTTAAAGAAGGTGATGCTGCCCCTGTGGTGTATGAGCCAAATCCTACCTTTGGTAATATTTTTGGCAAAATTGAATATGCTACTTCACAAGGCTCATTGATCACCAGTTATCGATCGATTCAGCCGGGGGCACTGCATCGCGCTAACGGTGGTTATTTGATTATGGACGCTGAAAAAGTGATGGCTAATCCACAAGTGTGGGATGGTTTAAAGCTGTCATTAAAAACTCATCAAATCAAAAATGATTTACCGTATCAAGATAGTGCTGTTGGCAGTAGCTTTACCTTGCGTCCACAGTTGATCCCGCTTGATGTAAAAATTATTTTACTCGGCTCGCGTGAGTTGTATTACACCATCGGTGAATATGACGAAGAGTTTGCTGAGCTGTTTAGAGTGTTAGCCGATTTTGATTATTACCTGCCAAGCAGTGATAAATTACAGTATCAATTTATCACTAAAGTGATTGAGTACTGTGAGCAGACGCTAAAGTGTAGTCTAACTGAGTCAGCGATGGCACGATTACTGAAATTTAGCTACCGCCAAGCAGAACATCACAATAAGCTTTCAGCTCGTTTTGCTGATGTGTTAGAGCTAGTGGCAGAAGCCAGCTTTTATACCAAGCAAGATAACTTAACTTTAATTGATGCCCATCATATTGATGAAGCGATTGAAGGCAAGCAATATCGTACTGGGCAAATTAGCGAAAATATGCTCAGCGATATCAAAGAAGGGCATACCTTAATTGCCACCGACGGTCATGCTGTAGGTAAAGTAAACGGTTTAACAGTATTACACATTGGCGATACTTCTTTTGGTACTCCGGCACGGATCACCGCCACGGTTTACGCTGGTGCGGATGGGGTAATTGACGTTGAGCGCGAAGCTGAGCTGGGTAAAGCCATTCACTCCAAAGGTGTCATGCTACTGACTGGCTATTTAGGTAATAAATATGCGCAGCAATTTAGTTTAACGCTCAGTGCTAATATCGCCATTGAACAAAGTTATGGCTACATTGATGGCGACAGTGCGTCATTAGCTGAGTTGTGTGCGCTTATTTCTGCAATTACTAGCTTACCTATTAGCCAGTCAATTGCACTGACTGGTTCAATTAACCAGCACGGTGACGTGCAAGCCATTGGCGGTGTAAACGAAAAAATTGAAGGGTTTTTTAAGCTTTGCAAAATGCGTGGTTTAACGTCTGCGCAAGGAGTAATAATTCCTAAATCAAATCAAGTAAACTTAGTGCTTGATGACGAGATCCTCAATGCAGTAGAGCTTGGCAAGTTTCATATTTATGCAGTTGAAACGGTTGACCAAGCGCTTAATTTACTGATGGATATTGCAGCAGGCGAGTTGAGCGACGGGCAATATCCTGAAAACTCAGTTAACGGCATTGCCTTAGCCCGTTTAAGTGAAATTGCAGATATCGTTAATGGCGATAACGACGAAAAAGAACACGAGAAAGAATAATCATGATCAACATTATTTTGGCGATTATCATCGCCATTTTATGCTTTTTGATTTTTCAAAATAGCAAAAAAGTAAAGCAACAAGCGGTCGCTAATGCGCAAATCGAAGCCGACTTTTTAGTGGCAAACAGCAAGGTTGAAGGGGTTATTGAGACCGCATCTGGTCTGCAATATAAAGTTGTTAGCAGCAGTGGTAGTGAGGCAAGACCAAGCCCAACTAGCATGGTGAATGTGCATTATCACGGTACTTTGCTAGATGGCAGTGTATTTGACAGTTCTGTTGAGCGTAATAGCCCAATCAGTTTTGGTTTAAATCAGGTAATAAAAGGCTGGACTGAAGGCTTGCAACTGATGAGTGAAGGCGATAAATACACCTTTTATATCCCTCACCAATTAGCTTACGGTGAAAAACGTGTTGGCAGTATTCCTCCAGCCTCTTTACTTATATTTGAAGTTGAATTACTTAAAGTAGAGTCTTAGTTGAAAAAAATGGCGAAATAAATACATTCGCCATTTTAAACAACTTTTACATGGCTTCTAGCTTGATACCACGTGTTTCTTTTATATATTTAACAATAAAAAATACGCTAATAAAGGCCGAAATAGCATAAAACCCATAGGCACCAGCTAAACCAATACTACCGAGCATAATCGGGAAGGTCATGGTAATTGTAAAGTTGGCAAGCCATTGCGCACTTGCTGCAACAGCTAAAGCAGCCCCTCGAATACGATTATTGAACATTTCGCCTAATAGTACCCATACAACAGGTCCCCAGCTTAAGCCAAAAAATACCACAAAGAGATTAGCCATGATAAGTGCAAACGTGCCCATACTGTCAGTTAATGCAAGTTTACCTGCCGCATCGAGGCCTGCGCTACCAAAGGTATAAGTTAATGCACTTAAACTAATAAACATACCAATACTACCTACTAGTAATAATGGTTTTCTGCCTACTTTATCGATAAGCGCAATTGCTATAAAAGTAGATAAAATATTGGTAGTACCCGCTAATACATTGATGAATAAAGATTGTGATTCATCAAAACCCGCTGCTTGCCAAAGCTCAGAGCCGTAATAAAAGACCACATTAATGCCTACAAATTGCTGAAAAACAGACAAAGCGATACCAACCCATACAATTGGGTGTATTTTCTTTTTACCGTCAATAAATAAGTCACGAATACTTGGTTTTTTATCGCCATGAAGTGACTGCTTAACATCGTTTATTTGTGATTGGGCATCATCATTAGATATTTTTTTAAATACAGCTTTGGCTTTTTCTAATTGGCCTTGGGCAACTAAATAACGCGGCGACTCTGGTATAAATAATACTCCCAACAGAAATAATCCTGCAGGTACAAGTTCTGCCCAAAACATCCAGCGCCAAGCCGCCAGCTCAAGAATAAAAATACCTTCAGCGCCGTTTGCCGCCGAAGCGATCAGGTAATTACTTAAAAAAGCAGCAAATAAGCCAAGTACAATCGCTAATTGTTGCAGTGTTGCTAATCGTCCACGCAAAGCCGCAGGTGCGACTTCAGCAATGTAAGCGGGTGCCAATACAGATGCAGCGCCAATACCGAGACCACCAAATAGACGATAAAAAATAAATTCAGCGGAGCTGTCTGCAATGCCTGAACCAAACGCGCTAATGGCAAATATTACTGCAGTGATGATCATAATTGAGCGGCGGCCAAATTTATCAGCAAGCGGGCCCGCAATCAGCGCACCAAGAGCACAACCCAGTAAAACCGACGCAACATTAAACCCTGTTGCGACGCTGCTTGAGTTAAATGTTTTGCCAAGCGCCGACACAGTTCCGTTGATAACCCCGGAGTCAAAGCCAAATAAAAAGCCACCAATTGCTGCAACGCCAGATATAAATATAACGTAAAGTAGAGAATGGGTGTTTGTTGATAAAGAGTGATTCGGGCTATTAATCTTGCCCGACGATAAAGGTGTTGTCATGGTGATATACCTGGTTATTGTTGTAACGAATTATATAGTAGTGTGAGGCGACGCATATTTTAACATGATTTTATCGGGGCTGACTCTTTCATAACTAATATTAAAGTTATTATTAAGCACTTCGAGTAGACCTTTAACGTCGCCAGTTTTGAACATGCCTGCAACGTGTACTTGCTTCAAACGTTCGTCATCAGCAAGCTCAAAGTTAATATTGGTATAGCGGCTAATTTCGGTCATTGCGTCGCTAAGTGATTCGCCTCTGAAAATGATACTCCCTTGACGCCAAGATAAGTTTGCTGCCACATCAATCGCGTCAATTTTTTCAACTTTTTTGGTAATTTCACCCTTAAAGTCTAAATTGAGTTTCTCACCCTTTGATACCGGCGTGGAATGCAGCGATACATCTTTTGCAACTCTAGAAGTGCCATTATTTGAGAGGTTAGGTACAGCGGTTGTATACTGCTGAGCAACTAATACTTTTCCATCGGTAACAATAAGTTCTATTTGTTTATTGTTTACCTCTACATTAAACGCAGTTCCAACGGCTTGGATTATTTTATTACCAGTGACGACACTCAAAGGCCGTGAGGTATCATGTGCGACATCAATATGGATCTCACCACGAAGAAGATTGATTACTCGGGCTGATGGAGTGTATTTAATATGGACAAAACTATTTGTATTGAGTGTTATTTTACTTTGGTCAGGCAAAATAATATCTTTACTTTCTCCAATCGCAGTTTGAAAGTTTAATTGTTTTGCTACTACCGCAGATTTATTCGCTTGGTTAAACAGCGAAAAATTAAATGTTTCTTGAAAAAAGCTAAGCGCAACAGCCAATAAAATGGATGCTGCTATTGCGCCTAACCACACAGGGAGTTTTTGTTGTTGTTTTGATGCTTGTGGAAATAAGTCTGATAAACGACTTAACTCACTCATTTTATCCCACAATTGTGCAACTTCTAGCAGAACCTCAACATTTTTGTAAGAATCTCCAAGCCAAGCTTTAAGTGCTTCTTTTTCATCGCTGCTAAGGTTTCGGTCAAGTTTGGCTAGCCACTCACTCGCTTGATCTAAGCGTTCATCTTCAACTTGATTACTATCTTGGGAAGATTGATGGATCTGATGAATGTTACTCATATTTGCCTCCTGCACTGAGGTTTGCTGAAGGGGCTGGCTCATTATAGGTGCTTTTATTTGATTGACGCATAAACAGCGTACATCTTTTCATGCCTGTTGCAATATGCTTTTCCACGGTACTTTCACTAAGCTCCAATTGTGCAGCTATTTCACGCTGCGAATAGCCATACACTTTTTTTAATACAAATACTTTTCGACACTGTATCGGAAGCAATCTTACTGCTTCACAAAAATTCGAAAATTCATTATCGGTAAGTGTGCTCTCATACATCTCATCTTTGTATTGTTCACACAGAAGTTGCTCAAGCGCTTCCATATTATCAATACCGTCGACCAAGCGTATATTGGCCTGTTTTTGATAATCTAATGCTAAATTACGCGCAGTTTTATAGATAAATGACTTGGGAGAGTTAATATTGTCGCTGTTTTCAATTTTGCATATACGCACATACGTTTCTTGCACAATATCTTCAATTTCATGAGGTGGCACAATTTTAGCCACAACTCGCGAAATGCTTTTTCTTGAGACTAAATAAGCCTTGTGAAGTAGTGTGTCTTTCGTCATTAACGTTTTCTCATCGGATTTAGCTCTGCTGTTATTATTTTTATGCCAATACTTAGTAAGACGATTGAGATAAAAAAATCCACTAGGCAAAAACCATTTAATCGCATTTTTTTAATATAACGTTACCCATTGCCCTTTACCGGTCCATTTCTCGTTTTGCTTAAAGCTTGTAATTACAGTGTTAATTGTACTACAGTTTTTAGCAATCAAGAGTTCGGGTCTAGGCGCTAAGCTACTTAGCATCGTATGGTGCTTCTTTGGTTGTTAAAAAAACAGCGTACAAATTATCTTAATTTACATCACTAAGTACTTAGATATTTACACCCAAATAGATACTTTAAATACGATTTAAACTTTTTAATTACTTGTTCTAATTGACGATATGCAGCAATTTTAGAAATGGGTTTAGCGGATAAAAACAGCAATTACTTTGCAAGCGAAACATTATTCAAAATTGAATATTTCGCCGTTGTATTTTAGTAATAATAAAAACAAAAAGGCTTAGCAATTTTCAGTATGACTAGTCAAAAATATATATTATTTGTAAATAATCGAAAATATTTATGGGGGAAAATAAAAACTCACTCGTCTTTGTTTTGTGTATGGCGAAAAACCATGCACATGAAATATCAAACATCTCAGCTTCATTTTTGTGTACTGGTTTTGGTTTTTACTTTGTTTAATACAGAGGCTCAAGCAAATACCAAAAATGGCAAGATTATGTTTGATATTCCAAGACAAAGGGCTGATCTATCGCTGATTAATTTTGCAGAGCAAGCTGATATTACCTTGTTGTTTCCGTTGGATAAAATCCAACAGTTGCAGACTAATAATATTACTGGTGAGTATTCAATAATAACTGCATTAAATAGTTTACTTGCAGGGACAGGCTTGCAATCACATGTCAGCGAAGATGGGCAAATATCTATTTCGATAGATCCACGCTTCGAGAGAAATGACAACATGACTAATTATAAAAAAAACGGGGTGGCGAGTGCCGTACTCGCAGTGCTTAGTAGCGTTACACTACCTGCAGTAGCCGATACCGCAGAACAAGGACCTGAAATAATTGAAGTAAGAGGAATAAGAGGATCACTTGGACGCGCAATGGATGCTAAACGTGAAGCGGGTGGAGTCGTCGATTCTATTTCAGCAGAAGATATTGGTAAATTCCCAGATACTAACTTAGCTGAGTCATTGCAACGTATCACCGGTGTTTCGATTGACCGTTCCGGCGGGGAAGGGCAATTAATCACGGTACGGGGATTCGGCCCGCAATTTAATACCGTGTTAGTCAATGGCCGCCAAATGGCATCTGAAAACCAAAGCCGAGCATTTAGTTTTGATACTATCGCGTCGGAGCTGGTAAAGAGTTTAGATGTATTTAAAACATCAACCGCAACAAAGCAGTCAGGCGGTATAGGCTCAACAATCAATGTAAATACCGCTCGTCCATTTGCTATTAATGGCTTTAAAGTAGCCGGCAGCATAAAAGGTATTTATGACGACAATAGTGAAGAAACAACGCCAGAGGTATCAGGATTAATTAGTAATACATTTAATGACGATACCCTAGGTTTGTTATTCGCTGTTTCACGTCAAGAACGTAGAACCCGGTTAAATCAAGCACAAGTAGATGGCTGGTTAGAAAATGTTGGCGTGCCTAAGCCGCAAACACAAAGCGGACAAGCTTATACTGGCAATATTTTTTCTCCCCGTAATTATGATCATAAAGTAACCACAGAGACGCGCACTCGCACCAATGCTAATTTAGTTATTCAATATGCCCCGTCTGATGATGTAGTGATTACTGGCGATGCACTGTATTCTGATTTTGATGTTGAAGCCGATACAACGTCTTATGGACACTGGTTTACTGCACCCAATTTAGAAGGGTTTGGTAATGCTGATGGACCAACTGTTGACGAAAATGGCACGGTGATTGATCTTTATCAAGAAGTCGGGCTTGCAACGGATATGCACGCTAAAAAATTCGATCGTTTAACAAACTCCAGTGCGCTTGGGCTTAATTTACAATGGCACGTAAACGATAATTTAAAAATGAATTTTGATTTAAGCCATTCAAAGGCTGAGCGTGAAGCAAATAATGGCCGAGGTGATCAGTTATCTTTGATTGGTTATGCAAACCGTGTGCGCTTTCAAGTTGATCAAGGGATCTTACCTTATGCGAGTGAGTTTGCATCGGCTGATGACAGTATTTACAGTGGTCAACAGGAGCTAGATGGCAGCGCATATAACCCGGCAATTAGCCCTGATGGGGTCTCAAATCATTTAGATCCGGCAAATAGCCGAGCTCATGTTATGTTGCGTCGTGGCTGGGCGGTCGAAGATACCGTTGATCAATTTCGTTGGGATAGTACATGGTACAACGATGGTTATACGGGTCTTGTAGCCGTAAAATTTGGCGCAATGTATTCATCCGAAACTAAAAGTCTTGAACGTTGGGATAATGAAGGTGTAGGTATACATTGTACTTTCTGTGGTTACCCAGATATGCCTAGTATGGACGGACTCGCACAGTTTGTATTTGATGCCGGCGATGACTTTTTAGATAACGTCAGTGGCAGTGGTCGTATGCCAACATCTTGGCTTGCACATGATGGTGAAGCAAACTTTGCTTATCTTGAGCAATATGCCGCTGCAAATGGGCAGCCAATTAGCTTTGATGCAGTAAAGCGTAATAAGTCATTTGAAATAACAGAAGACACAATTGCTTTGTATAGCGAATTTGATTTTGAATCAGAGCTTGCGGGTATGCCCTTGTTTGCCTCAGCTGGGTTTAGGTATGAAACGACTGATGTTGAAGTGAACGGAAGCGATGAACCAGTTAACTCATTGTCAATTTTAGATAAAACAGAAATGTTAGCTAATTATGGCAATGTTCAATCTATTTCAGCTAATTCTGACTATGAAGCCATTTTACCTAATTTTAGTCTTAAGCTCGAAATCAATGATGACTTAATTGCCCGTGCTGCGGTATCACAAACAATCACTCGGCCGACGCTCGATAGTATGTCACCGGTAACAGTGATAGAAACAACGCGGCAAGGTGGCAATTTAACATCCAGCTCTGGTAATCCAGCGTTAGCTCCTTTTACTTCTGATAACTTAGATCTATCTCTTGAATGGTACTACGGCAATGCAAGTTATGTATCGGCAGGTTATTTTAGAAAAAATGTTGCTAATTTTATTATCAATACCACTGAAGACTTAACCTTTGAACTGCCCGGTGGCGGTCTACTTACTGATCCTTCCACAGGTAATGATGTTGATAGTCCAGATCCAGCAGACACCACGGCGGTGTTTACCAATACCATACCAAATAACAGTGAATCAGCAATTGTTGATGGGTGGGAGGTTGCTCTACAGCATACTTTCGACAGTGGCTTTGGTTTTATGGTTAATGCCACTATTGTAGATAGTAACAAAGAGTTAGATGCTGCAGATATTACTCAAGTGTTTGCTCTTACAGGCTTAAGTGATTCATATAATGTGGTAGGTTTTTATGAAAATGATTCTTTTCAAGCTCGCTTAGCTTACAACTGGCGAGACAGCTTTGTGCAATCGTTAAGTCAACTTAATGGTGATGGTGTAACTATTGTAGAAGACTATGCACAGCTTGATGCGAACATTAGTTATGATTTAACAGAACACGTCACAGTCTTTATTGAAGGCATTAATCTAACTCAAGAGTATGTTCACAAACGAGGTCGTTTTGCTAATCAAATGCTACAAATTGAAGACAGCGGTCGACGTTTCATGTTCGGTATTCGCGGTAATTTCTAGGTATTAATCGGGTAAATAAAGTGACTTTTATGTATTGATTAAAAGTCACTTTTAATTGTAATCCACGCGAGTATTAAAATGAAACAACAAGAAAAAAGCATAAACACAGTGATTGTCGTGGGTGGTGGTATTGCGGGTTGGTTAACTGCGGGGCGATTGGCTGCAGAGCATAAGAGTAATACGGACGTTGGCGTCAAGGTCACGTTAGTCGAATCGCCAAACGTACCAATTATTGGCGTTGGTGAAGGTACTTGGCCAACAATGCGCAGCACTTTAATCGCTTTGGGTATTAGTGAAACCGACTTTATCCGTGAGTGTGACGCTAGTTTTAAACAAGGTGCTAAGTTTGCACAATGGGTGGATGGTGGCGAAGATGATTATTATTATCACCCATTGGTTTTACCGCAAGGATTCACTAAAACAGATATGGCAGGATATTGGTTAAACGATGGCGAGCAATCATCATCGTTTTCTAATGCGGTATGTTTTCAAGAAGCACTTTGCGAGCAAGGTCTTGCGCCAAAGACGATCAGAACGCCTGAATATGGCGCTGTCGCCAATTACGCTTATCATCTAGATTCAGCTAAATTTGCAGTGTTTTTACAAAAACACTGCATCGAAAATTTAGGTGTAACCCATATTTTAGCTGATGTTACTAAAGTTAACAGCATCGAAAATGGTGATATAGGTAGTTTAACAACAAAGCAGGCCGGAAATATAAGTGGCGATTTATTTGTTGATTGCAGTGGTTTTTCATCGTTATTGCTCGGAGGTCATTATCAAGTGCCGTTCAAATCCTATCGTGATGTTTTATTCATAGATACGGCTTTAGCAGTACAGGTACCCTATGAAAATGACAGTAGCCCAATCGCTTCACATACCATCTCGACGGCGCAAGAAGCAGGTTGGATCTGGGACATAGGTTTACAACATCGCCGTGGTGTTGGTTATGTGTATTCGAGCAAACACAGTACTGAATCGCAAGCAAGGGCAAGACTTGCCGACTATATAGGCGATAAGATTGATTCACTGACAATCAGAAAAATTCCGATAGAAAGTGGCCATCGCAGTCACTTTTGGCAAAATAATTGTGTTGCTGTTGGATTGTCTGCTGGCTTTTTAGAGCCACTTGAAGCGTCTGCTCTTGTGTTAGTTGAGATGTCAGCGCAAATGATTAGCGAGCAATTGCCACCGACTCGCGAGGTAATGGACATTACAGCGAAACGCTTTAACGATACATTTCTCTACCGCTGGGGGAAAATAATCGACTTTTTAAAGCTGCACTATATTTTGAGTAAGCGCACCGATAATGCGTTTTGGATAGATAATCGCGATCCACAAACGATCCCACAAAGCTTGCAAGATTTAATGCAACTTTGGCAATATCGCGCTCCTGCTGATTATGATTTTGCGAGTAATAATGAAGTGTTTCCTGCTGCAAGCTATCAGTATGTCTTGTATGGAATGGGCTTTAAAAGTGATTACAGCAACTCACCTCACTTATTAAATGATAAAACATTTGCACAGAGTCAATTTGCTAAAAATAAACATATGATTCAGCAAGCAGTTTCAACATTACCTAGTAACAGAGAGTTACTTGATAAAATTAAGCTGCATGGGCTTAGTGCAATTTAATTGTGCTGTGAAATATAAAGAATAAAGAGAACAATATGACTAATTTAGTTGCAATTAATTACAGTGCTCACAAACATTTAAAAATTGATACCGCGAAAACTCAAGAACACAGTGCCACGCAAAATATGCTTCCCGTTGTGGTTGCTGAATTTAGCCAAGTATCTGTGCAACATCCGATCGTACTTGCTAAGAGTGGTGAAACAGGCGAATTTACCTTAACGGTATTATTAGGTTTTGAGCAACATGAAAATTTATTTTCGAAAGACGGTCAATGGCAAGGAGTTTACATACCATTACAGTTACAAAGGCAGCCATTTTTTGTCGGTGATATACAAACTGAAGTAGCGGGAGATTATGCGGTTTGTATAAACTTAGACAGCCCATCGATAGTTCGCGACTCAGCGCAAAATAACGTCAATGACATCCAGGTATTATTTACTGACAGCGGTGAAGATAGTGATTATTTTGTTAAAATGAAACAATGCTTAGGGTATTTATTGCAAGGCGAAATAGAAAATAAAGCACTGATCGACACATTGTTAGCACTTAATTTAGTGCAGCCTCTTTCCCTTGACGTTACCTTTTGCAATAAGCAAAGTTCACGTTTAAACGGTCTATATACGGTAAGTGAAGAGAAAGTAGCGGCACTAGATCCTGAACAAATAGGGCGTTTACATAAAGCACAACAGCTTAAACCAATCTACACGATGATCAATTCATTGGGTCAACTGTATCCACTTATTGAACGTAAAAATCAGCAGTTAGTTAGTGTACATGACTAGTGCTACTTTTTTAAACCCGGCAATGAAAGTTACACGCTTAGTTGTTGGTAATGAGCGCATACCTGTTTTAGTGATTGATGATTTAAGTTTAAACTATAATGAACTCATCGCCTGTGCTTGTGAAAACGTTAATCATAGCTCGGCATTTACTGCATCTAACGGAGATTTATACCCAGGGGTTCGCAAACCATCACCGGCTAACTATAGTGAGCAACTTAAAGAGTTACTCCCTATCTTAAAGTCGTCGTTCAATTTTATCGATAGCAATGACATGAAAGTGGTTTTTTCTGCGTTTTCAATTGCCACAACACCGGTAACAAAATTAAGGCCCATTCAAATGTTGCCTCACTTTGATACTCCTAGTGTTAACCAGCTTGCTGCTGTGCATTTTTTATGTGCAAAAGCATATGGTGGAACGTCCTTGTATCGGCATAAAGCATCTGGCTTTGAACGTATAACACAGCAGCGACTCGCACCGTATCGTGCAATGATCAAACAGCAAGCCATTGCTCAAAGGCTCCACGAACGTCCTAGTTATATTTCCAGTGATACAACATTGTTTGAGCAAATAGCCTCACTAGAGGCGAAACCGAATAGGCTTATTGTATATCCAAGTAATGCCTTGCATTCTGGTAATATTAATCCTGATTTAGGACTATCTAGTAATCCATCAACAGGCCGTTTAACCATTAGTAGCTTCCTAGCCTTTGGGTAATAACAAAGGCTAGGAAGCTAAAGTAACCTGAGCGCAGATTTAGTATTTTGATTGAATGGCTGAGTTTGTAGATGTTATATCTAAAGTAGAAATATAAGTTATATCGTTTGTTTATTGGTAATACTGTAAAATAAACATGTACTTAAAAAGCTTGTGTAAGATAATTCATATAATTTTCGCGCTCAATGCTTTAAGTACTGCGCGGGTTCTATCGCGGGTATTGAGCTTTGCCAGTAAGCTTGATACATGATTCTTAACGGTTCCTTCAGCTAAAAAAATGGCTTGAGCTATTTCTTTATTAGATAGTCCAGCTGCGATCAGTTTTAAAATATCAGTTTCGCGTTCACTCAGCGGTTCAATTTCATTATCCCCAAAGGTCGACAGCTGTGCTGCATTTAGCTGATTTAATAACACTGGCTCTGCTAAGGTTTGTCCGTTGTACACACGATGGACTGCATGATGAAGCTTTTCGGTGTCGACATCTTTGAGTAAGAATCCATTAGCTCCTGCTTGCATTGCATCGACAAATAACTGCGGATCATCAAAAGTTGTTAAGATAATTACCTTGCAATCAAAATGCTGTTTGCGAAGTTGGGTTAGTGCTTCGATACCATTGACGCCAGGCATCCTAATATCCATTAATAGTACATCAATGGGATCAGAGGATAGCTGCTCGCATACTTTGATGCCTGAGTCGAGTTGCCAACAGACGGTAAATTCGTCCGCTAAAGAGAGTAAATTGGCGATCCCCTCGCGGATCAGTGCTTGGTCGTCGACAATGGCTAGTCTGATCATAATGTGTCCTTAAGGGGGAGGGTGACATGTAAGCAAAAACGCTCTGGCGTTTGCTTGATTTCCATACAGCCTTGATATTCACTTACCCGCTCTTTGATTGAGTTTAAACCACAGCCGAAATTCAAATCACTTTGTTGGGATTGCTGATTAATAATATCTAAGGCTAACATTTTGTTGGTCTGTGATAGTCGCACTTCAATGTGTTTAAATTGGCTATGCTTAATCGCATTGGTAATTGCTTCTTGACACACTCTTAATATACATTCGGCTTGCTTATGGGAATGGATCTGCAGCGCATTGTCGATGTTAACAGCAAAATTGTAACCAGGTAACCGATCTGCAATTTCATTGAGTGCTGTTTTTATATCAATATCACCGTCGGTACGAATACTGCGAACCATGTTGCGGATCTCACTCAGTAATGCTTTTGCTAAGTCGCGTGATTGGATCAATGTCGCATGAGAAGAGTCATCTTTTGAGTTGGCTGTTTGCTGTGCGGCAAACTCTAAATTTAAAATTAATGCGGTAAGTTGATGGCCACAAATATCATGCAGGTCACGACTAATCTCAAGGCGCTCACCATGACGAATACTATCGGTTAGTAAACTTCGTGTAGAAGCAAGGTGTGCATTCATCAGTGTTAATGCTTTATTTGTTGCAGCTTCTTTGACGGCAACTTTACTGGCGGCAAACGAAAAAATCTCAAAAGCCAAGTAGACACTACTTAGTGTTAATTCATGCCACAGAGAAATAGCATTTTCTTTACTAAAAAAGAGCACCAGCACAAGTGAGCTATGAGCAGCAACCATCGGGACTAAAGCGTATCTCGAGCTAAAAATGAAAGGCAGTTGCCCTGCTATAATCACCAATAAAATATAAATTAATGGGGTGTGTAATATCCAGCCTAATATTAAAGTTGCCAGTATTTGTAAAAATATAAAACAGCTTAAACTGCGAGGATTTTGGTTTACACCATTTGTCAGTGTAATCACTAAAAAGCTTAGTATATACAGCATATAAGCGAGAAAACTGCTTAATAGCGATGTGGCTTGACTAGTTACTAAAGTAAGCGCCATAACTGTGGCGCAGCCTAGTAAGCCCGCTAATGTTAGTTGCCAGTTAATAGGTTTTTTTAGTGTCAATAAAGAGGGCGACTGCATTTCGCTTCCAGCAAAAAAACAAAGTGCTTTAGTTTACGTTAGCTTGTCTTTAAATAGCAATAAAACAGCAATGACTCATTAATTTAAATCAATAAAACAGTATGCGGGTTTTTAAACGCGATGTTAATAAATTTGCTTAATACTAAGACATAAACAAACTAATTTCAAAAAACATGACTTTTGGCACCTGTATTATATGTGGGACTTTTCTACAGTAGCTACATCAGCTTAGCAATAGGTGTTAAGCCACATTAGAAAGAGCTTGTTATGTTTAAAAAATTAGTTTTTACCAGTGCATTTGCAATCAGTAGCTTAGCTGCACAAGCTGCCGAATTAACGGTCGATATTGCGGGGATCACACAGCTTGAAGGTGATATATATGTGGTGCTTTATGACTCAGTCTCTGCTATGGAGTCAAATAAAGCCACGCTAGCATATAAAGGGGCCGTGACTAAGTTACAGACTACAGTAACATTTAGCGATTTAAGCGCCGGTGATTACGCCATTTTGGCTTACCAAGATTTAGATAATAATCAAAAGCTCAATCGTAATATGATTGGTATTCCTAATGAGCCATATGGTTTTAGTAATAATCCTCGTTTAATGGGGCCGCCAAGTTTTGACAAATTACGCTTTGCTGTCGGTGATGTTGATCACACTATTCAAATTTCGATTGATTAAGGATATTGCTATGTTACGTCGTGAATTTTTAAAAAAATCAACATACTTAAGCACATGCGCAATCATCGCTAGCCAATGCCCTGCGGTATTTGGAGCAAATGCAAAGCCACAGCCAAGTCATTCTTCTGCTATACAGTCTTCTTTTTTAGGTTGGCAAGGGGTAACGGATAATATTGATCCACATTTTGAACCTTGGCAAGGTGAGCTACCCGTTCAGTTACAAGGTATAACATTTTTCCGCAATGGCCCGGGTATGCAAGAGCGGGCAGGGCAGCGTTACAGCCATTGGTTTGATGGCGATGGGTTTGTTAATCAATTTAAATTTTCACAGCACGGTGTCACTCATCAAGGAAAATTTACACAAACACAGAAGTTTGTCGAAGAGAGTAAAGCAGGAAGGTTTTTATATAATGGTGCAGGCTCAATAATTACTAATGCAAAACCGGCAAAAAATACCCAAGTATTCAATACTGCAAATACGGCATTGTTACCAATGGCCGGTGAGCTTTGGGCTATGTGGGAAGCGGGTACGCCGTATCGCCTTGATCAAGAAACACTCGCAACCAAAGGACAGGTTGATTTTGGGTCTGAATTAAATGGGGTTCCTTTTTCAGCTCATCCTCATGCTGATAGCGATGGTACGATTTGGAACTTTGGTGATATTTCTTTTACAGGTAAACCTTGCATTGTAGTGTATCAACTGACGGCGCAAGGAGGCATAAAACGCTATAAACTTTTACCACTGCCACATCATAGTTATATTCATGATTTTGCAGTGACAGAGCAGTATTTAATATTTTATTTGCCACCCATGTTACAGCAACTGGGAGAAACTTATATAGAACGATTTAAATGGCAAAAACAATTAGGCAGTCGGGTATTAGTGGTTGATAAGCATAGTTTGCAAGTAGTTAACCAGATGGAGCTTGAAGCTGGATTTGTTTTTCATTTTGGAAATAGTTGGCAACAAAATAATGAACTAGTTGTTAACTTATGTCTGTATCCAGATGCAACTGTAATGACTGATGTAATGGCTAATATAGACAATAACCAAAATCGTATTGCGCATGAACCAGCTAAAGCAGCGCAGCTTAGGCTTAATCTTGTTACTAACAAGGTATCGATTAACTGGGCTGAACCATATATGGAATTTTTGCAATTTGATAAGCGTTTCGCTGCTAAGTCATCGGCTTTGCAGTATGGCGTAGGAATAAGCAAAAATAATCCACATAAAGAGTTTAATGCAATCACAAGATTGAACACGCAATCAGGCCAAAGTCAAAGTTATAGTTTTGGTGATACAGCCCATGTTGAAGAGCCTTTATTTATAGCCAAAACAAATAGTAATAGAGAAGGGCAAGGTTATATCATTAATACGTGGTTGGATTATGGATCGGCTAAAAGTGGTGTTGCTGTTTTTGATGCGGAGAAAATAGGTCAAGGGCCGTTGGCTTCAATGCAATTACCCTATCATTTACCGCTGGGTTTTCATGGAGCAATAGTATAGCAAAAGCTAATTTACAGTTTGCAAAGCAAGTGTGTTTAATTGTTGCTTGGAATCTAACGGTAAAACTCCTTTGCCAGTGAGTTTAATACCGGCGCTTAGGTGCTTAACCATTAGTAGCTTCCTAGCCTTTGGGTAATAACCAAGGGTAATGTTTTTGCAAAAGAAAGCTAAAGTCTTATTATTTTGTGCCGATATTATTACCAGGATAATTTTAAGGATGAAATATGAAGATCTTACCTGTTATTACTATTCCTGAAGCTCATGGGTTTCAAAGTAAATACGACAAACGACTTGAAGAACAAGCAGCGCAAACAGAACAGCCTGAATATATTTTGTCTGAGTTTTTAGATGCTAAAGCGCAAGAGTATAGCGAAGATGATGTGAATTTTGCTGAACAGTATAACAATTTACAAAAAGTGTATGAAGATTTCGCTCAAAAGATTATCGTGCTACAAGAACAAATTAATAAATTAAAACAAGATCCAATTCAGCGAAATCTCAAGCTTGAAAGCCACAATAGCAACTTTATACAGCTGGAAAAAAATACCGAAGCGCAAAATTTAAAAATAGATCCTGAGCATACTGGTGCGAAAAAATACCGAGATTCTCAACAGCAAGAGCAAATTGATATATTAGTTCAGCAACTTAATGAGCTAAAGTCCAACCACGCAGAAATAAAGAAACAGATGATAGAAATGGTTATCACAGAGCTTAAAAAGCGAGATAACGAAGAATATGATTTTAAAAAATAATTTTAATATTTCCAATATAGCCGCTTAATTTACGCTATTTATGCTCAAAGTTAATATGCGCTAATTCAAGTTTAAAATTACCTTGCTGCTTTTTGGCGATCATAAGGCCCAATTGTTGTACATCTTTGAACGTTAACTCTGGTTGCTGCTCTAAGGTTTTACCACGGTAAGTGAGACTAAAGTCAGTTGGTGAGAATGTAACGACTTGCCATTGATCTTTTATCGTTTCAAATGAGGTTGTATACGCTGGTCCGTCTAGGTACTGACTCGTTCTTAAGCGAAGTTGATACGTTTTACCATCTCCTTTGAACCGTAAAGATATGAGATTGGCGTTTTCTTTATTAGTGTTTATTGTTGTGCGTATTGAAGCAAAGCCTCCATTATTTTCAAGAGAAACGTTGCCTGTAAAAATTAAGCTATTGTCCTTCTCATAAGCTTGGCTGGTCGATAAACCGCCCATTACTGAGTCATTAACTATTTGCCAGTGCAGAGTTAAATCGCCGGAACCTGATAGTAAGAGCAAACTAGTTGTAGGGTTTGTTTTCATTTTTTATCGCAAAGCTTTGTGTTATAGATAAGCTCAATAATACGTATGTTCAGATAAATTGATCACTTTTTTTAAAGTAGGGAAAGCATGAATTCAGATAAATTTTTTAAATGGGTATGGAACTTAAATGGAATTATTTTATTAGTCGGGGTTTTAATTGCTACTGCGTTAATTTCAGTCAAACTTGTTACAACAGTATTTAATGATAACGACGTTGAGCCACCGGCATTAAATTTAGCCGATGACAAAAACGAAGAAGAAAAGTGGCGTTTGGGCTACCCGCGAAGAGTAGGAGAAACGGACTTTTATTATATAGAGCTAGAGTCTGAAAAGTTAACGGTTGAAGCAAGCATTCAAGCTGAATCGGAGGTCCGTGCAATGTTCTCTTCGAAATACAAGCCAACACGCTCAAAAAATGTGATGTTTATCAATGGTAAAACAAACTATGCAAATTGGCTTTTTGATACGACAGATCAGTTGATTACTGATATTTCTCCATTGTATTTATCTGAATTTGATTCGCAGTCAAAAGCGGCGGGTATTGCCTATCATGTTATTAAAAACGATACAAATAACGACGGCCTTTTAAGCAACGAAGATAAAAGCATTTTTGCGTTAAGTAAAATTGATGGCAGTGGTTATAGCGAGGTTCTCACAGGCTTCGACCGCATTCTTGAGCGCGCTGTTAATGAGCAAGGCAATTTGTTTATGTTGTTTATAGACAATGCTGAAGTGTTTTCAATGCTTGTTGATTTAACTACTTTTAAAGTGATTGATAAAAGGCAGCTACCTAAAGTCGGAGGACTATAACTATTACTCATGAGTATTATTTAACCTGACCTCTGATTAAGAGAATTACTAAGACACTGATTATAAATATTGTTCAGGTTATTTACACTCTGTTACAGTTATTCGCCGAACAAAGCTGCAATCCATTTTTATGTTGTTATGATGATATAAAATAACAACATAAGGATGGTTAAGTTGAAATTACGTACTTTTTTAACCGCAATAGCGATTGCGGTTGCGCCTACACTCTCACCCATGGCCGCGGCTTATGATACTCAAGATACGCGATTATTGCGTTTCCCTGATATTCATAAAGAGTCGGTTACTTTTGTTTATGCCGGTGATATTTATATAGCAAATATCAAAACGGGTAAAAGCACGCGCTTAACAGATCACATTGGTTTTGAAACGTTCCCTAAGTTTTCTCCAGATGGGAAAAGAATCGCTTTTTCAGCACAGTACAATGGTAGCCGCCAAATATATGTAATGAATCGCGATGGCAGTGATCTAAAGCAGCTGACTTACTATAACGATGTTGGTGTGATGCCGCCTCGTGGTGGCTATGATTATCGTGTCCTTGATTGGACGCCTGATGGTAAACATATAGTGTTTCGAGCAAACCGTACACCTTATGGTAAGCGTGTGGGACGTCCTTACATGGTCCCTGCTGATGGTGGCTTAGAGCAGCCATTGGCCATACCTGAAACGGGTGGCGGCATGTTATCGCCTGATGGTAAGCAATACGTATATACACCAATTGATCGCGAGTTTCGTACCTGGAAGCGCACGCGAGGGGGCCGCGCACAAGATATATGGATCTATGATTTAGAGCACAACAAGTCTACGCAGTTAACTACCGATAGAGCCACTGATCAGCAGCCTACTTGGGTGCATGACAATATTTATTATGTGTCAGACAGAGCATACACCTTAAACTTATATAAGCATCAAGACGGCAAAGCACCAGTGAAAGTGACCAATCACACGGATTTTGATGTGCTTTGGCCATCGGCAGGCCCAGATGCCATAGTGTATGAGAATGGTGGTTATTTATACCGTTTTGACGATGCAACGCAGCGTGAAGAAAAGCTGACTATTAACGTACAGGGAAATCGTGAATATACCATGCCTTATAGCAAAAATGTGGCTGGTTTTATTGATTCGATGGATGTATCCCATGATGGTAAGCGCGTGGTTTTTAGTGCCCGTGGAGAGCTGTTTTCAGTACCCGTTAAAAATGGCCCAACACGCAATTTAAGCTATACGCCTAAAGGGCGTGAAATTGCCGCTTCGTGGTCACCAAATGGCCGATATATTGCGTATATGAGTGATGAAAGTGGTGAGTACGAAATTTATATCCAAGACCGAGCTAATAACAACAAGGTTAAACAACTGACAACTAATGGCACTATTTGGCGTTTTGACCCTGTTTGGTCTCCGGACAATAAAAAGCTATTGTTTGCAGATCTAAATCACACCTTATGGTGGCTTGATATAAAAACCGGCAAGCAGCATAAAATTGATACCGCCAAGTATGAAGAAGACGGCTTAACTACGTATATTTGGTCACCTAATAGTGAAGATGTTGTATTTGTTAAAAATAACGAAAATCGTTATGCCTCATTATGGCATTATAATTTAAAAGATAAACAAGTTACACGTCTGACCGACGATATGAGCAGTGAACGAAATCCGGCGTTTTCTCCTGATGGTCAGCAATTGTATTTTACTTCAGAGCGCGACTTTAACTTAACTTTTAGTAGTTATGAATTTGACTACATGTTTAATAATGCCACGCGAATTTATGCTGTTGCTGTCAATAGCAAAATCAAACCGCTGAATACGCCACTGACTGATGAAATAAGTATTGTTGACTCGAAAGCGGATAAAGACGATGACAAGTCAGCTAAACCGTTAAGCACTTATATTGAAAGTGATGGTTTTATGGATCGCGTTGTCGCTCTAAATGCTCTGGCCGGAAATTACAGTGCTTTAACTGCTGTAAAAGATGGCGTATTAACACTCTCTGCGGGTGAGCTAAAATTAATACCTATTGCCGTCGATGGCGAAATTGCCACCGTAGCGAAGGGGGTTAATAGCTATAAAATATCAGCGAATGCGCAGCATATCATTGCTCGCTCAGGTGATAATTACAGTGTAATTAAGCCAGCCGCTGAGCAAGATTTAAAAGCCACCCAGTTAGACTTGCAAAATATGATACTAAAAATTGACCCGCAAATAGAGTGGGCGCAAATGTATCGTGAAGGCTGGCGGACATTACGTGATTGGTTCTACGATGAAAATCACCACGGCCAAGATTGGGATGCTATTTTAAAACGCTACCAACCAATGGCTGATGCAATCGCACATCGCGCCGACCTTGACTATGTGCTAAGCGAAATTGCCGGCGAGATTAACTCCGGGCATATTTATGTCAACTCTGGCGATATGCCAACTGCAACACGTTTACAGCATGGTTTATTAGGCGTAGAAATTAGCGCGCATAAATCCGGTTTTGTAAAAATCGAAAATATCTTTAAAGGCGAAAACTGGCACGAGAACTTCCGCTCACCACTCAACGAGCCGGGCGTTAACGCAAGCGTTGGTGACTATATTGTTGAGGTAAATGGTCGTTCAGTAAAAGATGTGGTTAACTTTTATGAATTACTTGAAAACACCCAAGGTAAATCGGTTGAGTTATTGCTTAGTAAATCCCCGAGCCTGAAAAAAAGTTGGAAGGTAACAGTTAAACCAATCGCAAGTGAAACCGGCTTACGTTATTTACAATGGACGCATAGCCGTGCTGAATATGTAAATAAACTATCCGACGGTCGTATTGGTTATGTACATTTGCCAAACACACATTACGAAGGTAATCGTTCGTTATTTAAAAACTTTTTACCGCAAACTAGCAAAGAAGCAATGATCATAGATGATCGCTACAATGGCGGTGGTTTTATCCCAGAGCATATGATCACTTGGCTGGCACGTAAACCGCTTAACTACTGGAAGCGTCGTGGCGTTGAGCCAACTAAAACACCACAGTTTGCCCATGATGGACCAAAAGCCATGCTGATCAACGGCTACTCCAGTTCAGGTGGTGACGCACTACCGTATTACTTCCGCCAAGCAGGTTTAGGTAAACTAATTGGCACTCGCACTTGGGGTGGGTTAATAGGTATCTCTGGTAACCCAGGGCTTGTGGATGGTGGTTCAGTTATTGCTGCCACCTTTAGAATACTCGACAATGACGGTAACTGGATCATCGAAAATGAAGGCGTAAGCCCAGATATCGAAGTGATTGACCGTCCAGAGCTTATTCAAGCTGGGCAAGATCCGTCGATTGAGCGTGCCGTAAAAGAGCTGTTAAAAGAGCTTAAGGCAAACCCGAAAAAACCCTTGATTGTGCCGCCAGCTCCAACAGAGTTTGGTAAGTAGTAAGGTTAATAGGTATTAAAAACTGAGCCAGCATTTGCTGGCTTTTTTATAGCTTTTTGCGCTGAAGTTCGTATTTAAATTTGTCGGTCGCCATTTATGGTGAAAAGGAACGTATAAGATACGTACTGAATTTTAACTGTTAAATAGTTCATCTAATCTAAAATATTCAACACCATCACCTGATTGTTTACTGATATTACACATTTTTATGGCAACTTGTTTGCCCGTGATAGGGCGATACTTTCTTAAACCAGGCAGCATACATAAAATTGGTAACAATACACTGCCAAGCTTTTCACCAATACGAAATTCGTTATTACGCTCGCCAAGTAATAACGATGGCTGAATAATACTAATGCGTTTAAATGGCAGTTCTTTGACAGTATTTTCAAGTTCACCTTTCATTTGTAAATATGCGTTACCACTATTGGCATTTGCACCACTGGAGGATACTAGCAAGTAATGGTGTACTTCGTGTTTTGCAGCAAGTTCAGCGACTTTTAACTGATAATAAAAATCAACCTTACGCTGAGCGGCTATAGAGCCAGCTGCTTTTTTTGTCGTGCCTAAACATGAAAATAATATATCCGCTTTAAAAAGCGCAGCGTGTTGAGCTAAATGGTTAAAGTCCACTACATGATTAACGACTTTGTCACTGTTATAACTAATAGGGCGACGCGTTAGGGTGATAACTTTACTGATATGAGTTGCCACAATTAATTCTTCAACTAAGTGACTGCCCACTAAGCCAGTTGCACCGACAACAATAGCGACTTTATTAAGCATAAGTATCCTCAAGTATTAATTTTATTTGTGAGAACTGGGGGTGATTATAATATCACTTATCAAAAGTCTAATAGTGGCTAAAGTTATAGCTTACTATTAGACTGATAACTATTAGATTTCTTTTTTTAACAAGACGATAGGGGATAAAATATGTTTTATCACTTGTTCATATTTACTGTCATCGGTTAAATCTGGGGCATGAAGATCTAGACCAATTTCAAAGTCATAATTTTTGCCATCAGGAATGTAGTACTGTACGGCAAGGCTTATTACCGGCCTAAATTCGACTGACTTTTGAGGTATTGTTACGATATGTTGCTCAACACCATTCCAATTAGCAGTGCCATCAATAACTTTTATTGAGGTTTCTTGCGGCTGAATAACTAACAGAGTATTAATATTTGGATATGCGCTTTTAACGTTATTAAACGTGTATTGCATTGCTGTTTGTATTAGTTCTAAGTTAAGTTTACCTGTTTTTGTGTTGAAAGCACCGCCTTGTTTCATAATAAAACTATCAAAAAATCTTTGTGCCTGCGGATTTAGGTTAGTTAAATTATATTTTTTTGAGAAGTTGACCACGTTATTGTCAAATGCTTCTCGGTATAATACTTTGCTACCGGTATTGGAGGTTGGCAACCATATATAGGCAAGATCGCTATGGGTAGGTGCGTTGACTAATGTGATTGCACTAATCCTCACTTCAGGATCGCTATTATATTGAATCAGTTTACACCCGACTAAATTTAGTAAAGTCATGATGATTAAAAAAAGCTTCATCATTTTTTTGTTTTCCAAGTGTCAATTGTCTTTAGTGCAAATTGTAACGCGTTGTCTAATTTTGTAGGATCTTTAAATAATTTATCAGCATCTTTAACAATAATTTCTTCATCGCTGTTAAATTGTGCAACTAATTCAATACCCCCAGAACCTGTTGTTAACAGTGTATCGTGTTCATCTCTAATACGGATATATAGTCGGCTCCCAGGAACATAACCTTCTTCGTTCTGAAATAACGATACAAATATATCTCCACCATCAGCGCCGCCTTCAAGGTAAGACTCTTCCTGACCATACCATTTTGCCACATGTCCTAATAGAATACTGTTAGTAAATTCTGCTCTAACAGTATCTACGCCCGCAAATACAAACGCACTTATACCTAATTTAGCTTTTGTTTTAGCAAGCGCTTTTTTCCAGATTTCATTACGTAGGTTTTCATTTTCCTGACCTGTAAGAGGGTCGTACAAATTATCAGCATTGTCTAATAACTGATAATAAAGATCATAAACCTCGCTGGCATCGACTACTTGAAATCCGCGATCTTCAAGTGCTTTTTTTATAGGTGTTTTATAATGATCTGCCAACTGTTGTTCAAAATAACTGAGCTCTTCTTCAACATAAAAACCACCAAGCCCAAGTATCTGATGGTTTGATTTTAGTTGTGCAGTATTCATGTAATTGGGTGAAGAGTTACACCCACTTAATGTTATAAGGATAAAAATAGTATAAATATATCTCATAATAATTCCTGAAAATGAGTGTTAAGTTAAAGTAATTTGATTCCGATTTTAGCGAACGAGGTGAGGGTCAGGTATCTATATTCGCTACCTCCAACTTGCGAACGCCAGTTGATCGTAGTTTTTTTATTATTCAAACCGCTATCAGTATAAAAAATTAGGTATTTTGCCTCGCTTGGCAGAGTAAACTGTGTTTTGTAGTACAGCTTACCGTCCAAACCTAAGATTGTTGGTAAACCATTTTGCCATGCTTCATAGGGTTTGAGGTG
This sequence comes from Pseudoalteromonas sp. SR41-8, assembly GCF_014163915.1. Taxonomy (NCBI): domain Bacteria; kingdom Pseudomonadati; phylum Pseudomonadota; class Gammaproteobacteria; order Alteromonadales; family Pseudoalteromonadaceae; genus Pseudoalteromonas; species Pseudoalteromonas sp. SR41-8. The sequence continues at coordinate 83,544 of NZ_JACJEE010000006.1, forward strand.
TTGAATAATCTGTTTTGACTTATCCAAAAGCAATAACTGAGGATAGACAAGCGTTGCATTTTGAATAAATACGCCATTAGCGTAGCTAAAAACTTGGGCAAAACGACTATCGCTAGGTTTTTCAATTGCAATAAATGGACTTTTCGCATCGCCAAAAAGTCTTACAGGCTGCTTTTTCAAATCAAAATGAATAAACTGCTTTGTTTGTTGCGCTACGAATGTAATATCGTTTAAGTTAATACAACATACCGTGTGATTCTTTAATATTGCGAGATCATTTTTAGCCGAATTCGCGCAGCCTGATAACAATAGAAGTAAGAGCAATACAATTGTTAACTTTTTCATAAGTATTTTAATTATTATTAGTATATAGATAGTATCTAATATGCAATAAGACTGAAATATATAAATTGCTAATATGTGACACAATGTAAATGAAATGAAAGGTGATGAATTTAAACTGGTTTATTACAGGCTCAATGGTTTGTAATTAAACAGATAAACTAAACATCGGTCTGCGTTTAAACGAGCAATAATCTTTTTAAAAAACTATAAAATTGAAGAGGGACTTTATGAGTATCATCTCCTTAACCACTCAACATAACGTTGCGGTGTTAACCTTAACAAACGGCGAAAACCGCCAAAATCCACATTTTGCACATCAACTAAAACAAGCGTTAGCAGAGGTTGTTGAAAACCAAAACCACAAAGCGCTAGTCATCACCTCAAATGATGATAAGTGTTGGAGTTTAGGCATTGATACTGATTGGTTGTTACCTGCTATGCAAGCAAAAAAGGCCGATGAAATACGTGGTTTTATGTACGACATGGACGATGTATTTAAAACCTTACTGCTTTTTCCTATGCCAGTGATCGCTGCCATTAATGGTCATGCTTTTGGTAACGGTGCAATTTTAGCGTGCGCGTGTGACTTTAGATTTATGCGCGGCGATCGCGGCTTTTTTTGCTTCCCTGAAGTGGATTTATCAATCCCATTTTTACCTGGCATGATCGCCTTTGTGAAAAAAGCGATCCCTTACTATCGCTTTAACGAAATGAAACTGACAGGGCGTCGCGTTTCTGGATCAGAGCTTGCAATTGATCACGTTATAGAAAAAGCCTCAACAGACCAAGATAGCCTATTAGCGGACGCAATGGCGTTTGCCGCTGCATTTGATAAAAAGCGCGCCATTTTTGCTGAGCACAAAAAACGTTTACACAAAGAAATAATTCGTGTGATAGATGAAGAAAATAAACCATTTATAGATAATCTAGCCTTGATGGTTTGAGCTATAAGCTGCTCTCAATAACAATCTAAATAAAGATGCTTATTTAATTTTAAGGATAAAGGCGTAAATGAAAGCGAAACAAATAGAACAATTAGCATTAACAGCTGCTGAAACTAAGGAAGTTATTACGCCCTATGCATTTAAAATAGATCAAGCGTTATTGGGACTACCACTTGCTTCACCGACTCGCCGCGCGCTCGCGATGGTAATCGATGTAGCGCTAATTTTTCTCGCGGCTAAGATCAGTGCTGCTGTAATCGCATTTGTAGCTGCAATGGCTTTTTATAAAGGCACAGCGCAAAAATACTTACCAACAATGTCGACTGTTTGGCGAAGAGTATTAAAAATAACAGCTACTAGTATATTATTTATAAGTTCACTCTCAGTGCTTTCAATCGCAATCGATTTTTTTGAGGATGATACTGCGATTCAAGGGATAAGAATTAAACGCGAAACACCATTAAATGCAGAGGAAAAACAACAGATAAATACTTATTTAACGCAAACAGCACCAAGTCAAAATTGCAATCAGACTTGTCAAAGCAATGCACTTGCCAATTTAGTTGCTCAAGTGCCACAACTGGCTGAAATAGATGAGTTTGATAATGCTCAGGTTGCCCGGTTGTTATTGAAAGTAATGGTTGAAGCTGATGAGCAGACGGCTGAACCTGAAGACGCACCGGTTAAAGCTGCACCTGTGAATAGTATTTTACAGTGGGGCAAAGGAATCATTCAAGATTTAGGTCTTGGCTTTGGTTGGGCCGCGGTGTACTTCACATTATTTTCGCTTTTGTGGCGTGGCCAAACACCGGGTAAAAAACTATGCAATATCCGAGTTGTCGCACTTAGTGGCGAAGATTTAAGTTTATGGGATGCGTTTGGCCGATACGGCGGCTACGGCGCAGGGTTTGCAACTGGTTTACTAGGTTTTTTACAAGTTTATTGGGATCCGAACCGCCAAGCCATTCAAGATAAAATATCAGCAACTGTGGTTATTAAAGGCAGTATAAATCAGCTAATAACTGAAGAGACAGTTAAAGCGATTGTTAAATAGATAGTTAGACTCTAAGCAAGTTTTATAGAAAGGATTAATATACAGAAAATGCCCTATTTATGAAAAATAGGGCATTTAGGGAGGTTCACAGTCCTAAAAACTCTAAATAAGGCATAATAACATCGATATTTGATTTTATTAGTGCGCTAATACCGGCAAAAAACAGCGCGAATAGTGTACACGCTGAAACATAGCTAACATGTTTATAAATCAGACGATAAAACTTGTCCAAGAAGTTCCACATCAAAAATAATGCGGCTATCCAAAACATGGTATCAAGTTTATATAACAGCGCAATTGTGACTACCGCTATTTCACTAATTAAACCGATAAGCTCAGCGCTAAAACGTAGCCAAGGTTTTTCTTTCAATAAGAAAAAGCTAAGTTGGGAGATCCCTGAAAAATAAGCAAGTGGCAGTAAGGTGAGCATACCAAGTTCAAAAGATTGCAGAGGCTGTCTTAATTCGAGTAAAGGTGCGAACCAATCGGTATAAAATACTAACCAAGCTAATAGAGTTAACGTAAAACTAAGCGCCGTTAAATAAACAGATTGTGCAACGCGTTCATCTTGGCTGCCGACGGTTACTCTACCTGGAGCAACTAATATCATAAAACCAAAAGTTGATAACAAAGCTAATACACTGCAAAACCCAAATATGCTGTTATCAAATATTAAGGTTAGCGCAGCAAATGTAATTGCTAAGGGCCATCCTACCCATTTAGCTTCTTCTTTATCGTCACTAATACGACTTAGCACTGAATAGCTAATAATGCTGCCTAAAGAGAATCCTGCAACCAGTAACCAATATTCGTAATGTAAAAAAATGAGTGAAAAAATAGACGCGCCGTAAATCAAAAGTTCGTTGAGTAATGGTGGGAAATGTGACATCACTTTGCCAATTAAGGCCAATAATAACAAAGCTGAAATAGCATATAGCGCGGTGGTGAAACTATCAATACGCTGCTCGGTGTCAGATATTGGTGAAGGTTGTTTGCTAATTTGATGGGCATTACCAATCGGTATGTCGGAGGTGTATGTTCCACTGTCTAAGTCAAAATGAAAGTTCGTTTGCGCTTGTTGATGTAAAAAAGTAGATTTTTCAGTATACACATTCTCTGAAACAGCATTTTCAGCTTTTAACTCTAGTAATAACTGATATTGAGCTTGTAACTCATTCTTTGAACTGACTTCATATTGAGCGGCTAAACCCAAGGAGGGGATAATAAGCATCAATACGAACAGAATAAAATGCCTGATTCTGACCATGTGCTGTGTAATTGATTGTTTGCATTGGGTGTTAATTAACAACATACAACTTCCTTGTTATTATGTTTACGACAATTGATGTAGATGAAATATATCAATTGTGTGATTACTTTTTAGTGAATATATTTAACGGTGATTATCTTTATATTTAAATTTTACGATTAATGCTGCGATTGTAATGCTAAAAATAAATAACCACACAGGCAAGTTACCGTATTGACTATAGATGCTGTCGCCTTGGATTAGCTTGATATTAACTTTAAGGGTGTCGGCTTTAAATTGTGGCATGCGGACTTGAATTTGAGTGATTGGGTCGTATACGCCGCTGATGCCATTGTTGGTCACACGAATAAGCGGGCGTTGTAATTCAAGGGCACGCATACGGGCTATTTGCATGTGCTGGTGGGGACCGTGGGAGGCACCAAACCAGGCATCATTACTTACAGTAAATAAAATATCCGAATCATTGTGGTAATTACCACGCACTAAATCAGCAAAAGCGATTTCGTAGCAAATGGCCGGTAATATATTTAAGCCATTAGCACGTAAGTTATTTTGAACTTGGTCGCCGCGAGTGAACGATGACATGGGTAGGTCAAATAATGGCGCGATTGGGCGCAATATACCTTCGAATGGCACAAACTCACCAATGGGTAGTAATTGATGTTTTTGATAACGATTTTTACCTAAGTATTGATAATGACCGTGCTCGTCGCTGTGCTCTTTATTGCCAAGTACAATAAGGGTGTTAAAAATAGTTTTGGTGTCGAGTTGGTAATCAACAATACCGGTGATAAGTGCGGTGTTGTTAAATGACGCTGCGCTATCGAGGCCGGCCAAAAAGCTGTCGGCAAGGGCTTCAATTTCAGGAATAGCTGCCTCGGGCCAGACGATCAAGTCTGCATCCCAGTGGGGGCGAGTCATGTCTTGATATTTACTCATAGTGGTCCAAAACTCACTAGGCTCAAAACGCAGGCTTTGTTTGATATTACCTTGCACTAATAAAGCACTAATGGTTGTTTCGCTGTATTGATTGCTGCGGCTAACAACACCCATACCGCTGATAACAGCGATGATAGCTGCGGTTGCTATCGTTAGTTTAAAGTCTTTTGCAATAATAAGCCTATAGAGTGCAAATGCGATGGCTATGCACACTAACGTTAAGCCAAATTCACCGATCAGCGGCGCTAAAAAGTTAAGTGGGCTATCGGTTTGAGTATAACCAAAGCTTAGCCAAGGGAAGCCGGTGAGTACCACACCGCGTAAGTATTCGGTGACAGCAAAGCCTGAGAGTAATAATAAACCGTAGCTACTAGGGCCGCTGGCAAAGCGTGTGGCAAACATAAAGGCTAAAGCCGGGTAGATAGCTAAATAAGCACATAACAGCACCATCAGTAACACTGAGGCTACCAGTGGCATACCGCCGAAGGTGGCAATGGAGACATGCACCCAACTGATACCTGCGCCAAACCAACCGAGGCCAAATATAAAACCATATTTGGCGGCGCGTTTACTGGCTAGTTTGCCATATTGCTGCCCAGAATTATGTGTGTGGGTACTGTATATCGCTAATGCTAAACAGGCGAACGTGAGGGGCCAAATCTCAAAAGGGGCATAACACAAGGTTAAAAAGAGGCCCGCAACCAGTGCGAGCCATGCTTTTTTATCTTTTGCTAAATGCAGGCAGTTAGTCAGAAGTGTCTTCACTGTCGTTATCATCAGCCTTTGGCACTGTAACCTGTAATTGCAATAATCGACGATTATCGGCATTGGTTACTTTAAATTGTAAGCCATCTATATCAATTATTTCACCACGGCCAGGCATATGCCCAAAGGCGTGTAAAACAGTACCACCGATGGTATCAGCGTCTTGCGTGCTGTAGCCAGTTTTAAAATATTCGTTAAAATCATCAACAGGAGTAAGTGCTTGAACAACAAACACATGCTTTGCAAGTTGACGAATATCTAGTTGCTCTTCTTCGTCGTGTTCATCTTCAATTTCACCGACGATGAGCTCAAGAATATCTTCTATGGTTACTAAACCAGATACACCGCCGTATTCATCAATTACTAACGCCATATGGTAACGCTGTTGGCGAAACTCATTAAGTAGCGTATCAACACGCTTACTTTCAGGCACAACAACGGCTGGGCGTAAATAATCACGTAATGATGGCAGTAGATCATCTTTATTGAGGATCAGTGGTAATAGATCTTTTGCTAGTAAAATGCCTTCAATGTGGTCTTTATCTTCACACACCACTGGAAAACGTGAATGCGTTGAATCGACCATCATTGGAATGAGTTCTTCTAGTGGCGCTTCCACTTCGAGCGTGATCATTTGTGAGCGCGGGATCATAATATCTCGCACTTTTAACTCTGACACACCGAGCACACCTTCGATCATCTCTTTGGTTTCAGGATCAATGACATCCCGAACTTGCGCATCGGCAATTACTTCAGCCAGCTCTTCTCTATTCTGGGGTTCCCCTTGCAACATTTGGGTAATTCTACCCAACCAGGTCTTGCCAGAAGAACCCTGGCTAGTCTGCGAGTTATCGTCGCTCATTGCGTCTACTTGCTCCGTAAATTTAAATATCGTCCCGATATGGGTCTGCTATGCCTAATTCGGCAAGCAATTGCTTTTCAATGCTTTCCATTTCTGTCGCATCTTCATCCTTTATATGGTCAAATCCAAGTAAATGCAAGCATCCGTGGATCACCATATGGGCAAAATGGTCATGAAATGACTTTTCTTGCTCTATTGATTCAGCTAACACTATGGCTGGGCAAATAACTAAATCACCCACCAAAGGTAGCTCTATACCTGCTGGCGCTTCAAATTCAAACGACAACACATTGGTTGGTTTATCTTTACCACGGTAGTCATTATTGAGTTGTTGGCTTTGCTCTTCATCAGCAATAACAATACTCAGCTCTGATTCATCACGGTATTGACTAAGCACTTTATTAGCCCACAGCGCAAACTGCTCAAGACTAGGCAAGTTATCAAACTCGCAGGCTATTTGTAAATCAAGTTCAGTGTTCACGGCATCACTCTTTAGTCGAAGGTTGCGCTTGCTCTTGGTTTGCGAGCAAGTCTTTAGCACGTTGTTTTTCGGCGCGTTTGAGTCGTTCTGCTTCATCGTTACGTTCGTAGGCTTCAACAATACGTGCCACGACAGGGTGGCGTACCACGTCCTGTGATTGGAAGAAGTTAAAGCTTATTTCGTCTACATCGCTAAGTACTTCAATGGCGTGACGAAGCCCTGAGCGCGCACCACGGGGTAAATCTACTTGGGTAATGTCGCCAGTGATCACTGCTTTTGAATTAAAACCAATTCGGGTTAAGAACATTTTCATTTGTTCAACCGTGGTATTTTGGCTTTCATCTAAAATAATAAAGGCATCGTTAAGTGTGCGACCACGCATAAAGGCAAGTGGAGCGACTTCAATGACATTTTGTTCCATCAGCTTTTCGACTTTTTCAAAGCCGAGCATTTCAAATAAGGCATCGTACAATGGGCGCAGGTATGGGTCGATTTTCTGACTTAAATCACCTGGTAAAAAACCCAGTTTTTCACCGGCTTCAACAGCAGGGCGGGTCAATAAAATACGCCGTATTTCTTGACGCTCTAAAGCATCAACTGCTGCGGCGACAGCTAGGTAGGTTTTACCTGTGCCAGCAGGCCCTATACCAAAGGTGATATCGTGACGAAATATATTCGATACATAATGACCTTGATTGTCGTTACGTGGTTTTATTACGCCACGACGAGTTTTGATCATCACCTCTTTGCCATATTCGTTTAGCTCATCTTGCTCTAATGCATTTGACTCACTAATGGCTAAATGTACGGTATTTGCTTCAATTTCAGTAATAACACCGCGTACTGGCTGAGTTTCGACATATAAGTCTTTGAGGATTTCCATCGCTGCAAACGCGCTGGTGGTTTTACCGGTGATTTTAAAATAGTTATCGCGATGAGTAATTTCAACACCTAAGCGGCGTTCAATGTGTTTGATGTTTTCGTCAAACGGGCCACATAAAGATGAAAGACGTTTGTTGTCGGAGGGTTCTAAATAAATCTCTAATTTTTTTAATTGATTACTCAAAATTGCTTCCTGTTTTGATGTGCCAGCGAGGCTGGCACAGTAAGTTTCGCCTAAGGAACGAAAGTTGCAACACCTAATTCATCAGGGGTGGCTTGCGGCTCTGGTTGTGCTGCTTTACTTAAAATATCAGCAGGAGCAACCGCACGGCGTAAGTTCATTTGGGATTCTGTACGAATTAAGTCACCGCGTAAAGAGTTTGGCAGTGCCTCAGTTATACGTACATCAACAAACTGACCGATCACTGTGTGTGGGCCAATAAAGTTTACTACGCGGTTGTTTTCAGTACGGCCACGTAGCTCCATCGGATTTTTCTTGGATGGACCTTCAACTAGGATGCGTTGTTCAGTATCAAACATTTGACGACTGATCTGTTGCGCCATTTGAGTAATACGGTTTTGTAGTAGGTATAAACGCTCTTTCTTTTCTTGCTCGCTGACATCATCAGGCAAATCAGCCGCTGGCGTACCCGGGCGTGCGCTGTAGATAAAGCTAAAGCTCATATCAAAACCAATATCATTGATAAGGTTCATCGTCGCTTCAAAGTCAGCGGCGCTTTCACCTGGGAAACCAATAATAAAATCTGACGACATACTTAAATTAGGGCGAATTTTACGTAATTTACGAATCGTTGATTTGTACTCAATAGCAGTGTGACCACGTTTCATTAAATTAAGAATACGATCCGAACCGCTTTGTACAGGTAAATGTAAGTGATCGACTAATTCAGGTACGTCGGCATAAGCGTCAATGATGTCTGGTGTAAACTCTACCGGGTGCGACGTGGTGTAGCGAATACGGTCAATCCCGTCGATAGCTGCAACATAACGAATTAAATCTGAGAAGTAACAAATTTCACCATCGTGAGTTTCGCCGCGATAAGCATTTACGTTTTGACCTAGTAGGTTTACTTCACGAACATTTTGCTCTGCAAGTTGAGCAATTTCTAATAATACATCATCAAGCGGGCGGCTGACTTCTTCACCGCGCGTGTAAGGTACTACGCAGAAGGTACAGTATTTAGAGCACCCTTCCATAATAGATACAAATGCAGAAGGACCGTCTGCTTTTGGCTCTGGTAAACGGTCAAACTTTTCAATCTCTGGGAATGAAATATCAACCACAGAGCTGCCTTTGTTACCTTGCACTTGTTTGATCATTTCAGGTAAACGGTGCAATGTTTGAGGGCCAAAAATAACGTCAACAAATGGTGCGCGTTGGCGAATTGAATCGCCCTCTTGTGACGCAACACAGCCACCAACACCGATGATCAGATCGGGTTTGTCATCTTTGAGTAATTTCCAACGGCCTAGTTGATGGAATACTTTTTCCTGCGCTTTTTCGCGAATTGAACAGGTATTGAGTAGGATAACATCTGCATCCCCAGCTTCATCAGTTAACTGGTAGCCGTTGGTTGCATCGAGAAGATCAGCCATTTTCTGAGAGTCGTATTCATTCATCTGACAACCCCAGGTTTTAATATGCAGCTTTTTACTCATTGAAATATAGCCTCGTTTTCAATTCGGTAGTGGCACGGTTGTGCGCTAAACAGGATAAGCGGCACTTTCGCTTACTTAAAGGACGCGTATTTTAGCTGGATACCCGTCTAGATCCAAGTATAGTTTTTATGTTTGTGAATTGAAGTCAAACAAAGTGCGTTTTATGGTTGATTAAGATGAAACTCACTCGCACTTGTAAACAGAAGTACGATACAATCAAGCGCACTGAAAATAACCAAATTAGTGACTAAAAATGATGAAAAACAAGGTTGTTGTTGTTGGCGGCGGCATGGTTGGTGCAGCCACAGCAGTTAAACTCGCTAAACAAGGATGCCAAGTAACAGTGATTGAGCAGCAGATAATTGATGCTGATGCTGTATTGGCAAGTGAAAAAGTTGATATTCGTGTATCTGCTATCAATCGTTTTTCAGAAAACTTATTAGATGACTTAGGCGCTATGCCTATTTTACGAGTGCATCGACATGCCCCATATCAACAGCTCGAAGCGTTTGAACGAACGGGCGATAACCTTTTGTTTGATTGTCACGATATTAATACCACTCATTTAGGCCACTTAATTGAAAATAATTTAATTCAAGCGAGTATCTGGCAACAGTTTGCACAGCACAATATCGAAGTGATTGAAACACCTCAATCATTGTCCGCAATTGAGCAAAGCGAACAGCAAGTGACATTGCATTATGGTGAGCAGCAATATACAGCTGATTTAGTTGTTGCTGCAGATGGTGGGCAATCGTTATTACGTCAACAGGCAGGTATTGGTGTTACGGGTTGGCAATATGGTCAGCATTGTATGGGAGTATTAATAAAACTAGACGCTGCGCAACAAGTAAAAACATGGCAGCAGTTTAAGCCCACAGGTCCAGTAGCTTTTTTACCTATGCAGGCGCCATACGCCAATTTAATTTGTTACCACGATGCAAAGCAGTTAAAGCAATGGCAGCAACTCTCAGCAAGCGAATTAAAACAGCAACTGCTTGCACATTTCCCGCCCTTAGCTGGGGATTTTGATATCATAGAGCATGCTGTTTTTCCGTTAGCCCGCCAACATGCCAACAGCTATTCAGATGGCCGTATCGTGCTGGTTGGTGATGCAGCGCATACGATTAATCCGCTCGCTGGGCAAGGGGTTAACTTAGGTTTTCAAGATGTCGTAGCGCTTGCTGATATATTAAAAAATGCAGACGATATAGGTGCTGCACAATATCTTAAACAATATGAGCAAACTAGACGCAAAGCAAATTTGTTAATGATGAGTATGATGGACGCTTGTTATTTTGGTTTTTCTAATCAACTAACTCCATTGCAGTGGGCACGCAGTCAGTTTTTGAAAATGGCAAATAAAACCGGACCGGTAAAGCATTGGGTATTAAAATATGCGATTAGCGGTGAAATCAGTTAAGAATTCTCATTTTATTAAAAATATGATTATCATAGCGAATTAAATAGCTAACTAATTTAATGTAATTGGTATTAATAGAATGGCTAGGGTGGGCGAAAGCTCACTCATATAATTTTTTGATAAAAGATAAAAGATAAAAGATAAAAGATAGAGAAAGGAATTGATAAATTTGGCTGGGATACCAGGATTTGAACCTGGGAATGCCAGGATCAAAACCTGGTGCCTTACCGCTTGGCGATATCCCAACTTTAAATTTTATTAGTTTTAGTTCTAGGTAAGAACATGGTGCGGAAGGAGAGACTTGAACTCTCACATCCTAAGATACTGGAACCTAAATCCAGCGCGTCTACCAATTCCGCCACTCCCGCATAGTCTATATAATTATATACGTTTTTGCTGTTTATACTCGTAGCTAGAGTTATTCTTTAACAACATTCTTTGGTAGAAGAAGTTGGCTGGGATACCAGGATTTGAACCTGGGAATGCCAGGATCAAAACCTG